>CAJUQQ010000019.1 GCA_910588175.1 uncultured Oscillibacter sp.
ATTTCCTGCTGTTTTCCGCCCATATGTATCTTTTATGCTTTGCGGCCTGCCAGGACTTTTCCCTGGCAGGCCGCTTTTCGACAGGCTGGTTTTTCAGACCTTCAAAAAGGAACCCTTCCTGGGTTCCTCTCGTAACTCTCTTCCTTCCCGCCGCAGATGGTTTCCCTGCTTTTTTGACACTTTGAACGGCGCTGGAATGTTCCAGCGCCGTTTCGGTTTGGTTCGAACATTGGCGGAAGGTCCGGCGGCGAGAAATTTTTCGCCGGTCAAGGCGAATGTTCGCTGGCTGTCGTCCGGCAGGGAAGTGCAGCGCGGAGCGGCGAAAAAAGGTCCGTCGTTCGGGCATTTTCAAACGAGACCTGGAGTCTACTTCTAGCGGTTTCGCGGCTTCCTTCTCAGCTTCAACGAAACGCCCTCCCGCTCCGCCGCCGCTTGCAGCAGGGCGGAGACATGGGACCCTCTTTCTTTCAAAGGCAGACCTGCCGCGTTCTCCGCCTCCTTGAACACCTCCCGCAGAGCCGGGAGGGACAGCAGGTTCGCCGCCAGGCAGAAGAGGGTTTTCCGCCGCCCGTCGTTGCAGCGGGCCAGGAAAAACTCCAGAATTTCCCGCCGCTCCGCCTGTTCCCCGTGATAGGCCTCCAGCCCGCCGGTCCGGGCCTTTTCCAGGTCGGCGAGCCGGTTGCAATGAGTGATGAAGGAATCAAAAGCGTCGATTCCCTCGTAGGTCTCACAGGGAAATTCCCCGCACTGAAAGCAGTAGGCGGGCGCTCCGTGCTCCAGCCCGCACCGGGCGATTTTGCAGGACTGGTTGCCCGCGCCTCCGCCGCAGCCGGGACAATGTCCGTCCAAGCGCATGGGGCACAGGCCGCAGTTCAGCCCGCAGAGGGAGAACAGCTGGTCTTCTCTGGTAAAGCCCTTCATTCGGATTCCTCCTTTTGGCCGGTTCCGCCAGTTTCCTGGAGATGCGCCAGCAGCGCCTCCCGCCGGTTGGGCAGGGCGCCGTCGATCACCTTGCTCAGAAGCGCCTCCAGCGCGGCTCCTACCGCCGGGCCGGAGAGGCCCAGGGCCAGCAGGTCCCCGCCCTTTACCGCCAGCTGTTTCAGGGAAAAGCAGGCGTCCTCCTCCAGCAGCCGGTCCAGGATGGCCTCCGCCTTGTCCAGCTCTCCCTGCCGGTCCCAAAAGGCCGGGGACTGTCCCAGATTGTCCGCCCGCTTGATCAAAATCAGGCGGCGGAGGTCCTCCTCTCCTAAAATCCGCAGGGCCCGCCGGATGGATTTGTCCGTCCGGGGAATGTCCCGGTCGTGCCACTCCACCAGCCGGACCACCGTCTCCCGGAAGTCCGTTCCGCATTTCAGCCGCCGGAGCATCCCGTCCGCCAGCTCGCGGCTGACGGCGGGGTGGCCGTAGAAATGGCCCACCCCCGCCTCGTCCAGGGTAAAGCAGGCGGGCTTCCCCACGTCGTGGAGGAGCATGGCACAGCGAAGGACCACGTCCCCCGGCACGGCGTCCAGCGCGTGGAGGGTGTGCTCCCACACGTCGTAGCAGTGATGGCGGTTCCGCTGGTCGAAGCCCACCATGGCCAGTAGCTCCGGCCAGAAGACGCCGAAGACCTCCGGGTAGTCCCGCAGGATTTCCGCCGCGTGGTCCCCCGGCAGAAGCTTGAAAAATTCTGTCTGTATCCGCTCTGCGGCGATGTCTCCCAGACCCGCCCGGTTCCGCCGGAGGGCCTCCGCCGTCTCAGGCGCGATGGAAAAGCCCAGCGCCGCCGCGAACCGAAGGCCCCGGAGAATCCGGAGGGCGTCCTCCTGAAACCGCCGGTCCGGGTCTCCCACGCAACGGAGAATGCCTCCTCGGAGATCTTCCCGCCCGCCGAAGGGGTCCCGGAGCTCTCCCCGGAGATTCCGGGCGATGGCGTTGACGGTGAAGTCCCGGCGGGCCAGGTCCTCGTCTACGGAGCGGGTGAAGGCGACGCTCTCCGGGCGGCGGCGGTCCCGGTAAGTCCCGTCGATCCGGTAGGTGGTGACCTCCACCGGGCCGGCCTCTGTTTTGACGGTGACGGTGCCGTGGCGCAGGCCCGTGGGTTCCGCCCGGGGGCCGAATAGCGACAGCGTTTCCTCCGGCAGGGCGGAGGTGGTGATGTCCCAGTCCTCCGGCGTCCGGCCGAGAAGGGCGTCCCGGACGCAGCCGCCCACACACCAGGCCTCGCGGCCCGCCGACTCCAGGGTGGTTAGAATCCGCTCTACATGCTTTGGCAGTTCCATAGCTTTGCGCTCCCTTGCTTTTTGGGGCCTCACGTAATAGGATGAAGGGAAACCGGCGTCCCTTTGGTTCGAGGAGGTAGTTCCATTTTGCGGACGGCTGCCCGGTAAACAAAAATATAACAATCTGGATTATAGCATAGGACTGCCGTTGTATCAACCCGCTTTTGCGGAAGCCGCCGGGGGCGCTTCCGGGAAGGGAGAAACCGGAGAGCATGTCCCAGCCGGAGCGTTGATCCCTGGGGGCGGACCTATGTGTCCGCCCTTCTCTCTTTCTCCTAATAAAATGCGCGGCCGGATACTCCCGAAAGCGCTTTCCCCGTTGCATTTTGCCGGTTTCTATATTATAATAAACTGTTCGACCGGATACAATTTTGACAGTTCCGTTTTCTGGAAAGGAAGCTGATTTCCATGATGCATAATGAAAGACCCATCAGTGATTTCTTCACCCCCGGCGCCCGGGCCCACCTGGTGGGCATCGGCGGCGTGTCCATGTGCCCCCTGGCGGAGGTCCTGCGGGACAAGGGGCTGGTCATTCAGGGCTCCGACATGACGGAGAGCGAGACGGTAAAGCATCTCCGCGCTCTGGGCATTCCCGTGGCCGTGGGCCACAACGCCGACAACCTGGGGGACTGCGACCTGGTGATCCGCACCGCCGCCGTTCACGACGGCAACCCGGAGATTGCCGGAGCGGTGGCCCGGGGCATCCCCGTTTACGAGCGGGCCCAGGCCTGGGGAGCCATCATGCGGCATTACCCCAATGCCCTGTGCGTCGCCGGAACCCACGGGAAGACCACCACCACCTCCATGTGTACCCACGTCTTCATGGCGGCGGAGGCGGACCCTACCGTCATGATCGGCGGGACCCTGCCCCTGCTTCACTCCGGCTACCGGGTGGGCCAGGGGGACACCATCATTCTGGAGTCCTGTGAATACTGCAACAGCTTCCTCAGCTTTTATCCCACCGTGGCGGTGGTGCTGAACGTGGAGGCGGACCACCTGGACTTCTTCAAGGATCTGGACGACATCAAGGCCTCCTTCCGCCGTTTCGCGGAGCTGGTGCCCCCGGGGGGCCATGTGATAGTCAATGCGGACAACGCCGGGGCCCTGGACGTGGCCCGTGGCCTGGACGCCTTCACCTTCGGCCTGGAGCCGGGGGCGGAGTGTACTGCCGTGAATCTCCGGGAGGACAAGGGCCGTCCCGTCTTTGACATTTACGTTCGCGGTGCGTTCTACGCCCACGCGGAGCTGAAGGTCTATGGGCGTCACAACGTATCCAATGCCCTGGCGGCGGCCTCGGCGGCTTACGTGCTGGGTCTCCCGGGGGAGGCCGTGGAGAAGGGCCTGGGCTCCTTCGCCGGCGCGGGGCGGCGCTTTGAATACAAGGGGAGCTTTAACGGCGCGGAAATTTACGACGACTACGCCCATCACCCCGACGAGCTTCACGCCCTGCTGACCACGGCCAAGGACCTGGACTACCGGCGGCTCATCGTGGCCTTCCAGCCGCACACCTATTCCCGGACCGCCAAGCTCTTCGACCGCTTTGCGGAGGAGCTGCGGCTGGCGGACGTGGTGGTCCTGGCGGAAATTTACGCCGCCCGGGAACAGAACACCTTGGGCATCTCCTCGGCGGACCTGGTCAAGCAGGTCCCCGGCTCCGTCTACTGCTCCACCCTGGACAAGACGGCGGAGGCCATCCGGCGGCTGGCCGGGCCGGGGGATTTGATTCTGACCGTCGGCGCGGGGGACATTTACCGGGCAGGCGAAAAACTCTTGACAAAGGACTGACAGCGGCATGGAACTTTCACCTTTATACCACAACACCCGGCCGGAGGGGGAGCGGCTGCCCCAGGAGGAAGCCGCCTTCGCCCTGCTGGAGGAGCTGGGCATGGATTATGACCGGGTGTCCGGCGAGCCCGCCGACACCATGGAGAAGTGCGCCGCCGTCAGCGAGGTCCTGGGCATGCCCATCTGCAAGAACCTCTTCCTCTGCAACCGGCAGAAAACCCAGTTTTACCTGCTGCTCATGGGGCCGGATAAGCCCTTTCACACCAAGGACCTGTCCCATCAGATCGGCTCCGCCCGGCTGTCCTTCGCGCCGGAGGAGAGCCTTTGGGAGCTGCTCCGTTGCACTCCCGGCTCCGCCACGGTGCTGGGCCTGATGAACGACAAGGACCACCGGGTCCGCCTGCTGATGGAGCGGGAGGTCTATGAGGCGGAGTACCTGAGCTGCCACCCCTGTATCTGCACCAGCAGCCTGAGGCTGAAAATGGCGGACATGCTGGGGAAGCTGCTGCCCTATACAGGGCACGAGGTTACCGTGGTGGACCTGTAAAAATGCCGATAAAAACAGCGCATGGCCGGTTGGTCATGCGCTGTTCGTTTTGTTTCGCCCACTGGAATTTCGTTTCCCGCAAGGGCCAGCCTTTGCGGCCAGGAGGCGGTTTAAAAACAGACTCTAGCCCTGGTCCGGTGCGCCGGCTACGTCTATGGACTCTATTTCCTCAGGTTCGCTGTCTTCAGGGGGCGTTGGCTCTCCATTTTCGGGAGCCGCCGGTTCCCCGCTTTCGCTTTCGGGAGCGGCCGCTGCTTCATTTTCGGGGGTTGTTTCTCCGTTTTCGGATGGCTCCTCGTCTTCCGCCTTGCCGTCTCGGAGGCTGCCCACCCAATCCAAAAGCGTTTCCCAGGGCATCTTCAACGGTTCCGGCTGGTAGTCCGGCGCCGGGCTTAAAACAAGCCCGCCCGCGACCATGGCGACGGAAAGCAGGACACCGAGCAGAGCCGGAAGTACGGAATCCCAATTGGCAACCCGAATCACCAGCCAGATCACCGACGCGAGAAGGACCGCCAGTCCCAGGAGGCCGAGGACGCCGAACAGGCTGGCGAAGATGCCGAGCTTGACGGATAACGCTTCCATATGTATATCCTCCTATTGCTCATAACGGCCGCGCACAAGGTCGGAAACGGTCGGGGGCCGTCAGATTTTCGCATAGATTCTATGGCTATGATATCGTTCTCTTCCGGGAATGTCAAGGTTTTTCCCGCCGCCGGTCCGGGCTTCCCCTGAATTTTCACCCTATGTGGGGAAAAACGGGGCCTGCCGGGCGGATGATCAAAGCATCCGTCCGGCAGGCCGTGATGTCATCGGTTTAGGCGGTCTTCAAGCTTCGCCTCAGCCCTCTTTGATGGCCGCCTGTGCCGCCGCCAGACGGGCGATGGGCACGCGGAAGGGAGAGCAGGACACATAGTCCAGGCCGATCTTGTGGCAGAACTCCACGCTGGAGGGGTCGCCGCCGTGCTCGCCGCAGATGCCCAGGTGCAGGTCCGGGTTGGTGGACCGGCCCCAGCGGGCGGCGTTGCCGATCAGACGGCCCACGCCGTGCTGGTCCAGCTTGGCAAAGGGGTCGTTCTCGTAAATCTTCTTGTCGTAGTAAGCGTCCAGGAACTTGCCCGCGTCGTCCCGGGAGAAGCCAAAGACCAGCTGGGTCAGGTCGTTGGAGCCGAAGGAGAAGAAGTCGGAGTGGGGGGCGATGTCGTCGGCGCACATGGCGGCCCGGGGAATCTCAATCATGTTGCCCACTTTGTATTTCAGGTCGGAGCCGGCCTCTTTGATCAGGGCGTCGGCCACGCCGGTGATGATGCTCTTGACATAGGCAAACTCTTTCAGCTCGCCCACCAGGGGAATCATGATCTCGGGGACCAGATTCCACTCGGGATGCCGGGCCTGGACGGCCAGGGCGGCCTTGATAACGGCCCGGGTCTGCATTCTGGCGATCTCGGGGAAGGTGACGCTCAGGCGGCAGCCCCGGTGGCCCATCATGGGGTTGAACTCATGGAGACCGGCGATGATGGCTTTGATTTCCTCCACGCTCTTGCCCATTTCCTTGGCCATGGCCACGATGTCGGCCTCCTCGGTGGGCACGAACTCGTGCAGGGGGGGATCCAGGAAGCGGATGGTGACCGGCAGACCCTCCATAGCCTCGTAGATGCCCTCGAAGTCGCCCTGCTGCATGGGCTCCAGCTTGGCCAGGGCCTTTTCCCGCTGCTCCACGGTGTCGGAGCAGATCATCTCGCGGATGGCCTGGATGCGGTCGTCATTAAAGAACATGTGCTCGGTACGGCACAGGCCGATGCCCTGAGCGCCGAACTTCCGGGCCTGGGCGGCGTCGTGGGGGGTGTCGGCGTTGGTGCGGACCTGGAGGCGGCGGTACTTGTCCGCCCAGCCCATGACCCGGCCGAACTCACCGCCGATGACGGCGTCCACGGTGGGGATGGCCCCGTCGTAGATCTTGCCGGTGGAGCCGTCCAGGCTCAGCCAGTCGCCCTCGTGATAGGTCTTCCCGCCCAGGTCGAATTTCTTGTTTTCCTCGTCCATCTTGATCTCGCCGCAGCCGGAGACGCAGCACTTGCCCATGCCCCGGGCCACCACGGCGGCGTGGGAGGTCATGCCGCCACGGACGGTCAGGATGCCCTGGGCGGCCTTCATGCCCTCGATGTCCTCGGGAGAGGTCTCCAGGCGGACCAGGACCACCTTCTCACCCCGGGCGGCCCACTCCTTGGCGTCCTCGGCGGTGAAGACGATCTTGCCGCTGGCGGCTCCCGGAGAAGCGCCCAGGGCGTGACCCGCCATGGGGGCGGCCTTCAGCGCCTCGCCGTCAAACTGGGGATGGAGCAGGGTGTCCAGGGACCGGGGCTCGATCATGGCCACGGCCTTCTTTTCGTCGATCATGCCCTCGTCCACCAGGTCGCAGGCGATTTTCAGGGCGGCGGCGGGGGTGCGCTTGCCGTTGCGGGTCTGGAGCATGTAGAGCTTGTTGTTCTCAACGGTGAACTCCATGTCCTGCATATCCCGGTAGTGATCCTCCAGAATCTTGCAGACGTTCTCAAACTGGCCGAAGGCCTCGGGGAACTTCTCCGCCATCTGGCTGATGGGCATGGGGGTCCGCACGCCGGCCACCACGTCCTCGCCCTGGGCGTTGGTCAGGAACTCGCCGAAGAGCTTCTTCTCGCCGGTGGCGGGGTTCCGGGTGAAGGCGACGCCGGTGCCGCAGTCGTCTCCCATGTTGCCGAAGGCCATGGACTGGACGTTGACGGCGGTGCCCCAGGAGTAGGGGATGTCGTTGTCCCGGCGGTAGACGTTGGCCCGGGGGTTGTCCCAGGAGCGGAACACGGCCTTAATGGCGCCCATCAGCTGCTCCTTGGGGTCGGCGGGGAAGTCCGTGCCCAGCTTGGACTTGTACTCGGCCTTGAACTGGCCGGCCAGCTCTTTCAGGTCCTCGGCGGTGAGGTCCACGTCCTGGGTGACGCCCTTCTTTTCCTTCATTTCGTCAATGAGCTGCTCGAAATACTTCTTGCCCACTTCCATAACCACGTCGGAGTACATCTGGATAAAGCGGCGGTAGCAGTCCCAGGCCCAGCGGGGGTTGCCGGACTTGCGGATCAGCACCTCCACCACGTCCTCGTTGAGCCCTAAGTTCAGGATGGTGTCCATCATGCCGGGCATGGAGGCCCGGGCGCCGGAGCGGACGGAGACCAGCAGGGGGTTTTCCAGGTCGCCGAACTTCTTTCCGGTGATTTCCTCCATCTTGGTGATATACTCCATGATTTCGGCAATAATGGAGTCATTGATTTTCTGGCCGTCCTCATAATACTGGGTGCAGGCCTCGGTGGTGATGGTGAAGCCCTGGGGGACGGGCAGGCCGATGTTGGTCATCTCGGCCAGGTTTGCGCCCTTGCCGCCCAGCAGCTCCCGCATGTTGGCGTTGCCTTCGGTGAACAGGTAGCAGTATTTTTTGCTCATTTTCATTCCTCCGTTATTTTTTGCGTTCGCTGGGCGGCGCGTTTCGCCGTCCGCTTGGCAAACGTTTGCCTAAATGCTCTACTATTATAATCGTTCATTTTCTGGAAAGCAATACATAAATAGCATAAGAAATGGCAGGCGGATTGAAACAAACTGCCCAAAATCACGGAGGCCGCCGGGAACGGCGGCCTCCACGGTCCATTTCCTTTCGGATTGCCGGACGTTAGGTTTGGAAATCATACGCGCGGTCCAACTGTTCCCGGAGCTTTCCGCTCATGCCGGACAGGGTGTCAAAGATCAGGTAAAGGGCGCTGATGTACCGCTGTCCATCCTTACAGGACAAAGAGCTGACCCGTGAAAAGGCGTCCAGGCCATCGGCGATGACGGCGATGAGGCCGATGCCGCTGTCCAGCTCCGTCTGGATGCGCTCGATTTCGGTTAGAACTTCCGTGTTCATAAAAACCTCCTTGATTTCCCCCGGAGGCTGTGGCATAATAAATTTGCCGAACCTTCGGGGGAGGTGGATTGGAAACAGCTCGCGGCTTGGGATAGGTGGCGGGCTGTTTCTATTTTTGCTCGGATTCCGCTTTGACCGCTTCGATTCCCTTCTTGATCAGGTCCAACAGCGAATACCCGGAGCTTCTCGCAAAGGCATAAATTTCCGCCTTTTCCTGGGGTGTCACGCAGATGAAGAACCGAGCGTTCTTGGGGTTGTCGCTGGGCGGTCGTCCCCGGATTTTTTCCAAAAGTTCACCTCCTTATATATATAAATATAATGCGATGCGCAGAAAAAGTCAAGAAAAAAATTGACGCTTGCGGACGCCGTTTTCCGGTCCGCTCCGTTGACATTTTTCACCCCATGTCCCATAATAACAGAGACAGAACGCCCGCCGCGCTTGAGGCGGGCGGCACAGGAGGACGCGCTTATGAAAACCATCCTCGGCATCGACATCGGCGGCACCACCACCAAAATCGTGGGCCTTGACCATACCGGAGCCCTGCTCTCTACCCTCCGGGTCCAGGCGGAGGACCCCGTCACCAGTCTCTACGGGGCCTTCGGCAGCTATCTGACCCAGAACCGCCTGCGGCTGGCCGACGTGAGCCGGGTGGTTCTGACCGGCGTGGGGGCCTCCTTTGTGGAGGGGGACATCTACGGCCTGCCCACCTGCAAGGTGGACGAGTTCTCCGCCAGCGGCACGGGGGCCCTGGCCATGTCCGGCCAGGACCGGGCTGTGGTGGCCACCATGGGCACCGGCACCGCCTTCCTCTTCGCGGAGCGGGGCCGGGGGGTCCGGCACCTCTGCGGCAGCGGCATCGGCGGCGGCACCCTGGGGGGCCTGTGCCGGAAGCTGGTGGACATGGAGCGCTTCGGCCAGATCAAAAAGCTGGCGGAGCGGGGAGACTTGGGCAAGGTGGACCTGACCATCCGGGATATTACGCCGGACCCCGCCGCCACCCTGGACCCCACCCTCACCGCCGCCAATTTCGGCAACCTCTCGGAGGACGCCGCCCCCGCCGACCTGGCCGCCGGGGCGGTGAACCTGGTGCTTCAGGCCATCGGCACCATGACGGTGCTGGCTTGTCAGTGCTGTAAGTGCGATACGGTGGTCCTCACCGGTTCCGTCACCACCCTGTCCCAGGCCAAGCCCAATTTTGAGAATTTCCAGCGGCTCTACGGCATCCGCTATATCATTCCGGAGCGGGCCACCTTCGCCACCGCCATCGGCGCGGGGCTGTACAGTCTGGAAGAGAGGGCGGCGGAATGATGGAACTGGAGACCCTGCGTCTGGCGGAGGCGTTCTTCGCCCGGAAGCCGGAGGCCCTGCCGTCGGTCCGGGCCTTTCTTCTGGAGGCTTTGGAGCGCTGGCCCGAGACGGAAATTGTCACTCAGAAATCCCAGGTGGGCCTCCGGGATCCCAGGCCCTTCTGTGCCCTGACCGCGCCGGGAAAGCACGTCAAGGGCAGGGCGGTCCCCGGGGCGCTGCTGTCGCTGTTTCTGCCCCGCCCCCTGGAGACAGAGGCCCTGATTCTGGCGGTGGAGGCCTATCCCGGCCGGTTTACCAACCACTTGATTCTCCCGGCGGACCCGGCGGATTTTCCGGCGGAGCTCTGGTCCTGGACCGGCGAGGCCCGGCGGTTCCGCTGCGGAAAAGGTTAGGTTTGCGGGCTGGCGGGGTGAGCTTCGCCGTTTGGGCGTTTTGACATTTTTCCAACAGACGCCAAGCCCTGTCTTGCAAAACCGAAAAAACTGGAGTATCATAAAAAGAGGACAAGTTCAGGCGGCACCGCCTGGGGAAAGGGAAGGGAAACATGAAGCTCTCTCTGGTCATTATGGCGGCGGGCCTGGGCTCCCGCTACGGCGGAAACAAGCAGGTGGACGGCATCGGCCCCCATGGGGAGTTTCTGATGGAATACGCCATCTACGACGCCCTCCGGGCGGGCTTCGGCCGGATTGTGTTCATCATCAAGCCGGAGATGCGGGAACTGATTGAGCGCCTCTGCGGCAGCCTCGCGGGGAGAACCGCCCTGGACGGCAGCCCGGCGGAGGTCTGCTACGCCTATCAGACCTTTGACTCGCTTCCCGCCTTTTACCGGGTTCCGGCGGGCCGGACCCGGCCTTACGGCACGGTCCACGCCCTGCTTTGCGCGGAGGAGGCGGTGACAGGGCCCTGCTGCGTCATCAACGCCGACGATTTTTACGGTCTGGACGCTTACCGCCAGATGGCCCAGGAGCTCCGCCGCCTTCCGGCGGAGGGCGGCGCCGCCATGGTGGGCTACCTGCTGAAAAATACCGCCAGCCTTCACGGCACGGTGACCCGGGGGCTGTGCGTCCGGCAGGGGGGCTTTCTGGACAGCGTGCGGGAGACCCGGAACATCCAGCTCTATCCCGACGGGACCCTCCGGGACCTGGGGGCAGACCGCCTCCTGGACCCCGACGCCTTGGTTTCCATGAACTTCTGGGGCTTTATGCCCTCGATTTTCCCCGTTCTCCGCCGGGACTTTGAGGCGTTTCTCCGCGCCGCCCGAGATGATCCCAAGGCCGAGCGGCTTTTGCCGGAGCTGGTAGACAGCCAGATCCAGCAGGGGGGCCTGCGGGTGTCGGTGCTCTCCTCCGCCGGGCAGTGGTTCGGCATGACCTACCGGGAGGACCGGGAGGCGGTGGCCCAAGCGCTGCGGCGGCTCCACGAGAGCGGGGAATACCCGGAGAGCCTGCGGGACTGAGGGGCATAACCGCCGGACCCCGCGCATAGAATGGACAAGACCGGGGGCCGGGGCCCTTGGCCCGGACCTTGCGGGGAGAGGTTCGACATCGTTCGACAGATTTTTCCGGCCCTCCCGTGAGGACCGGTGGACATAGATGAGGAAGGAATCGGCTATGAAGCATACACGCAAGCGCTCCGTCCGCCGCCTGCCGGCCGTTATGGTTCTGGCGGCGGTCACCCTGCTGCTGACCACCGGCGCGTCCAGCGGCGCGGCGGTAAGCTCCCCGCCGGCGGAGGCGGCGGAGCCCGTGCTTTACAAGGCGGCCCCCGCCGGGGAGAAAGCCCCGGGGAGGCCGGTGGAGAAGATGAAGGCGGTTCCGGAATCCCCCGAGGAGCCGCTCCCCTGCCCGCTGCCGGAGACGGACAGCGTGGAGGATACATACTTCGACGGAGCCGTCTTTCTGGGCGACTCCCGAACGGAGGGGCTTTTCCTTTACAGCGGCCTGAAGACCGGGCATTTCTATACCTCCGTGGGGGCTACGGTGGAATCCGTGTTCTCCAAAAAGACCTTTGAGACCGAAAGCGGGGAGAAGATTCCCCTGCTGGACGCGGTGGCGGCGCAGGACTGCGACAAGGTCTATATCATGCTGGGCATCAACGAGCTGGGCTGGTCCAAAACCAAGACCTATCACGACCAGTACGCCAAGCTGATCGACCGGGTCCGGGAGGATCATCCGGAGGCGAAGATCGTGCTCCAGTCCATTCCCCCGGTGGGCGCGAAACAGGAGGCCAAAAAGACCTATGTCAACAATGCGCGCATCGCGGCCTATAACGCGGTTATTCAAGAGCTGGCGGAGGAAAAGGAGTGTTATTTCCTGGACGTGGCGGCCTGCCTCACCGGAGAGGACGGTCTGCTGCCCAAGGAGTGGAATTTCGACGGCATCCATTTGAATCCCAAGGGGTGCAAGGTCTGGCTGAACTATCTGCGGACCCACAGCCTGGAGGAGGACGCCATCGCCGCCGCCCTGAAAAAGGAATGAGGAATGAGAAAGGCAGAGACGAAACGTCTCTGCCTCAGAGTGTCGAAAAACAGTAAAAACTCCAACAACGGGAAGGAAGAGAGTTACGAGAGGAACCCAGGAAGGGTTCCTTTCGTTTTCAATCGGAAGTTTTCAGAACTTTTTTAAAGGTCTGAAAACTTGCTCAGGCTGGCGAAAACACTTTTTCGACAGCCTGAGGCAGAGACGAAACGTCTCTGCTTTTTTTGTGCTTCCGATGGTTTATACCACGGCCTTCGCCCGGCTCCGCACCCGCTCCGGAAGGGGACGCTCCGCGGCGGTCCGGCGGGAGGGCTCGGGCCGTTTCAGAGCTTGCTCCGCCAGGCGCTCCCGGGCCACCGCCAGCATCAGCTTGATGCGGTTTTCCTGGTTCACCCGGGTGGCGCTGGGGTCGTAGTCAATGGGGGTGATGTTGGCCTGGGGATACAGCTCCCGGATTTTGTTGATCATGCCTTTGCCGCAGATGTGGTTGGGCAGGCAGCCGAAGGGCTGGGCACAGACGATGTTTTCGTATCCCGCCCGGACCAGCTCAATCATCTCGGCGGTGAGAAGCCAGCCCTCGCCCATTTTGTCCCCGGTGCTGATGATGCCGTCGGTGAGCTTGATAAGCTCCCGGAAGGGCAGGGGCGCGTGATAGCCGTTGTCCCGCAGGACCTTGATGACCACGCTCTCCATGCCCTCAATGTACTTGAGAACCAGGTCGGACACGTGCTTTTCCAGAAGGGTCCCGCCGTAGAGCCGGGCGGTCTGCGAGGGGTTGTAGGCGCAGTATTGCACAAAGCCCATCAGCCCCGGCAGGTTTACCTCGCAGTCTTGGGAGCGGAGGAAATTCTCCAGCTCATTGTTCCCCAGGGGGGAGTATTTGACGTAGATTTCGCCGACCACGCCGACCTTTACCTTGGGGACCCGACGGACGGGGATAGCGGCAAACTCCCGGGCAATGACGGGCATGGCGCCTTTCATCTCCCGGTTGGACCAGCCCTTGTCCGCGTGAATCCAGCCGCAGATGGTGTCCAGCCACTTTTCCTGCAAGCGGGCCGCGTCGCCCCGGCGGACCTCGTAGGGCTCCGTCTGGGCCTTCAAGGCCACCAGCAGATCGCCGTAGTAGATCACCGCCAGGAGACGGCGCATCATGGCCAGGTTCATCGGAAAACCGGAGTCCTTCTCCAGGCCGGAGAAGTTCAGGCTCACCACCGGTACCTGGGGATAGCCGGCCTTCACCAGGGCCTTGCGAAGCAGGTGAATGTAGTTGGAGGCCCGGCAGCCGCCGCCGGTCTGGGTGATGATCAAGGCGGTGTGGTCCAGGTCGTATTTTCCGGAGGCCAGCGCGTCCAGAAATTGGCCGATGACCAGCAGGGCGGGGTAGCAGGTGTCGTTATGTACGTACTTGAGGCCCAGCTCGCTGACCTGGCTGCCGCAGTTTTCCAGCAGCTCACAGGTGTAGCCTGCCCGCTCCATGACGGCCGCCAGGATGCGGAACTGCACCGGGGCCATGTTGGGGATGAGGATTTTGTGGGTCTTCTTCATCTCCGGTGTGAATTTGGGATAGTTCAAGGCTTCCATCATTGTCTCACTCCTGTTCGTCCAGGGCGGCAAAGAGGCTCCGCAGCCGGATGCGTACCGCGCCCAGGTTGGTGATCTCGTCGATTTTCAGTTCCGTATACAGCTTGCCCCCGGCCTGTAAAATGGCCTGGGTCTCGTCGGTGGTAATGGCGTCCACGCCGCAGCCGAAGCTGACCAGCTGCACCAGATCGCAGTCCCGGTGCTCCACGCAGTATTTGGCGGCGGCGTACAGCCGGGAGTGGTAGGTCCACTGGTTTAAAACCGTGGTGGGGAATTTGTCCACCAGGCCGGAGACGGAGTCCTCCGTCACCACCGCCGCGCCGAAGCGGGTGATCAGCGTGTCAATGCCGTGGTTGACCTCCGGGTCCGCGTGGTAGGGACGGCCCGCCAGGACGATGATGCGCCGCCCCTCGGCCCGGGCCTGCTCTATGATCCGGGCCCCTTCCGTTCGGATCTGCGCCATGTGGCGGGCGTATTCGGCATAAGCCGCGTCCCCGGCCTCCCGGACCTCGGCCTTGGAGATATCCGGGAAGTGCCGCCGGAGGATGTCGTAAATTCTTCTGGTAAAGTCCTTGGGCCGGTGGAGGCCCACGTAGTCGTAGATAAACTTGGTGTCTTTGATCTCCGGGCAGTTCCCGGCGATGACCTCCGGGTAATAGGCCACCACGGGGCAGTTGTAATGGTTATCCCCCAAGCCCTCGTCGATGTTGTAGGTCATGCAGGGGTAGAAAATGGCGTCCAGTCCCAGTCTGGAGAGAAACTGGATGTGCCCGTGGGTCAGCTTGGCCGGAAAGCAGACGGTGTCGCTGGGGATGGTAGTCTGGCCCTTCAGGTACAGGTCCCGGCTGCTGAGGGGGCTGTGGTACACGGCGAAGCCCAGCTTGGTGAAGAACGTGTGCCAGAAGGGCAGGAGCTCCCACATGTTCAGGCACAGGGGAATGCCGATGGTTCCCCGCTTCCCGGGGACGGGCTTGCAGCTTAGAATCAGCTTGCGCTTATAGGCGTATAGATTGCGTTCCCCGCCGTCGGCCTTTCCGGTGACGGGACGGTCGCAGCGGTTGCCGCTGATGAAGGTTTCTCCTCCCGCGAAGGTGTTGACCGTCAGCTGGCAGTTGTTGCCGCAGAGGCCGCAGGCCCGGCTCTCCGTCTCCTGAGAGAAGTTCGCCAGGGCCTCCCGGTCCAGCAGAGTGCTGGACTGCCCCGGAGCGGCTTTGCCCCGCCCGTAAAGGGCCGCGCCGAAGGCCCCCATCAGCCCGGCGATGTCCGGGCGGATGACCTCTACTCCCATTTCCTTTTCGAAGGCCCGGAGGACGGCCTCATTATAAAAGGTGCCTCCCTGCACCACTACGTTTCGTCCCAGCTCCTCGGGACTGGCGGCCCGGATGACCTTGTAGATGGCGTTTTTCACCACGGAGATGGACAGGCCCGCCGAGATGTTCTCCACGCTGGCCCCGTCCTTCTGGGCCTGCTTGACGCTGGAGTTCATAAAGACGGTGCAGCGGCTTCCCAGGTCCACCGGCCGGTCCGCGAAGAGGCCCAGCCGGGCAAATTCCTTCACGTCGTGGCCCAAGGCCTGGGCAAAGGTCTGGAGGAAGCTGCCGCAGCCGGAGGAACAGGCTTCGTTCAGGAAGATGTTGCTGATAGCCCCGTTCTCGATTTTAAAGCATTTCATATCCTGTCCGCCGATGTCGATGATGAAATCCACGTTGGGCAGAAAGTGCCGGGCGGCGGTGAAGTGGGCCACGGTTTCCACCACGCCGTAGTCGCCGTGGAAGGCGTTTTTCGCCAGCTCCTCGCCGTAGCCGGTGGTGGTGACGGAGGCCACATGGAGGGCCGGGTGTTCATCATAGAGCTGCTGGAGCACGCCCCGAATCAGGGGAACGGGATTGCCCAGGTTGGGCCGGTAGTCGGTGAAGAGCAGCCGGGCCTCCTGGTCAATGACGGCCACCTTGACGGTGGTTGACCCGGAGTCGATGCCGATGTGAACCGGGGCGGCGTAGTCCGGGCCAAAGGGGACCCGGTCCACCCTGGCTTTGGCGTGGCGGGCCTGGAAAACCTCGTATTCCTCCCGGGTTTCGAACAGAGGAGGCTGGCTCCGGTAGGTCTCCGAAGCGCCCCGCTGCCGGAGACGGTCCGCCAGCGCGTTCAGGTCAAAGCTCTGGTCGACGTAGAACGCCGCCCCCAGGGCCACAAACAGCAGGCTGTTCTCCGGGCAGATTCCGGTCACTCCCAGGGTCTTGTCGAAGCTCTCCCGGAGACATTTGGAAAAGGTCAGCGGCCCGCCCAGGTAGAGGACGTTCCCCTTGATGGGCCGTCCCTGGGCCAGACCCGCGATGGTCTGGTTTACCACCGCCTGGTAGATGCTGGCGGCAATGTCCCGGGCCTTGGCCCCCTGGTTGATGAGGGGCTGTACGTCGCTTTTGGCGAAGACGCCGCAGCGGGAGGCGATGGTGTAGGTTTTCTCCGCCGTCTGAGCGGCCTCGTCCATCTCGCCGGCGGTCATTTTCAGAAGGGTCGCCATCTGGTCGATGAAGGCCCCGGTGCCCCCGGCACAGGAGCCGTTCATCCGGACCTCCATGCCGCCGGTGAGGAAGAGGATCTTCGCGTCCTCGCCGCCCAGTTCAATCACCACGTCGGTGCCCGGGAGCAGACGGTCCGCTGCCACCCGGGTGGCGAAAACCTCCTGCACAAAGGGCACGCCCACGCTCTCCGCCATGCCCATTCCGGCGGAGCCGGAGATGGCCAGCTCCGCCCTCCGGCCGGAGACGTACTGCCCGGCCACCCGGCGGAGCAGTTCCTCGGACTTCTCCAGGATGTGGCTGAAGTGCCGTTCGTAGGTGCTGTATACGATGTTGTCCGCGCTGTCCAGCACCACGCATTTGATGGTGGTGGACCCCACGTCAAGACCGATCTTCAAGCCGCGCTCCTCCTTTGCGTAAACGATTATCCGCCGTGATTCCGGCGGGAATCGGGAAGATATCATATCGTTGGTATCATACACGTTTTCGACCGAGTTTGCAATCGGCAATCCATTGAAAAACTGTAAAGAACCTGTTAAAAATGGCCTGTCCCCCGGGACTTGCCTGTTTCCCAGGGACGTGTTATACTGATTCTATTCAAGATGGAAGCGAGGCATGACCATGAGTACCGTTCTTCTCCACTGCTGCTGCGCCCCCTGCTCTTTGAGCTGTATTGCCCCCCTCCGGGCCGAGGGCATTGAGCCGGCGGCCTTCTGGTATAATCCCAATATTCACCCCTGGAAGGAGTACCAGGCCCGGCGGGACTGCCTGCTGGAATACGCCCCCACCATCGGCATGGAGGTGCGGGTGCGGGAGGACTACGGTCTCCGGGACTTCATCCGCCATGTGGCGGCGGACATCGACCATCGCTGCGCCTATTGCTACGAGCACCGGATCGAGGAGACGGCGAAGTACGCCGCGGAGCATGGCTTTTCCGCCTTCACCTCTACCCTGCTCGCCAGCCTCTACCAGGACCACGAGGGCATCGCCCGGGCGGCGGAGCGGTACGCCGCCCAATACGGCGTGGAGTTTTTGTACCGGGACTTCCGCCCGAACTTCCGGGAGGGAAACCGCCAGGCCCGGGAGCTGGGGTTCTACATGCAGAAATACTGCGGCTGTGTGTTTTCGGAGCAGGACCGGTATCAGAAGCAGATTGACCGGGACCGGGCAAAGTTTGCGGAAGCGCCTTGACACTGGACAGGCCCCGCCGTATAATAAAGGAAAAAGCGGGAGGTAGGGGCATATGCTGGAGCAGAAGGATTTACAGGCAATTGCAAAATTGATTGGTGATTCCGAAAACCGTCTCAAGGAATACGTGGACGAAAAAGTCACCGGTTCTGAAGTCCGTCTCAAGGAATACGTGGATGAAAAGGTCACTGCGTCCGAAGTTCGTCTCAAGGAATACGTGGACGAAAAGGTTACTGCGTCCGAAGTTCGTCTCAAGGAATACGTGGACGAAAAGGTTACTGCGTCCGAAACCCGAATGACCGCCAGGATGGCGGAGGAAATTGCCGGCTCCGAAACCCGAATGACCGCCAGGATGGCGGAGGAAATTGCCGCGTCCGAAACCCGGATGACCGCCAGGATGGCGGAAGAAATTGCCGCGTCCGAAACCCGGATGACCGCCAGGATGGCGGAGGAAATTGTCGGCTCCGAAGTCCGCCTCAAAGAATACGTGGACGAAAAAGTCACCGGCTCCGAAACCCGCCTCAAAGGACACGTGGACGAAAAGGTCTCCACCTCTCAGAGCCACACGCTGGCTTTGATGGAGGCGTATTTCGACCCCAAATTCCAGGCCTTGGCGGAGAAGATCGACCTGATAGAGGAGAAGATGGTTACATACGACGATCTGGAGGAGATCGAGTCCCGCCTGGATGTATTGGAAGCGGTTGTCCGGCGGAACTCCCGGGATATCGAGAAGCTGAAAAAGGCACAGTAAACTGGTTTTTGGGGCGGTCCGGCATGCCGGTCCGCCTTTTTCGCGCCCAAAAGGACCGCCCATCCGGGCGGTCCCAGGCTGGCGAAACCGTGTGTTCGCCAGCCTGGGCAAGTTTTCAGACCTTTCAAAAGTTCTGAAAACTTCGGATTCAAAACGAAAGGAACCCTTCCTGGGTTCCTCTCGTAACTCTCTTCCTTCCCGCCGCGGACAGTTTCACCGCTTTTTGACACGCTGGGACCGCCCATCCGGGCGGTCCTTCTTCGCTTACCGGCCTCCGTCTGCCGGGGGCGGTCAGAGCCATTTTTCCAGGTGGCCTCCGCAGAGATAGAGCGGTTTGGCTTCCTTGCCGTCGTTTTTTTTCCTGTAGGCCTCCCTCCGGCGTTCTTCCAGCCTGAACAGCATCTTCATGGCGTCAAGCTCCGTCTCCGGGGGCGGGCCTCCGAAACAGGGGAAGGTCTTGGACAGAAAAATCCGGCGGCGGCGGAAGTCCGACTGGGCAAAAAAGAGGAGGCCGTACAGAAGCTCCCAGGGCCCCTCCTCCTTTTCCAGCGCGTCTCCCACAATGGCCGTCCAGACCTTCATCCATTTTTGGCGGCTGTCGCAGTCCTCCCAGATCAGCTTTTCCAGAATACCTTTTGTGATTTCCATGCTCACACCTCCTGGGTTTCAGTGTACCTTGTTGCACTCGTTGATAGTATACCAGAAAGAGTACCAGAAATTTCTGCGTTATCTTTTGAGAGAGACTCCATGTACAATGGAGTTGAGGTGAGAGGATGAAATTTGAATTAAAAAAGCCGCCCGCTAAAGAAGAGGCAGTCTATAAAACGTTATACATCAAACGTTCTCTCGCTGACCAGTTGGATAAAATTGCCGGAGAAAATAAAACCAGCTTCAATAACGTGGTCGTCTCCATGATTGAAAGCTGCCTGAAGGAAGACGAGAAAGAACCGTCTGCCGGAACAGCACGTTGAGAGATGCCGTGCTCCCTTCGAAAAGGGGGGCCGCCGTCTGAAAGAGGACGGAAAGGAAAAGAGCTACGAGAGAAACCCATCAGGGGTTTCTCTCGTTTTTAATCATAAGTTTTTCAGAACTTGAAAAAGTTCTGAAAAACTTGCGTAGGCTGGCGAAAATGCTTTCGCCAGCCTGCGATCAGTTCCGCAGGCTGTGCAGCGGCGCGGGAATCCGGCCGCCTCTGCCGATAAACCCGGCGGAGGACTCCCGGTGTACCGGCATCACCGGCGCGCTGCCAAGCAAACCGCCCATCTCAATGGTGCCCCCCACGTCCTTCCCCGGAGCGGGGAGGATGCGCACGGCGGTGGTTTTGTTGTTCACCATTCCGATGGCCGCCTCGTCGGCGATGATCGCCGCGATGGTCTCCGCCGGGGTGTCCCCGGGAATGGCGATCATGTCCAGCCCCACGGAGCACACACAGGTCATGGCCTCCAGCTTGTCCAGGCACAGCGTCCCGGACCGGGCGGCGGCGATCATGCCCTCGTCCTCGCTGACGGGGATGAAGGCCCCGGAGAGGCCCCCCACGCTGGAGGAGGCCATGACGCCGCCCTTTTTCACCGCGTCGTTCAGCATGGCCAGGGCCGCCGTGGTGCCGTGGGTCCCGCAGACCTCCAGACCCAGCTCCTCCAGAATCCGGGCCACGCTGTCCCCGATGGCCGGAGTGGGGGCCAGGCTCAGGTCCACAATGCCGAAGGGAACCCCCAGCCGCCGGCTGGCCTCCTGGGCCACCAGCTGGCCCATGCGGGTCACCCGGAAGGCGGTCTTCTTGATGGTCTCCGCCGCCACATCCAGGGATTGGCCCTTCACGGCCTGGAGGGCGTGGTACACGACGCCGGGCCCGGAGACGCCCACGTTGATCACCGTCTCCGCCTCGCCGGGCCCGTGGAAGGCCCCGGCCATGAAGGGGTTGTCCTCCACGGCGTTGCAGAACACCACCAGCTTGGCGCAGCCCAGGCCGTCCCGGTCCGCCGTGGCGGCGGCGGTGTCCTTGATTACCCGGCCCATCAGGGCTACGGCGTCCATATTGATTCCCGCCCGGGTGGAACCCACGTTGACGGAGGAGCACACCAGCTCCGTTCGGGCCAGGGCCTCCGGGATGGAGCGGATCAGCTTCCCGTCGGCCCGCGTCAGGCCCTTCTGGACCAGGGCGGAGTAGCCGCCGATGAAGTTCACGCCGCAGCTCTGGGCCGCCCGGTCCAGGGCCAGGGCGAAGGGGACGTAGTCCTCCGTCTCGCTGGCCCCGGCCACCAGGGCCATGGGGGTGACGGAGATGCGCTTGTTCACAATGGGGATGCCGAATTCGTCCTCGATGTCCTGGCCGGTTTTCACCAGCTTCTCGGCGCGGCGGCAGATTTTTTCATAGACCTTCTCACAGGCCCGTTTCGGGTCCGGGTCGCAGCAGGAGAGAAGGGAGATGCCCATGGTGATGGTGCGGATATCCAGATGTTGCTGGTCAATCATTTCGATGGTGGAGAGAATTTCCTTCTGATTCAGCATGGGGTTCCCTCCTTAAATGCTGTGCATGGCGTTGAAGATCTCCTCCCGCTGGATGCGGATGGAAAGACCCATTTCCGTCCCCAGGCTGCCGAGGCTCTGCCCCAGCTCGCCGAAGCTGGCGGTGGACTTGCTCACGTCCACGGCCATGACCATGGTAAAGGCCCCCTGGAGAATGGTCTGGGAGATGTCCAGGATGTTGACGTTGTGCTCGGCCAGCCGGTTGCAGACGGCGGCGATGATGCCCACCCGGTCCTGTCCCAAAACGGTGACGATGGCGTTCATGCTTGCTCCTCCTTATGATTTTAAGAAACAGCCTCCGGCGAGGGGAAGGGTGCTTCCCCCCGCCGGACGCGGAATTACAGCTCGTCGAAAAACTTGTCGTGGATGGCCCGGACCGCCCGGTTTACATCCGCCTCGTCCAGCAGGACGGAGACCCGAATCTCGGAGGTGTTGATCATCTGGATATTGATGCCCGCCTCGTAGAGGGCCTCAAACATCTTGGCGGCCACGCCGCAGTTGCTCATCAGTCCCACACCCACGATGGAGACCTTTCCGATCTGGTCGTCGGCCTCAATGTGGTCAAAGCGCAGGGCCTCCTTGTGGGCGTTGAGGATGGATTCCACCTCCTGCTGGTCCTTTTTGTGGATGGTGAAGGTGATATCCTTGGTGTCCTCCCGGCCGATGGACTGGAGAATCACGTCTACGTTGATGTTGTGCTTGCTCAGCAGGTCAAAGACCTGGAAAGCGACGCCGGGGTTGTGCTGCAGGCCCACCAGGGCCACCCGGGCGATGCTGGTATCCTTTGCCACACCGGCGATGTTGGTCTTTTCCACTTTGGTAACCTCCTTGATTTTCGTGCCGGGCTTACGCTCCAGGCTCGACACCACTTCCAGATTCACCCGAAATTTTTTGGCCAGCTCCACGCTGCGGTTGTGGAGCACCTGGGCCCCCTGAGACGCCAGCTCCAGCATCTCATCATATGTGATTTCCTCCAGCTTCCGGGCCGTGGGAACGACCCGGGGGTCCGTGGTGTACACGCCGTCCACGTCTGTGTAAATCTGGCAGAGGTCCGCCCGGAACGCCGCCGCCAGGGCCACGGCGCTGGTGTCGGAGCCGCCCCGGCCCAGGGTGGTGATATCGCCGTTGCGGTCCACGCCCTGGAAGCCCGTCACAATGACAATGCGGTGCTGGTCCAGCTCCGACTGGAGGCGCTCGGAGTCGATGCGCTTGATGCGGGCGTCGGTGTGGACGGAGGTGGACTGAATTCCCACCTGCCACGCCGCCAGGGACACGCAGGGCAGGCCCATGGCCTCCAGGGCCATGGCGCAGAGGGAGACGGAAATCTGCTCTCCGGTGGAGAGGAGCATATCCAGCTCCCGCTTGGAGGCGTTGGGGTTGATCTCCCGGGCCTTTTCAATCAGGTCGTCGGTGGTGTCCCCCTGGGCGGACAGGACCACGATGACATCGTTGCCCTTGACATAGGTCTCCGCGATGATTCGGGCGACGTTTTGGATGCGCTCCGCATCCCGCACGGAGCTGCCGCCGAATTTCTGTACGATTAAGCTCATGAGTTTATCTTCCTTTTCCGCTTGAAATCAGGTTGGGGTGGGGAGAACCTGCTCCCCCGCTTTATCCTATGCGGCGAACCGCGGGCCGGGTCAGCTGTCCAGCACCCGCATACAGGCCAGCACGTTCAGCGAGCGGGACTGCTGGGCCGCCATGTCCCCGCTGAGGGGCTCGGTCAAAAAGGCGGTTTCGCCGTCCTCGCTGAGGACCTCCACCTGGCCGAAGGCCAAAGCCGCGTCGGTGAGGCTGCCCTCAATGCGGAAGTAGTGCCGGGTTTTCAGCAGGGAGGGCTCCTGGAAGCCCTCGGTCTCCGCCGACCAGCCGATTTCCTCCCGCTTGGGGCTCTGCTGGAGGCACTCCATCACGTCCGCCACGCAGGCGGAGGCGGTGGGCAGTTCTCCGGCGCCCCGGCCGTAGAACATCACCTCGCCGGTGGCGTTGCCCCGGATCATCACGGCGTTGAACACGTCCTCCACGCCGGCCATGGGGTTGTCCTCGGGAATCAGGTGGGGGGCCACGTAGGCCGTCCGCCCGCCGCCGGGGAGGCGCACCGCCCGGCCCAGCAGCTTGACGCGGTAGCCCGCCCTCTGGGCGATTTTCACATCCCGGAGGCTCAGCTTGCTGATGCCCTCCATGGGCACCCGGTCCGGGTCGATCTGGCTGCCGAAGGCCAAATCTCCCAGGATGCAGATTTTCCGCCCCGCGTCAATGCCCTCCACGTCGGCGGTGGGGTCCGCCTCGGCGTAGCCCTTGGCCTGGGCCTCCCGGAGGGCGTCGGAGAAGAAGGCTCCAGTCCGGACCATTCGGGTGAGGATATAGTTGGTGGTGCCGTTCAGGATGCCGTAGACCTCGTCGATCCGGTTGGCCGCCATGCACTGGGTCAGGGGATGGAGCACCGGGATGCCGCCGCCCACGCTGGCCTCAAACAGGTAGCTGACGTTCTTCTTCCTGGCCAGGGCCAGCAGCTCGCAGCCCTTTTCCGCCACCAGCTGCTTGTTGGCGGTGACCACATGCTTTCCGGCCTCCAGAGCCCGCCTCGTATACTCGTAGGCCGCCTCCACTCCACCGATGGCCTCCACCACCACCCGGATGGAATCGTCCTCCTCAATTTTCTTGAAGTCGTCGGTCATCAGCTGGCGGTAGGGTCCGTCCTTAAAATGCCGCACCAGTATGGTCTTTACCTGGAGAGGCTCCCCCAGCTTCCGCTCGATCTGCCGGGCGTTTTCCGCCGCCACCTTGGCAACGCCTGTGCCCACGGTGCCCAGACCCAGAATTGCGATTTGTATCATTCCGAAAACCTTCCTCTTTTATCCTGCCAGGATCTCAAATTTCAGCACGCCCTCCAAGGCGGCCGCATCTCCCATCAGCTGCTCCAGAGACTCCGAAAGGCCGCTGGTTTCGGCGGAGATGGTCACCGCCGCGCAGCCGTTGGTGGGGATGCTCTGGTTGATGGTCAGAATGTTGGCCCCGGAGGAGGCGAACACCGCCAGCACGCCGCTCAGCACCCCCGCCGTGTCCTTGAGCATGGCGTAAAAGGTGATGATGTGCTCCGACTTCATGTCGTTGAAGGGCTGGACGGAGTCCTTGTATTTGTAAAAAGCGCTGCGGCTGATGCCCGCCAGCCGTGTGGCCGCCCCTACGGTGTCCGCCTCGCCGGTCTGCATCATCCGCTTGGCCTCCGCCACCTTGACGAAAATTTCCGGCAGCGCGTCCGCCGCCACAATGTAGTATTTGATCGCTTTTGCCATCGCGTCCTCCATAGCGCCGCCCCTCCGGCGGTCCGTCCGTCTGTTGCGGTCATTTGTCCTTCCTGCATGGTAGCATATTTTTTCCCGTTCCGCAACTGTCGGAATCGGGGAAACTGGCCGGAAAATCGCCTCTCCCGGTGGGCAAAATGCCGGAAGCGCCGGAACAATGCACCCGTAAGAGATGAATATTCATCCAAGCGCGGGTTGGAATCTGTTGGAGGAGTTTCAAAAATGCACAAACGAGTTTGGGGTGGCCGGAATTTTTCGGCGATTCTGGAGAAATGAGCCAAATAAATATGCACGATTTCTGAAAATGTATTGACAGATACGCCGGTCCGTGCTAAGGTAGCCACAGCTCCAGGGAGGAACGCCTCCCGGAGCCTTGAAACCCGCGCCCGGTTCTCCGGGCAAAGACTTTTGGATGAAAAGGATGATTGTATCATGAAGAAGATGCTGACTCTGCTTTTGGCTCTGGCCATGGCCCTGAGCCTGGCCGCCTGCGGCGGCGGAGACAAGCCCGCCGGCGACGCCGGGGATTCCGCTCCCGCCGACACCTCCGCCCCCGCCGGTACCGGCAGCGAGGACACCGGAACGGAAGCTCCCGC
Source organism: uncultured Oscillibacter sp. (assembly GCA_910588175.1). Taxonomy (GTDB): domain Bacteria; phylum Bacillota; class Clostridia; order Oscillospirales; family Oscillospiraceae; genus Oscillibacter. The sequence continues at coordinate 24,768 of CAJUQQ010000019.1, forward strand.
CTTCACCACCGTGGAAGAGGGCAAGCTCCACATGTCCACCAACGCCGCCTTCCCTCCCTATGAGATGACCACCGACGCCGGCGGCTTCGAGGGCATCGACGTGGAGGTGGCTCAGGCCATCGCCGGAAAGCTGGGCCTGGAGCTGGTGGTGGACGATATGGGCTTCGACGCGGCCCTGACCGCCGTCCAGACCGGACAGAGCGACGTTGCCATGGCGGGCATCACCGTCACCGAGGACCGCCAGCAGGTCATGGATTTCTCCGACAGCTACGCCACCGGCATCCAGGTGGTCATTGTCAAGGAAGATTCTCCCATTGCCACCGTGGATGATCTCAGCAGCGCCGAAATGATCGGCTGCCAGAAGGCTACCACCGGCTATATCTACTGCTCCGACACCCCGGAAAACGGCGGCTACGGCGAAGATCATGTCACCGCCTTTGACACCGGCGCCCTGGCTGTCATGGCCCTGGTGAACGGCCAGGTGGACGCGGTGGTCATCGACAACGAGCCCGCCAAGAGCTTTGTGGCCGAGAACGAAGGTCTGAAGATCCTGGATACCGAGTTTGCCGTGGAGGACTATGCCATCGGCCTTGCCAAGGGGAACACCGCCCTGCTGGAGGCTGTCAACGCCGCCATGGCGGAGCTGAAGGCCGACGGAACCTTCCAGGGCATCGTGGACAAGTATATCACCGCTGAGTAAGCACATCCCCCAAAGGGCGGTCTGTTCAGGCCGCCCTTTTCAGACTTCCCCCTGTTGCGAAATAGAGAAAGGAGGCCCCCATGTTCCAATCGCTCATTGACTGGCTGGACCGCATCGGGCCCCGGCTGCATAGAGCTTTCATCGAGGGCGACCGCTGGAAGCTGTATCTCCAGGGCCTTGGCACCACGATGGAGCTCACCGTCGTTGCCCTGATTTTCGGCGTGCTGCTGGGTTTGGTGGTGGCCGTCATCCGCTCCGCCCATGATCAGCAGCGCATTGGCCGGAGAAACTTCCTGTTGGGCGTATTAAACGTACTTTGTCAGATTTATACGACTGTCATCCGGGGCACGCCCATGCTGGTGCAGCTGTTCATCTGGACCTTCGTTATTTTCCCCACCCAGCGGAATAAGGTTCTGGTCGCCATCATCGGCCTGGGGGTCAACTCCGGGGCGTATGTTGCCGAGATCATCCGGGGCGGCCTCATGAGCGTGGACGCGGGCCAGTCGGAGGCGGGCCGGTCTCTGGGCCTGGGCTACTTCGACACCATGCGCTTCATCGTCATTCCCCAGGCGTTTAAGAACATCCTGCCGTCCCTTGGCAACGAGTTTATCACGCTGTTCAAGGACACCTCCCTGGCCCAGGCCGTGGGCGGCGCGGAGATGCTTTACTACGCCAGTACCATCGGCGGACGGACCTTCGACTACATGCCGCCGCTGCTGGGCATCGCCGCCATGTACTTAGCCGTTGTCATCGTCTTCACCTGGCTTCAGGGACGGCTTGAAAGGAGGCTGAGGGAAAGTGATCGACGTTAAAAACCTCTCCAAGTTCTTCGGAGACCATCTGGTGCTGGACGGCATTTCCCAGCACATCTGCCACGGGGAAAAAGTGGTGATCATCGGGCCCTCCGGCTCCGGCAAATCCACCTTCCTCCGGTGCCTGAACCTGCTGGAAACCCCCAGCGCGGGGACCATCACCTTCCAGGGCGCCGTCATCACGGACCCCAAGGTGAAAATCGACCAGGTGCGCCAGCAGATGGGCATGGTGTTCCAGCACTTCAACCTGTTTCCCAACATGACCATCCGGAAGAACATCACCCTGGCCCCGGTGCGCACGGGCCTGATGAAGCAGGAGGAGGCCGACGAGCTGGCCGGGACTCTGCTCCAGCGGGTCGATTTGATGGACAAGGCCGACGCTTATCCCAGTCAGCTCTCCGGCGGGCAGAGGCAGCGGGTGGCCATTGTCCGGGCCCTGGCCATGAAGCCCCAGCTGATGCTGTTTGACGAGCCCACCTCCGCCCTGGACCCGGAGATGGTGGGCGAGGTGCTGGACGTGATGAAGGAGCTGGCCCGGGACGGCATGACCATGGTGGTGGTGACCCACGAGATGGGCTTTGCCCGGGAGGTGGGCAGCCGGGTGCTGTTCATGGCTGACGGGAAGGTGCTGGAGGAGGGCCCTCCGGCGGAGCTCTTCGGGAATCCCCAGCATCCCCGTTTGAAAGATTTTCTCAGCAAAGTGCTGTAAGCGGTCCCCGCAGACGCAAAGCGAAAACAAAAGCCCTCCGGCGGATTGCCGGAGGGCTTGCTTCTTATTTTGTTCCGAAAATCCGGTCTCCCGCGTCCCCCAGGCCGGGGACGATGTAGCCGTTTTCGTTCAGCTTCTCATCCACCGTGCCGCAGTAGATATCCACGTCCGGGTGGCTCTTCTGAATGCGGGCGATGCCCTCCGGAGCCGCCAGAAGCACCATCAGCTTGATGCTGGTGCAGCCGTATTCCTTCATGAACCCGATGGCCGCCTCCGCGCTGCCGCCGGTGGCCAGCATGGGGTCCACAATCAGCACTTCCCGCTCCGCCACGTCCTTGGGCATCTTGCAGAAGTATTTCACCGGCTCCAGGGTCTCCTCGTTCCGGTAGAGGCCGATGTGGCCAACCCGGGCGCTGGGGACCATCCGCAAAACGCCGTCCACCAGTCCCAGCCCCGCCCGGAGGATGGGTACCACGGCGAACTTCTTGCCCTTGAGCATGGGGGCGGTGGTCTTGCAGATGGGGGTTTCCACCTCGCAGGTGGTCAGGGGCAGGTCCCGGGTGGCCTCGTAGGTAATCAGCATGCCGATCTCGGAGACCAGCTCCCGGAAGTCCTTGACGCTGGTGTTCTTGTCCCGGAGGATGGTCAGCTTGTGGGCGACCAACGGGTGGTCCATGACGTGTACTTTTCCGCTCATAAAAACGCTCCTTTTATATGATTTATCCAAAGTAAAAGCCATTCAGCCGTTCAGCTTCTCCCGCCGCAGCCTCTCCGCCTGGGGTGGCCGGAGATACACCGGGGCCAGCTCTTGGGCCGTTACCAGCCCCCCGGCCCGGACGGTATCCTCCGCCTCCAGGGCGACGCTCACAGCGTTTTCTTTCACCAGATGAGGCGGGGCCAGGCGGCAGGGTACCCCCGCCGCCGTCAAAAAGTCATAGGTCATCCGCCCACCGTCTCCCAGGACGGTTTTGGGCCGGGGGTCGCCACGCAGCTCCTCCGCCAGGTCGGCCAGGGCGATGGCCCGGTCCTCTGTCAGGCGGGTGAGGGCTCCGTCCCGGGCCTCAAAGACGGCGTTGTAGACCTGCTGCCGCCGGGCGTCCATGGCGCAGATGACCAAGCCGTCCGCAAAGGCCGCGTTCCGGGCCAGGGCTGCCAGGGTGGACACGGACACACAGGGCTTGTCCGCCGCCCAGGCCAGTCCCTTGGCGGCGGAGACGCCGATGCGGACCCCGGTAAAGGATCCCGGACCCGCCGAGACGGCCACGGCGTCCAGGTCCGCGGCGGTCATGCCGGTGTTCCTCAGCAGAAGCTCCACCAGGGGCATCAGGGTCCGGCTGTGGGTCAGCCCGGTGTCCTGATAGGCGGAGGCCAGGACCTTCCCGTCCTCCGTAACGGCGGCGGAGACGGCCTTGGCGGCGGTTTCCAGCGCTAAAATCCTCATACCGGTCCCATTCCTTCCATTGTGATGGTCCGCCAGCTCTCGTTCTCCGGGCGGCGGGCGAAGGTGACGGTGACCGCGTCCTCCGGCAGGGCCTCCTCCACCCGTTCGCTCCACTCCACGGCGCAGACGCCTCCCCGGTCCAGGTAATCCTCCCAGCCGATGTCGAAAAGGTCCCCCGCGTCTTCCAGGCGGTACATGTCGAAGTGAAACAGGGGCATGCCCGCTCCCTCGTACTCATTGACAATGGTGAACGTGGGGCTGGTTACCCGGCCCTCATAGCCCAGTCCCCGGGCCAGCCCCCGGGTGAAGGCGGTCTTGCCCATTCCCAGGTCTCCCCGGTAGGCCACTACGGCCCCGGGGGACAGGGCGGCGGCCAGACGGCGGCCCAGGTCCTCGGTCTCCGCTTCGCTGTGGGAAACGTAGTCCACAGGCGGCCCTCCTTTCCGGTCGTTTCTGAAATCAATTCAGTATATCACAAATTGAATAAAGTGTAAAAAGAAATTTTCCGTCGTTTACAGGTTTTTTCATTTGTGGTACAATATCTTAGGCCTTGTTTGAAAAAAGGCGGAATGCCCAAGGGCGAGAGATTATTTCGCCAATCAAGGCAAATTTTCGCAGGCGGGCTGTCGCCCGGCAAGAAAATTTAACGCAGAGTGGCGGGAAAAGATCCACCGCTTGGGCATTTTGACATTTTTCAAACAAGGCCTAGTAATAGCACCACACCGAATTGCAAGGAGCGCGTCATGCTGAACCGACTAAAAGCAACCCTGATTGACTTCATCCAGCAGGCCGACCTGCTGCTGCTGGGCCTCTGTACCACCGCGACGCTGTACGGGATCGTCCTGGTGTTCAGCGCCACCCGGTACCTGGACCCCTCCAAGGGCCTGCGGCGGATGATTACCCAGTGCGCGGCCCTGGCCCTGGGGGTCTGCGTGTATATTTTCTTTTCCATGCTGGACCTGGAGTCCATTACCCGGAAGTGGAAATGGCTTCTGGCCTTTAACGCGGGCTTCATCCTTCTGCTGCGGACGCCCTTTGGCGTGGCGGGCGGTACCGGAAACCGGGCCTGGCTGAAATTTCCCGGCATCCCCTTTCAGATCGGCCCCGCCGAGGTGGTCAAGATCACCTTTGTCCTGCTGCTGGCCAAACAGATTGAGTGGCTGTGGGAGGAAAAGGAGGATTTGAAATCCTTCTCCTCCGCCTTCTTTGTGGCCGCCCACACCTTCGGCCTCTGCGGACTGTACTTCGTGGTCTCCCACGACATGGGAAACGGCCTGGTGTTCGTGTTCATCTTCCTCTGCATGGCCTTTGTGGCGGGCTTTGCTCTGCGGTGGTTCCTGCTGCTGTTCGCCGGGACCGGGGGCTTCGTTGCCGCCGTGCTGCTGCTGGATCTGGTGCCGGAGAACATGGAATATATGCTGCGGCGTTTTCGAGTGCTCTTTGACCACAGCTTCGATCCTCAGGGAGTGGGCTGGCAGCAGACTCGGAGCATGCTTGCCATCGGCTCCGGCGGGCTCTGGGGTCAGGGTTATCTGAACGGCAACCAGACCCAGAGTGGAAGCAGCTGGTCTCTTCCGGCGAGGCAGACGGACCTGATTTTCTCCGCGGCGGGGGAGGAGCTGGGCTTCTTTGGCTGTCTCACCATTATGCTGCTGCTGCTGGCCATCATCTTCCGCATCCTGCTGGTGGCCCGGAGGGCACGGACGCCCTTCTACCGCTATGTCTGTGTGGGCATGGCGTCCATCCTGATTTTCCAGACCGTCATTAACATCGGCATGTGCCTGTTTGTCATGCCCACCATCGGCATCACCCTGCCCTTTTTCAGCTACGGCGGCTCTTCCATCCTGACGCTGTACATGGCCATGGGGGTGGTGTCGGGCATCAAGAAGCGCTCCCCGGAGATGCGCCGGGCGGCGAGGTCGCCCCTGCGATAGCGGAAGACTCCGTCCACAGGAAGGAAGGGCTCCCCCGCACCAATTAAATTCCGAATTCTCAGAACTTTTTTGGAAGTTCTGAAAACTTGCCCCGCTGGTCGAAACTGTTTTTTCGACCAGCGGGGCGGCGGTTTTTCGCATAATTTCAGGGAATGGGAAAACACTACTCCCGTACCAATTCATACAGGAGGATGATTTTCCTATGAAACACCATCTGACAAGAGCCGCCGCCGTCCTGACGCTGACGGCGGTGCTGCTGAGCGGCAGTGCCTCGGCGCTGTTCGGCAAAAAAGACGACGCCCAGCCCCCGGAGGGGGCCCCCCAGGTCTGGGATCTGGAGATCCGGACCTATCGGGACATCCCCGGCCAGGGGCAGTTCTTGGCCTCGGACCCGGAGGGAGACGAGATCACCTTTGCCCTGGCAGACGAGCCCCGGAAGGGCACGGTGGTCATTGAGGGGGACGGTTTCACCTATACGCCGGACGAGGGCGTCACCGGCTCCGACCGCTTCACCTACACGGCGACGGACAGCCAGGGTCACACCTCGGCTCCGGCCCGGGTCACCGTCACCGTTGACAAGACCCGTTCCGGCGTCGACTACGCGGACACAAAGGACAGCCCCGCCGCCCGGGCCGCCCAGACCTTGGCGGAGAAGGGCATCTTCACCGGCGGAAAGATCGGCGATTTCTACTACTTCCAGCCGGACCAGCCGGTGAGCCGCAGTGAGTTTTTGGCCATGGCCCTGGAGACGGCGGGCCGTGAGGTGACCGGCGTCACCATGACGGGCTTCTGCGACGACGGCAGCATCCCCACCTGGGCCAAGGCTTACGCCGCCGCCGGCGCGGCGGACGGTGTGATCCGGGGCAGCGCTACCGCCGAGGGCGTGGCCTTCCGGGGGGACGAGACTGTCACCTTCAACGAGGCCGCCACCATTCTGGACCGGGTGCTGGACCTGGGTGACGTGGACCTGGACGTGTGGTACGCGGACCGGGGAGCGGCCCCCTCCTGGGCGGCTCAGGCCGTGGGAAATATGGAGGCTGTCAGCGTTCTCTCCGCCGGGAGCTTCGGCAGTCAGTCCATGGAGCAGGCGGTGACCCGGGCGGACGCCGCCCGGATGCTGGAGGCCGCCGGCGTACTGCTGGAGGGCGAGGAAGCGCCCAAAGGCCTGTTCGGCTGGCTGGGATAAACGAAGGCCCGCCGGGAGACCGGCGGGCCTTTGCCATGGTGAAAAAGCCCAGGGGGACGGGATGTCCTCTCGGGCTTTTTGCTATTTCCGTCCCAGCTCCCGCCGGACCGCCTTGGCCAGAAGCTCCTGCCCCTCGGGGGAGCGAAGGACCTCCAGCGCCGCGTCCCGCATCAGGGCTTGGAAGGAGGGGCTTTTCAGCAGAGCGCCAAAAACCGCGCCATCCTCCTGCACCGCCGGCTGGCGGGGCTTTTTCGGGGCGGCGGGGGCCGCCGGGGTCCGGACGGGCTCCGGCTCCGTAATGCCGCCGGCCAGCCAGTTGTCTCCATCGGCGGGGTCGTCGCTCTCGCCCCGGAGATAGGGAAGAGTGACGGCGAAGTAGTCCGCCAGCTTCCGCTGCTGGTCCTGGGTGGGCGTCTGCCGCCCGGTCTCAAACTTTTCCATGGCCGTCTTGGGGAAGCCCAGGGCGGCGGAGAGGGCGGGGCGGCTGAGGCCCCGCTCCATGCGGAGCGCCTCCAAGCGCTGCGCCATTGTTACCATTGTCAAAACCTCCGTTTGTCAGCGCCGGTCCGGCAGGAGGACGATCTCTCCGGCCTGCCGGGTGGCGTTCAGGTCAATCAGCCGTTGGTTGGAGCTGCCCCGGAAGCGAAGGGAAATATCCTTCCGCGCCTCCTCAAAGCGGCCGTCCACCAGCACGTCCAGAAGGGACAGCATCCCGTCCGTGGCCTCGCAGCGGGGATGGCTCCCCACGGTCAAAAGCTCCTCATAGGTGAAGCCGCTGTAGGCCCAGATAGTTTTTTCCGGGTACGCCGCCCGAGCCCGCCGGAGGAAGGGGAGCAGCGCCCGCTGGTTCTCGGGCTCAAAGGGCTCGCCTCCCAGCAGGGTCAGGCCGTTGACGTAGCTGGGGGAGAGGAGGGAGAGAAGGCGGTCCTCCGTCTCCTCCGTAAAGGGCTGTCCGTAGTCAAAGGCCCATGTCTGAGGCTGGAAGCAGTGCTCGCAGTGGTTCGTGCAGCCGGAGACAAAGAGGCTGACCCGCACGCCCTCGCCGTTGGCGATGTCGCAGTCTTTGATTTCGCCGTAGTACATCCTGAGTCCTTCCTTCCGCCGCGGGGCGGATCTGCGCGTCTCCCGGAAACAGGCTCTTACAGGTGCAGCACCCGGTCCCGGATTTCCTGGGTCCGGCCCTGGTTCCAGTATTGGGTCCCGATGTAGCCGCAGGTCCGCCGGGCCACGTTCATCTTGTCCTGGTCCGTGTTGCCGCACTTGGGGCATTTCCACACCAGCTTGCCGTGTTCTTCCACGATTTGAATTTCCCCGTCCCAGCCGCAGACCTGACAGTAGTCGCTTTTGGTGTTCAGCTCGGCGTAGATGATGTTGTCATAGATGAATTTCATCACCTGGAGCACCGCCTCCAGATTGTTCTGCATGTCCGGCACCTCCACATAGCTGATGGCGCCGCCGGGGGAGAGGTGCTGGAACTGGGCCTCAAATTTCAGCTTGTCGAAGGCGTTGATCTGCTCCGTCACATGGACGTGGTAGGAGTTTGTAATATAGCCCTTGTCGTTGATTCCCTCCACAATGCCGAAGCGGCGCTGGAGGCACTTGGCGAATTTATAGGTGGTGGACTCCAGGGGAGTTCCGTAGAGGCTGAAATCAATGTTGTGCTCCGCCTTCCACTTCCGGCAGGCGGCGTTCATGGTCTCCATGATCTTCAGGGCAAAGGGAGTGGCGGAGGGGTCCGTGTGGCTTTTGCCGGTCATGTACTTTACGCACTCATAAAGCCCGGCGTAGCCCAGGGAGATGGTGGAATAACCGCCGTAGAGCAGCTTGTCGATGGGCTCGCCCTTCTTGAGCCGGGCGCAGGCGCCGTATTGCCACAGAATGGGGGCCACATCGGAGGGGGTGCCCTTCAGGCGCTCATGGCGGCACAGCAGGGCCCGGTGGCACAGCTCCAGCCGCTCGCCGAAGATTTCCCAGAACTTCTCAATGTTCCCGCCGGAGCTCAGGGCCACGTCCGGGAGGTTGATGGTCACCACACCCTGGTTGAACCGGCCGTAATACTTGGGCTTCCCGGTCTCCGGGTCCACATAGGGCGTCAGGAAGCTGCGGCAGCCCATGCAGGTGTAGCAGTGGCCCTCGCCGTTTTTGTCCACCTTAAGCTCCAGCATCTTCTTCTCGGAGATGTAGTCGGGGACCATCCGCTTGGCGGTGCATTTGGCCGCCAGCTTGGTGAGATACCAGTAGGGGGTATCCTCGCGGATGTTGTCCTCCTCCAGCACGTAGATCAGCTTGGGGAAGGCGGGGGTGATCCACACGCCGTCCTCGTTTTTCACGCCCTCATAGCGCTGCTCCAGGGTCTCTTCGATAATGAGGGCTAGGTCCTTGCGCTCCTGCTCGTTTTTGGCCTCGCCCAGGTACATGAAGACCGTGACGAAGGGGGCCTGTCCGTTGGTGGTCAGCAGGGTCAACACCTGATACTGGATGGTCTGGACGCCGCCCCGGACCTCCTCCCGGAGGCGGGTTTCCACCAGCTTGGAGAGGCTGTCCTCATCCAGGTTCAGGCCGATGTCCTTCATCTCCTGCTCCACCACGCCCCGGAGTTTTTTCCGGCTCACGTCCACGAAGGGGGCCAGATGGGCCAGGGAGATGGACTGGCCGCCGTATTGGTTGGAGGCCACCTGAGCCACGATCTGGGTGGCGATGTTGCAGGCGGTGGCAAAGCTGTGGGGCCGCTCAATCAGCGTCCCGGTGATGACGGTGCCGTTTTGCAGCATGTCCTCCAGATTCACCAGGTCGCAGTTGTGCATGTGCTGAGCGAAGTAGTCGGAGTCGTGGAAATGGATGATGCCCTCCTGGTGGGCCTCCACAATCTCCTTGGGCAGCAGCAGCCGCTCGCTGAGGTCCCGGGAGACCTCGCCGGCCATGTAATCCCGCTGGGTGGAGTTCACCACCGGGTTTTTGTTGGAGTTTTCCTGCTTGGCCTCCTCGTTGCAGCATTCGATGAGGCTGAGGATGCGGTCGTCCGTGGTGTTGCTCCGGCGGACCAGGGAGCGGGTATAGCGGTAGGTGACGTAGTTCTTCGCCACCTCGAAGGCCCCGTGGGCCATGATCTGGTATTCCACCAGGTCTTGGATTTCCTCCACAGAAGGGGAACGGCCAAGTTCCTGACACGCCAGCTCCACGGATTCCGCGATCCGCTGGACCTGAGTGGTGGTCATGCGCTTTTCCGCGTCGATGCTCTCGTTGGCACGGGTGATGGCCGATAAAATCTTGGTGATGTCGAACGAGACCTCGGTGCCGTTCCTCTTGATGACTTTCATTTGTATCCCCCTATGTAGAATGTATACCGGTTTTGACCACAATACGTTGGCAGTGGGCCGAGTATATCACACAAGATATGGGGGATGCAAGTGCTTTTTGCTACAAACTTGAAAAAAACTCCCGGCCCGCGGCTGGCGTTTCCCCCCAACGCCAGCCGCAGCAAGGGTTTGCGGGGTTCTGGAAAAGACTGTAAAAAAATCTGAAAAAAATTCTACATTCCGGCGGGGCCTTCACTCGCCCTCCGCCAGGCGGTAGCCCACCCCCACCTCAGTAAAAAGGTATTCCGGCTCGGCGGGGTTGCGCTCGATTTTCCGGCGGATGTTGGCCATGTTGACCCGGAGAATCTGATTTCCGGATCCCGCCCGGGGGCCCCAGAGCTCTTTAATGATATAGTCGTAGGTCAGGACCTTTCCGGCGTGCTTGCCAAGCAGCGCCACGATGCGGAACTCGCTGAGGGTCAGCTTTACGTTTCCCCCCCGGACTAGGACCTGATGCTTGTTGTAGTCAATGACCAGGTCCCCCACGGAATAGGTGCCCTTCTGAGCGATTTCGTCGTTTCCGCTGGCGGTGCGGGTGTGGCGGATGGCGGTGCGGACCCGGGCCAGCAGCTCCCCGGTGCCGAAGGGCTTGGTGAGATAGTCGTCCGCCCCCTGGTCCAGGGCCGTCACCTTGTCCCGCTCGTGGGAGCGGGCGGAGACCACCACCACCGGCAGGCTGGACCAGCTCCGCAGCTGGCGGAGGATGTCCAGCCCGTCCATGTCGGGCAGGCCCAGGTCCAGAATCACCAGGTCCGGGCAGTGGGAGGAGATCATGGACAGCCCCTCCGCCCCGGTGCGGGCCTGGATGGTCTCATAGCCCTGGCCGTCCAGCACGGCGGCGATGAACTGGGCGATGCTCTTCTCATCCTCAATGACCAGTATCTTTTCCCGGATATTCATGTCGCTGCCTCCTGAATGGCCATGGGCAGGCGGAAGGAAAATTCCGCGCCCCGCGGCAGATTTTTGGCGCTGATGCTTCCCCCGTGGGCCAGGACGATGGCCCGGCAGACGGAGAGCCCCAGGCCCATGTTCCGCTTTCCGTCCCCGTCCGGGGGACGGCGGGATTTGAGACGGCCGTCAAAGAGGCTGTCTAAATCCCCTTTGGGGATGCCGCTTCCGTCGTCCCGCACGGTGACGCGGGCGAACGTCTCCTCCGCCTCCAGAAGCAGGGCGATGTTGGCGGCACGGCCGTGGACGGCGGCGTTTTCCAGGAGATTGGCCAGCACTTGCTCCATGAGGATGGGGTCCATGGGGACCATCAGCAGCTCCTCCGGCGCGGAAACTGTGACGTTTACCTGGGGAAAGCGGCGGCGGAACTTCTGGGCCGCGGCCCCCAGAACCTCCTCGGCGGGCTCCGGCTCCTTGGCGATGCGGTCCTGAGCGTCCCCCATGCGGGTAATGGAGAGGAGGTTTTCCACCACCCGGATCAGCCATTGGGCCTCCTCCCGGGCGTTTTCCAGCAGTTCCCGCTGCTCCCGGTCCGAGAGGCCCGGGTTTTCCAGTACGGCGGAGGTGGATCCCACGATGGAGGTCAGGGGGGTGCGGATGTCGTGGGAGACGGAGCGGAGGAGGTTGGCCCGCAT
>CAJUQQ010000020.1 GCA_910588175.1 uncultured Oscillibacter sp.
AAGGCATAAGCACCCTCGAATTTTAGCGTTGAATGGGATGTCCCAATAAATAAGCGGCGGCGGTCATACGCTTGCCGCCTTTGGCCTGGAGTTCCGTTACCCGCAGGATTTTTCCATCCCCACAGGCGATGTCGATGCCCTGCTTTCCCGCCGCTGTGACCGTACCGGGACAAGCTGAGGTTTCCTCCCCGGTCTCCCGAACGGCGTAAAGCTTCATCTCCTCGCCGCTGATGACGTCCGTCGTAGCGCAGGGCCAGGGAATCAGTCCCCGGACCTGACAGCTGACCGCGTGGGCGGAGCGGGTCCAGTCCACGGGGGAAAGCTCCTTCCCCAGCATGGGGGCGTAAGTGTGCCGTTCGTGGTCCTGGGGCGTGCGGGAGGCGGTTCCATCCGCCAGCGCTTGGACGGTTTTGGACAGGGCCTCCGCTCCCAGCTCCGCAAGGCGCTGGGTGAGGGACTGGGCATCCTCTGTTTCGCCAATGGTGGTGGACATTTGCAAAATGACATCGCCCGCATCCAGCTCCTTGGCCATATACATGATGGAGACTCCAGTCTCCGCCTCCCCGTTCAGCACCGCCCAGTTGATGGGGGCCGCCCCACGGTACTTGGGCAGCAAGGAAGAGTGTACGTTGATAGAACCTCTCGGCGGCACGTTCAAAATCTCCTCCGGCAGCAGCTTTCCATAGGCAGCCACTACAATCAGCTCCGGCTCCAGGGAGCGGACCAGCTCTAAGCTTTGGGCGTTCCGCAAGGTCACAGGCTGGTAAACCGCCAATTTTTTTGTGAGGGCATATTCCTTTACAGGTGTTGGCGTCAGCTTATGCCCCCGATTTTTGGGTTTATCCGGCTGGGTCAGGACGCCGCAGATCTCGTGTCCGTCCTCCACCAGGCGGCGGAGGGAGAATACGGCAAAGTCCGGTGTCCCCATGAAGAGAATGCGCATCAATCCGCCCCCTCTTCCTGGCTAAAATACTCCTCCACTTCCTCGTCCGTCAGGAAGCGATCAATGTGTTCCGTGTACAGGTGACCGTCCAGATGCTCCAGTTCATGGCAGAAGCAGCGGGCCGTCAGACCCTCTCCCTCCACCTCAAACCAGCGGCCGTGCCGGTCCTGGGCGCGAACCCGGACATAGTTGGGCCTGGTTACCAAGCCCCACTTGCCGGGAACACTGAGACAGCCCTCCGGGCCGGTCTGCTCTCCGCTTTGGTCGACGATCGCGGGATTAATCAGCTCAATAAACTCCTCCGTATCGTCATCCATCACCACACAGGCCCGGCGGAGAATCCCCACCTGGGGAGCCGCCAATCCCGCGCCCCCCGCCTCGGAAAGAGTATCCAACAGGTCGTCCATCAATGTATGCAGGCGGCGGTTGAAGTCCGTTACTGGACGGCAAACCTTATTTAAGCAATCCTCTCCCTGCACCACGATCTTACGCAATGCCATCTTTAACCTCCTACTCCGCGGCGTTACACTCCGCGAATATATTAAATCCCCGGTTCGCGCTGTTTCCGGCAAAGGCCCGCAGCAATCCGCCGATCTCTTCCCGGGTCTCCCGGTCATTTTGGCCGATCAGCAGACAGCGGTAGCGGTATCGGTTGTTGACCTTCAGCACCGGGGCTGGGGCAGGCCCCAGGACCTCGCTGCTTCCAAAGCGGCTCCGCAGCGCGTCCCGGACACCGATGGCCGCGCGCAAAACCGCTCCCTCCTCCGCGCCGGAAATTGTGAGCGTAAACAGATCCGCGAAAGGCGGAAGGCGGCGAAGCCGCCGGAGCCGGATCTCGCTGTCATAGAAACGGTCGTAATCCTGCCGGGCGGAACATTGGATTACGTCGTTTTCCGGTGTGTAGGTCTGAATAACGGCCCGCCCGGTTTTGACACCCCGGCCGGCCCGGCCCACCACTTGGGTCAGCAGGCTGAACGTCCGCTCCGCCGCCCGGTAATTCTCCAGGTAAAGAGAGAGATCAGCGGCCAGAACACCTACCAGGGTTACGTTTTCAAAGTCCAGCCCTTTGGCCACCATCTGAGTGCCAAGCAGGATGGGGATGCGCTCATCCGCAAAGCGGCGGAGCAGCTTCTCGTGCCCTTCCGCTGTGGTATCCGCGTCCATCCGCAGAATGCCCGCATCGGGAAACAACTCTGCCAGCTCCTCCTCCACCTTTTGGGTGCCCGCCCCGATTCGCTTCATAACGCCGCCGCAGGCCGGACAGGCATCAAAGCTCCGCTGGGAGTGGCCGCAGTAGTGGCACATCAGCCTCCCATTGGCGGAGTGATAGGTCAGCGGAGCGCTGCATCGGGGGCACTCCGGCACATGGCCACATTCCCCGCACAGCATGTAGCGGCTGCTGCCCCGGCGGTTTAAGAAGAGGATGCTTTGTTCTCCGTTTGCCAGATTTCGTTCCAGCTCCCGCCGGAGATCCCCGCCGATGAGGCCGGAATTCCCGGCTTTGATCTCCTGCCGGAGATCGGCTATGAAAACCTGAGGCAAACACTGTTCATTATACCGGCGGCGGAGCAGCGCTTTATGATACTGCCCTTCTTCCGCCGCCCAGGCCGTCTCAATGGACGGCGTGGCGGAGCCTAGGACCAACAGCGCTTTGTCCCGGGCACAGAGATATTTCGCAACATCCCGGGTGTGATACCGGGGCGGATTTTCCGAGCGGTAGCTGTCCTCCTGTTCCTCGTCCAGGATAATGACGCCTAGGTTTCGCAGCGGCGCGAAAATAGCGGAGCGGGTACCCAATACAACTTGCACCTCTCCCCGGCGGATGCGCTTCCACTGGTCATAGCGCTCCGTCATACGAAGGCCGCTGTGCAGCATAGCCACGCCGTCTCCAAAATAGGAAGAGAACTTTTCCATGATCTGCGGCGTCAGCACAATCTCCGGCACCAGCACAATCGCCGTTTTTCCCTTAGACAGTATCTCCTGAACCAGCCGCAAATAGACCTGCGTTTTCCCGCTGCCGGTGACGCCCCGCAGCAGCGCGCCGGAGGCCGCGCCCGCTTGTACCAGCCCCAACAGCATATCGAGGGCTGTCTGCTGTTCTTCACTCAAGACAATGGGCGGTCCCGGTTCCACGCTCGCGGGTTGCGGAACACGCAGCTCTTCCATCTCCGAGAACACCAGCAGTCCCGCCTTCTCCATCCCCCGGAGCACCCGGGCGGACGCGCCGGTAAAGTAAGTAATCTCGGCACAGGCGGTGGGGCCATTGGCGGCCAGGAGCTTAACCACCTCGAAACGCGCAGGGGAAGAGCGCCGCTTTGCCTCCGTCAGGGCAAGGGCATCTTCGGCGCTCAGGGCCAGCTCCGCCATCCGGCGGGTTTTATCCGCGACCTTTTGCTTGGCTGCCGTCTCATGCCAGACAACTCCCGCTTTCTCCAGGGCCCGAAGCGCGGGAAGCGCTTCGCCGCCGTGGATATCCCGCAGGGTTTCCAACCCGGCGGAGCCGCCGGAGCGTTTGAGCGTTTCCAGGATTTCCGTTCCGCAGTGGATGCCGGAAGCGGCGGCCTGGGCTGTTTCAGGGGACAGCTCCGCTTGAAGCCTCCAGATCTCTTGAAGGCGGTACCACAATCCGGCGGGGAGCATGGTTCGCGCCGCCTCGAACATCGTGCAGAAGTACCGCTGGCGCATCCAGAGGGACAGCGCCAGCTCCGGGCCTTCCAGCACCGGACTCCGGTCCAGCACGGCGGAAAGGGCTTTCAGGCCCCGGCTCTTGCCACCCTCTCCACGGGCGAGGATCAGTCCCTCCGAGGGCTTGTTTCCCCTGCCAAAGGGCACGGTCACCCGGACGCCGGGGATCGCCGCGTCCGCCATGTCCGCCGGAACCAGATAATCATAGGGCTTGTCGATGTGATAAGGCGCGGCGCTGACCGCCACTTTTACAATGGCCGCGGTCTCCATCCCGCGGCGTTACGCCTCTTCCTCGGCAATCGCGGCGCCGCTGGCCGTGAGTTTGCCGTCGGCCACCTCGTGAATCGCCAGGGTCACCGGCTTTTCATCCAAATGAAGACCGGCGTCTTCCGCCTCCTCGGCGATCTGGCGGGCCCGGCGGGCCACCACATTCACCAGCATATAGCGGTTGGGAATATAAGAATTGAGCTTGCTCATAGCGGGGTACAACATCATAGCAGATCAGCTTCCTTTCAAATGTTTCCGGGTTTCAATTTATGCGCATCAGCCGCCGCTGATGATCTCCATGCGGTCCATGGAACGGCAGTGCTCGGCCGTCATAATGGCATCCAGCTCCATCGCGGCGTTTTCAATGGTATCATTGATGACAAAATAGTGGTAAGCTCCGGCGGTCCGGCACTCCACCTTGGCCCGCAGCAGACGCTTTTCAATTTTCTCCGGACTGTCCGTGCCCCGGAGGGTCAGGCGGCGGGCCAGCTCCTCCCAGCTGGGGGGAGCGATGAAGATCAGAACAGCCTCGGGCCGCTTATGGGCAATTTGCAAGGCACCCTGCACGTCAATCTCCAGTATCACGTCCCGGCCCGCTTCCATAGCCTCGTCCACAAAGCGCTTGGGCGTCCCGTAAAAGTTGCCCACATACTCCGCGTACTCCAAGAAGGCGTCCTGGGCCATCCACTCGTGGAAGGTATCCACATCCAGGAAGTGGTAGTGTACGCCGTTTTCCTCACCGGCCCGGGGCGGGCGGGTCGTAGCGGAAACGGAAACATAAACGTCCTTCCGCTTTTCCAGCAGCACCTTCAGCACGCTTCCCTTTCCCACGCCGGACGGGCCGGACACGATAAATGTCTTTCCCTTTTTCATGCTTCCTCCTGCTCCCCGCCGCCAAACCGCTCCGGCGGCAGGGCCGATAAAATCACATGGTCGCTGTCCATGATAAAGATAGACGCGGTTTTTCTCCCGTAAGTGGCGTCAATGAGCATCCCCCGTTCCCGGCTTTCCTGGGTCATCCGGCGGATGGGCGCGGAGTCCGGACCCACGATGGCGACTACCCGCTCCCGGGAGACCATACTTCCAAATCCGATGTTGATAAATTCCATACTCATTCAATATTCTGCACTTGTTCCCGCATTTTTTCCACCTCGGCCTTCAGGTTTACCACCACCTGGGCGATAGACACGTCGCCGCACTTGGAACCGATGGTATTCGCCTCCCGGTTGACCTCCTGAATCAGGAAATCCATCTTCCGGCCCATAGGCTCTGTGGCGTTCAGCATGGTGCGAAGCTGTGCCGTATGGCTCCGCAGGCGGACCGTCTCCTCATCCACCGCCACCTTGTCGGCATAAATCGCCGCCTCTGTCAGAATCCTCTGGGGATCAATGGTGACGCTTTGCAGCACCTCCTGCATCCGGGCGGTAAGTTTGGAGCGGTACTCCGCCACCGTCTCCGGGGACCTGGCCTCCACCTGGGTGGTGTAGTCCTCTATGGCGGTCAGCCGGTTTCCCACATCCTCCGCCAGCTTGGTCCCCTCTATGGCTCGCATCTCATTGAAGGAGGCCAGAGCGGCGTCCAGCACGGCGCAGAGATCGGCGCTGACCGCTTCCAAATCCTCGTCCGCCTTGGTAACGGACAGCACATCGGGAAAACGGGCCAGCACTTCCGGCGTCACCTGATAGGCCGCGAGGCCGCGGATTTCCGCCAGCTCCTCCAGCGCGGCGGCATACTGCCCCGCCAGTTCCCGGTTCACCGACACCTTTGTTACATCGGCGGCGGAAGCGTCCACGGAGACGAAGACATCCACCTTCCCCCGGGAGACCGCCCGCTGAACCCGCTGTTTCAGCGCGTCTTCGGCAAAGATATACAGTCGGGGCATCTTCACCGTACAGTCCAGATAGCGGTTGTTGACCGCCCGGACCTCCACGGTGATATCCCGACTGTTCCTTGTCTCTCTCGCCCGGCCATAGCCGGTCATGCTCTTGATCATGGTGATCTCCCCTTATTGTCAGATAAAGCAGCAATAGCCGCCGTTGCACAGTGTATAGGCACAGCACAGAGTCAGGCAGGGATTCCCGGCGCACAGTGTTCCAAAGGGCTCCCCCCCAGGCCGGTAAGGCGAACCGTTCTGCATCAGGCTCAGAGCCCGCCGGTACTCGGGATTGCCGGGGTCCATTTGGCAGGCGGTCTGATAATAGCGCAGAGCCTCGTCCATCCAGCCCCGGCGGTAGCACACGGCGCCCTTGAGAAAATTCCACTCGGCGCCATGGTCGGAGACGTTGTTCAGCAGCGCCTCCGCCCGAGCGATATCGCCCATTTGGATGGCCGCCCGAACCTGCTGGAGGACGGAGGAACCGCCGGAGCCGTAGGACTGCTGCTGCCAGCCGCCGGTATAGCCCGGGCCGGTGGTCCGCCCGCCGCCGCTGCGCCGCTTGTTGATCTCCTCGTAGGCGGCGTTGATCTCCTTCATTTTCTCCTGAGCCAGGTCGGCCAGAGGATTGTCGTGGTAGTTGTCCGGGTGATACTTTCTCGCCAGCTCCCGATAGGCCCGTTTGACCTCCTCGTCGGTGGCGCTTTCCGAAATGCCAAGTACCTGATAGGGATCGTTCATGTGCTACTCTCCTGTGTATCTCTCTTCTTCCCCTGGCCGTGAAAGGTGCCGTCCAGCACCGCCTTTCCCACGCGGAAAAGGCCGGTGTAAAGGGTGGATTTTAAAACCGGCGTCCAGACGCCGAAGTCCCAAAGCTCAAAGGCGGTGGCCATCATATGGATGGAGTGGTCCAGCGTGGCGGCAAAGCCTGTCCGGCTCTCCTCCGTCCAGACACCCTCCAAAAGGCCGTAGCGCAGGGCCACCGGATTGTAATTCCCCGAGGCGGCGTCCTTTTTCAGGTCGTCCGCCGCGTCCACCAGGTAAACCCAACGGCCCAGGTGGTAGAAAATCTGCTCCAGTACCCGCCGCCGGACCGGCTCGTCCACCGACTGAGCGGCCCCGCGCAGCAGTATGGCGAAGGTATCCGCCGCCCGGTCTATGGAGGGGCAGTGCTCCCCTTCCAGCTCTGCCAGCAGACGAAGCTGGCGGCGGGTGGATTCGTCGAAATCAGGCCGGAGCGCCGCGGCCTTTCGGTAGGCGGGTTCTAAAACAGCGGAAACCGCCCGGTATTTCAGGCCGTGAAGCCAATCATGGTCCTCCACCCCGTCCCGGGCCTGCCAATAGGCCAAAATCACACTCTCATCCGCCGCCAGATCCAGGGCCGGACTGGATTCCAGCCGGTCCCGCCCGTGAACGGGATGGGCGGCGCAGCGGCCATGATGGATGGGTCCCTCCTCTTTTTCCGAGAGAAGGATGGCCAGGAAGGTAAAATCATAGTTCAGGATGAACCGCGCCGCCGGGCCGTAGCGTGTCCCCAAGGTGTGGCAGAGACCGCAGTAAGCGCGTCCGAAGCGGTTCCGCTCCTCCTCCGGCAAATCCTGGGGAAGCCTGACATAGCCGAACATCAGAACAGCCGGACGATGGTAAAGGACAGTCCGCCCTTGGCCCGGAGGCGGCGGTCATAGCCAATAGCCCCGAGAATGCCCAGCAGAAATCCCGCTCCGGCGGCCGTGTACTGAACCGCCACGCCGGCAGACGCCGCCACAGCGGCGAAATAGCCCAGGAAAAACAGTGCCACCGGAATCAAATAAACCAGGGCCACAATGTGGAGCATTTTTTTCGTACTGCTCTCCACCACAACCTTCTGCCCCGGCGCGGCGCCGATGGGGTTTCGCGCCCGGGCGTGAACCGCCGCCCCGGTAACGCCGCAGCCGGCGCATTCCTCGCAGTCGTGGCCGCAGGCGGATTTCCGGGGGACGGAAATCTCCGCGTGTCCGGAGTCTAAGATACGTTCAACCGTTGCAATCTGTGTCATGGCGTCCCCTCCGTCTCGATTTCCTCATCTACGGGGGCGCTGGCCTCCACGTCTTCCGGGGAATTCTCCGTCTCCTCCGGCGGCTCCTCGCCGCCCTCCCGAATGGTGATCTGAATCTGATAACCGCCGCTGATTCCTATGTCGCCCTTGTTGACCGCGATTTCCGCTGGGACGGAATAGGTCCCGGAGGCGGCGGAGTAGTCGCTCAGGTCCACCGTCACGGCAATATCCTCCCCGGTGAGGGCAGATACATCCGCCTTTGTGCCGAAAACCTTTACCGGCAGGCTGTCGGTTTGCAGCTCCACCCGTTTTCCCTCCGGCGGGTTCAGGAAGGAGATGTTCTCGGTTTTCAGCGTGGCGCTGGTCATGTCCTCAAACCGGATGCGCAGAGCCGCCCGGGTCACGCCGCTCACGTTTGTGCAGCCATCCGGCAGGATGATGGGATAATTGGTCGTCGTGTAGCTATCGGAGGCCTCCGTGCCCAGTTCCGTCAGATCATAGCGCCCTAAAACCAGTGCGTCCATGTTCTTCAGCTGAGTAGCGTCGCCGGAAACCGCAATGGTCATCGGTTCAACGCGGTACTCCGTATTCTTGCTGCGGCGGCCGGGGGACTCAATGAGGTTGACCACCAGCTGGAGTTCCTTGGTGACAAACACCGGCAGAGTGGCCCGGATGTTGTCCGCCGAGGAGTAGATGCCGGACTTGTCCAAAAGCTTGCCGTTCTCGTCGTAATACTGAATCTCCAGATCCCGGGACACCGTTTCCACCGCGTTGCTGCCGATGTCCAGGGTAACCTTGGCGTAGCTGATGGGGCTGATATCCTCCTGAAGTCCACGGACCTCCACTTCCGTGTGGGAAAGCTCCACCTGTCCGGCGGAATAGCTCTCCGCCACGTTGCCCACCAGCTCACAGCTGACATTGATGGTCCGGCTGTACAGCTCGCTGATGTTCACCGTCGCCATACCGAAGCTGGCGCGTTCCCGTTGGATGGCGTTGGCGTTGTTGGTGAATTTGGGGTTTGTATAGTTGACGCTGTAATTGACCCGCTGTTTTCCGGCGCTGGTCACATCAAACAGACTGGCGGTAACCCAGATCTGAGAGCGGTCCAGGCTGCAGATATTCCATCGGGTCCCCTTCAGCGTCAAGTCGATGGTGAGGTCTGTGCCCTCCTCCACCAGCATCAGCCCCCGGTCCGTCAGGGTGCTCTCGTACAAATACTCAATGGGGATATCCAGATACTCCTGGGTCACGGTCTGGCCGCTGCTCAGGTCGACATAGAGCCAGATGCCGCAGGCCACCAGGATGGCCAGAAGCAGATAGATGACCCTGCGGCGTCCCGTATTCGCGTTTTCCACCTTACGCACCTCCGTCCTTCCTGGAGCGCAGCAGACCCGCCAGGCTGAATTTCTGCTTATCCGACTCGGTCTCCTCCTGCGGAAGCAGCTCGTTCCGCAGGAGGTTATCCAGGGTCTCCGGCTTCAAATGCCGTTTCAGCATTCCGCCGGTGGCCACCGAGATGGAGCCGGTCTCCTCCGACACAATGACCACCACCGCGTCGGAATTTTCACTCATACCGATGCCGGCCCGGTGGCGCATTCCCAGGTCCCGGGAGAGGTTCACGTTTTTGCTCAGGGGAAGCATACACCCCGCCCCCAGCACCCGCCCGTGACGGACAATCACCGCCCCGTCGTGCATAGGCGCTTTCACAAAGAAGATGTTTTTCAAAAGCTCGTTGGACACCGCCGCGTCCAGCACCGTGCCGCTGCGGACCATATCGTCCAGCAGAATCTCCCGCTCAAACACGATCAGTGCGCCGGTGCGGGACTGGGACATCTCGGAGCAGGCCAGAACGGTCTGCTCAATGGTCTGTTCCAATGCGCTGGCGTTCTCCGACCGGGTGAAAAGGGCCAGAATGCGGCGGCTGCCCATCTCCTCCAGAATCCGGCGAATCTCCGGCTGGAAGAGGATGATCAGGGCCAGCACGCCCACCTCCACCATACGGCTGAGGAGATAGTAGATGCCGTTGAGCCCGAACAGGTAGCTCAAAAGCAGCGCCGCCAGGAAAACAAACAATCCCTTCAGGAGGCTGGCGGCCTTGGTGGTCTGCACCAGTGTCAGCACCTTATAAAGCGCGAACGCCATGATGACAATATCCAGAATGTCCGTTGCCTCAATGGTCAGCAGATACCGGCCGATGGTGGCAACCAGTTCCGTCAGCGTCACATTCATTTTACATCCTCATCCCTTTCCTCTGAGCCGCCGGGCGGGCGGCTGTCTCCCATGCGGGAAACGTCAGGTCATGAATACCATATTATATAGAACTCAGCCGAAAAAAGCAAGGTAAACCAAGGGAAATTTACTGGAAAATTCACGGTCTGTTCAGAAAGACCGTCCCAGCACCCCTCGAATCGCCCGGAGCAGCCGGGCAACCTCCTCCGTCGTGTTGAAATCGGAGAAACTGATCCGGACCGTTCCGGTTTCCAAAGTTCCCGCCGTGCGGTGGGCGTAGGGCGCGCATTGGATGCCCGCCCGAACGGCAATACCCCGCTCTGCCAGAGCCGAGCCGATGGTTTCCACATCCAATCCCCGCGCCGTCAGGGACAATACGCCGGCTTGATTCCGCAGAGCCGGCGAAGCGTAGATCCGCAGGTTCGGCAGGCCCTCCAGCCCTTGGATGGTCAGCTTGGCCAGGTGCTTTTCATGGTCCAAGATTTTATCAATGCCGCCCCGGTGGACATAGCGGATGCCCGCCAGAAGCCCCGCAATTCCAGGCATGTTCAGAGTCCCGGCTTCCAGCCGGTCCGGCAGAAAGTCCGGCATCTGCTGCTGAATGGACCGGCTGCCGGTGCCGCCCTCCAGCAGCGTTCGGGTTGCAATCTCCTCACCGCAGAGCAGCACGCCGGTGCCCTGAGGGCCATAGAGCCCCTTATGGCCCGGCATGGCGGCAAAAGCCGCGCCCAGGGCCTTCATATTCAAGGGCAGTGTTCCGGCGGATTGGGAAGCGTCGATGATAAAGGGCACGCCCCGGCTCCGGCAAAGCTTCGCGATTTCCTCCACCGGCTGAATGAAGCCGAACACGTTGGAGACATGACTGCAAATAACAGCGTGGGTATCAGGCGTGATGAGACGCGCAAAGGCCGCCGTTACCGCCTCCGGCTCAAAGAGCGGGGCGGCGGCAACAGAGATTTTCGCCTTCAGCGCCTCCAGGGGCCGGGTGACGGCATTGTGCTCGTAGCCGGAGACCACCGCCTTTCCTCCCGGGGGAACCAAACTCTTGATCGCGATATTCAAGGCGTGGGTGGCGTTCAGCGTAAACACCACCTGCTCCGGATTCTCCAGGCCGAACATATCCGCCAGCTCCGTCCGGCATTGAAAGGCCGTGTCGGCGGCCCGGGCGGCGGCGGGATAGCCTCCCCGGCCAGGGGAGCTCATAGAGGCCAGGGCCTCCCACATGGCGGCGGCGACGGAAGCGGGCTTTTGAAAGCTGGTGGCGGCGCTGTCAAAGTAGATCATGCCTCCACCTCCTGATACTGTCCCTGCTGGTAAAGAAATATCTGAACGGGGTTCAAGCCGTCCCTGTGGAGGGCGGTCAAAACCTCCGGCAAAACAGAAACCGCTACACGCACGGCGTAGGCGCAGCCCAAGTCCGTCAGGTCTCTGGGAGGCCGAAAAATCTGGCAGCGGACGCCCGCCCGGCTCAGGGATTTCTGCATCCGCTGGGCATAGGTTACGGAGCGGGCAAGGATGATATAGTGCTCCACAAACACTCCTCCTTTCTCTCCTATTCTATGGTATTTCGAGAGAAAGGTGCCAGGGGACCGGAGCGTGAAAACGCCCCGCCGGAGGCGGAGCGTAAAATGCTATTGGAAGTATATGAGCCTTGTGGAAGAACAGCCGCGCAGGCAAACCTGCCGGACTTCCCTCAGAGCTTCGTTCTCAAACCCTACGGTAATCCGGTCCCGGAGATAACCGCCGCAGACCAATCCGTTGAATAGAGTGATATACAACGCATGGTCCTCTATTTCCCAGGTAGCCCGTTGGAATATGGAATCCGCTCCTTCTTCTCCAGCAGCACCACGGCGTGAGCCGCCATGCCGGAGCCATCCCCGGTGAACCCAAGCCCCTCCTCGGTAGTGGCTTTAACATTGACCTGTTCCGCCTCAATTCCCAGAGCGGAGGCAATGTTCATCGCCATTTGAGCCTTGTAAGGGGCAAGCTTCGGCGCCTGGGCCAGCAGCGTGGCATCCATGTTTACCACGGAAAAGGCCTTCTCTTCCAAGAGAAGACCCACTTCCCTCAGCAGTTTCAGGCTGGAAATTCCTTTATAAGCCGGGTCTGTATCCGGGAACAGTTTCCCGATGTCCCCCAGCCGGGCCGCCCCCGCCAGGGCATCCATAACGGCGTGGACCAGCACGTCGGCGTCGGAGTGGCCCAAAAGACCCTTTTCCCAGGGAATTTCCACGCCGCCTAAAATCAGCTTCCGCCCCGGCGTCAGGCGGTGAACGTCGTAGCCATGGCCTACCCGCAGATTTGTCATCGTCCTTCCTCCCGGGCCCTCACAATGGCCTCCGCCAGAATCAGATCCGCCGGCGTGGTGATTTTCAGGTTTTCTTCCTCGCCCTCTACCAGGAAAACCATCTTTCCCAGCCGCTCCACGGCGGAGGCGTCGTCGGTGACGGGAGCGCCCTGCTCCAAAGCGGACTGGAGGGCGGCTTTCAATAGGCTGGCCTCAAAGACCTGAGGCGTTTGAACGGCCCGGAGCCGCTCCCGGTCCAGGGTCTCCTCCACCCCGCCGTCCTTTCGGACGGCCTTGACGGTATCTTTCACCGCCACGGCGGGAGCGGCGGCGGAACAGCGGGCGGCGGCGGACACTACCCGGTCGACAAGCTCCGGCGTCACCAGGGGGCGGGCGCCGTCCTGCACCGCCAGCAGTTCTATTTCCGGCGACGCCTCCAGCGCCGCCAGCAGCACGGAGAGGACCCGGTTTTCCCCGCCCCGGATTACCTTTGCGCACTTCGTCAGCCCATAGGTCCGGCAGAGCTGGGAGATCTCCAAAATGTCCTCCTCCCGGGCGGCGACGACAATCTCGTCCACGCTTCCGGCCACTTGAAGAGCCGCCAGCGTCCGCACCAGCACCGGCACGCCCTCCAAGGGCTGGAGCAGCTTGTTCACACCGCCCATCCGGGAGGAGCTTCCCGCCGCCGCCACCAAGGCCGCGCAGTGGGGCCTCCGGATTTCCCGCGCTTTTTTGAAAAACGACAGCATCGCAAACATCCTCTCCGCCCGGCTACTGCGGCACCGGCGCTTTCTGCATGACGGCATAATCCAACCGCGCCTCCGCATCCTGGTAGGCGCAGCCCTCCACCAGCGCGATCTCCGAGACGATAATCTGCTTCGCGCTGTGTAGCATCTTCCGCTCCCCCGTGGAAAGCCCCCGGCGGGATTCCCGCCGCATCAGGCCTTTGACCACCCGGGCCACCTCATTAAGGTCCCCGCTTTTCAGCCGGAGGAGGTTTTCCTGATAACGCTTGTTCCAATTGGCGCTGGACTGCACCTCCAACGCGGGAATACCGGCGAAAAACGCCTTTGCCTCCGTTGGAGAGATGATGGACCGGATCCCGATGGCCTGACAGTTGGCAGTGGGTATTTTCAGAATCAAGCCGCCTACCGGCATTTTGAACACGTAATACTCCTGCGTTGTGCCCGCTACCTTTTCCTTGATCACATCATCAATGACACCTGCCCCGTGCATGGGATGCACGATCAGGTCCCCGATTTGAAACATGGACACCCCTTTCTCTGTCGCGGCCTCTGCCGCTGTGTAATCTGCCTCTTGATTCACTGAATTCCATGCTGGTTCACGTTCCGTGCTGATCACTCTGATTCCATGCTAAAGACTGGCCCTGGGAAGGGACTGCTGTCCAACGAAGTTCCGGCGAGACAAACACCACACAGCAGAGGCCCCGCAGAGAGCGGCGGCTCAGCGCTTGTTCGAGCGCCTCCAGATGTGCATCTTCTCCGCCTCGGCGATGAGCTCCTCCCGGAACTGGGGATGCGCCAAGCCAATCAGGCCCTCCGCCCGCTCCCAGGTGGACTTGCCCTTGACGTTGAATTTGCCGTATTCCGTCACGATCCAATGGAGATTCGTGCGGGTGGCGGTGACGACGGAGCCCTCCACCAAGGTGGGCCGGATGCGGGATTTCAGCTGACCGGACTTCTTATCCATGAAGGAGGAGGAACAGCAGATGAAGCTCTTGCCGCCCTTGGCCAGGTATGCGCCCATGACGAAGTCCTGCTGTCCGCCGGCGCCGGAAATGTGGTTGATGCCGGAGGACTCGGAGGACACCTGTCCATAGAGGTCGATGTCAACCGCGCCGTTGATGGAGGTGAATTTGTCGATCTGAGATACCCGGGCAATGTCGTTGACATAGCTGACCGGCGCGGCCATGCACCCGGGGTTGTTGTTCAGGAAATCATAGAGCTTCTGGGTTCCGGCGGCAAAGGCATAGGTCTGCCGGCCCCGGTCAAAGGGCTTGCACGCGCCGGTAATCCGGCCTGCCATGGACATGTCCACAAAAGCGTCCACGTACATCTCGGTGTGAACGCCCAGGTCCTTCAAATCGGATTCGGCGATCATCTTGCCGATGGCGCTGGGCATGGAGCCGATGCCCAGCTGGAGGCACGCGCCATCCTCGATCTCCGGCACCACCAGGTTGGCCACAGCCAGGTCGACCTCGGACGCAGCGGAGGCCCCGCCCAGAATCTCCATGGGGGGATTCTCCCCTTCCACGACCATGGCAACATCGTCAATGTGAATCCAGTTTTCCACGCCGCCCAGGCAAACAGGCATGTTCCGGTTGACCTCGACAATCACCGTCTTGGCGCACTCGCACACGGCTTTCAGATGAGAGCCTCCGGGGCCGAAGTTGAAGTAACCATGCTCATCCATGGGAGCCACCTGGAACATGGCCACGTCCAGGGTCTTGATGCAGTTCCGGTAATAACCCGGCAGCTCGGAGTAGCGCAGGGGGATATAGTACGCAAAGCCTTCCTTGATGGCCTTCCGCTCAATGCCGCTCATATGCCAGGAGTTCCAGGCAAAGTGTTCGGCGGCTTCGGGCACGTCGAAGATGGCGGGACGGCGGGTCAGAATGCCGCCCCGGATGTTTACGTCCTTCAGTTCTCCCATCCGGGCGGCCAGGGCCTTGTCCAGGGCGTTGGGAGAGCAGACCGTCCAGCCATAATCCAGCCAGTCACCGGACTTGACAACCTTGACCGCCTCCCCGGCAGTGGTAAGTTTCTGACGGTATTTCTCCTGATAGCTCATAATTGATTCCTCCATATGTATTGATGTACAGTCTCTCCGCCAAGCGCGAAGGGTATTTTTTGCAGCATGACACCTATGTTCAATAGTATATCATTCTTTGGAAAATATTGCAACGCCAAAACGTGAAAAAAATAACATGTTTTTCAAGAAAAGCGGCAGGCTCACGAGCCTGCCGCTTAAAAATCACGCTTTTTGCGGTTTGCAGAGACTTACTCCTCCACGTCCGCCGCATCCTCCATGGGCTCCTCCACAGAGGGGGCCAGCAGGGCGCGGATCGACAGAGAGATCTTTTTCCGCTCCTCGTCCACAGCTGTGATCTTAGCGTCCACCATCTGGTTCTCCGCCAGCACGTCCTCCGGCTTCTCAATGCGCCGGTCCGCGATCTGGGAGATGTGGATCAGACCGTCCACGCCGGGAACAACCTCGGCAAAAGCGCCGAAGGTCATCAGCTTGACCACCCGGACGGAGGCCACGTCGCCCACGGCGTACTTGTCCATGAACACCTGCCAGGGATCCACATTGTGGTCCTTGACGCCCAGGGAAATCTTCCGCTTCTCGGGATCAAAGGAGATGACGTAGACCTCCATGGTGTCGCCCACCTTGCACACCTCGGAGGGAGTCTTGATGCGGCTCCAGCTCAGCTCCGAGATATGTACCATTCCATCCACGCCGCCGATATCGACGAACACACCGTAGCTGGTCATGGATTTTACCGTGCCGGTGTAGCGCTTGCCCACCTCAATGTTGGCCCAGATCTCCTCCTGGGCGGCCCGGCGGGCCTCGTCGGAGACGGAACGGATGGAACCTACCACCCGGCGGCGGGCGCGGTTCACCTCGGTGACCCGGAGCTGAACCTTCTGCCCCTTCATGGCGGAGAGGTCGGCGCCCCGGGGCTGGCCGCTCTGAGAGGCGGGGACAAACACCCGCACGCCCTTAACGGATACCACGATGCCACCCTTGTTCTCCTCGGTGACGGTTCCTTCCATCACAGTCTTCTCTTCCACGGCCTGCTCGATGTTCTCCCAGACCTTTACGGCGTCCAGCCGCTTCTTGGAGAGCTCGGCATAGCCTTCTACATCGTTGACGCGGACAATATAGGTCTCAATCTCGTCGCCCACCTTCACCACGTCCTCGGGCTTGGCGCTGGGGTCGTCGGACAATTCGCTGAACTTAATGTAGGCGGCCTGCTTGGCGCCCACATCCACCTGCACCTCCGTCGGCGTGATGGCGGTGACGATGCCGGTTACCTTCTCTCCTGTATTTAAAGTTTTGAAGGACTGGTTCAGCAGTTCCTCAAAGGACTCCTCGTTGTTCTCCACCGCTCTGATTTCTTCACTCATGGCTGCATATACCTCCTTAATAATGCCCGCTGGCGTGGAAGCACCGGCCGTAAGGCCCGCAACAGAACAACCACTGAAAAAATCCGGCGGGAGCTCGTCCGCGTTTTCAATCTGGAGCACGCGGCTGCAGCTCTCCTTGCAAATTTCCGTCAAATGTTTGGTGTTGGCGCTTTTACGGTCTCCCACCACGACCATTACGTCCGCTTTCGCGGCGAGAATGGCCGCTTCAGACTGACGCTTATGCGTAGCGGTACATATTGTATCAAACTTTTCTGCGTTTGTACACTCTTTTTTTATGATTTTCCAAGAAGTTTCAAAAAATTCACGAATACACGTGGTTTGTGCAACAACCGTCACAGGGGTTTCCCTGGCGCCCGGGTCTTCTCTCAGCCAGGCTTCCACCGCCTCCGGACCGCTGAAAATCAGCGGATGCTGGCACCAGCTGGCGATTCCGGCCACCTCCGGGTGGGACGCGTCCCCGATAATGACAGGGGTCCGGCCTTCCGCCTCCGCTTTGGAGGCCAAGGTCTGAATCCGGCGCACATTCGGGCAGGTCGCGTCCACGCAGCGGACGCCTTTGGCCTCCAATTGATCCAATACCTGCTTCAATTCGCCATGGGAACGAATGACCGCTGTGTCGCCCAGCTGTAAAGCGTCAATACTTTCGGCTTTTTGGACGCCAAGTGATTTCAGCTCTTCTACCACATAAGTATTGTGAATCAGGTCTCCCAGCATCCAGCAACGGCCGCAAGCCCTCGCGGTTTTCCGGGCCTGTTCCACCGCGCGGCGCACGCCGTAGCAAAATCCGGCGCTCTCTGCCAAAATTACCCGCACAGCGGTTTCCCTCCCACGGCCTGCCCGCCCAAGGCGTAGGCCGCCTCCAACAGATCGTCGGCGATTTTCTGCATCTCCTCAGAGGTGCCCCGGCGGCCGGTGTAGTGGGGCTCATAGGGGTCTCCAAAAATGATGCGGGTTTTGTGGAACAGCTTCTTCTCTCCGTCCACAAAGACCGGCACCAGCGTGGCACCGGTGCGGACGCCAATCATGGCGGCCCCCGCCTTGGCTTGAGGCGGCAGGCCGTCTATATAGCCCACACCGTTGCGGATGGTGGTTCCCTCAGGAAAAATCAGGAGATTGTCCCCCTCCTTTAAAACCTGGATGGCCGTTCGAACCGTACTGATGTCGTTGTTTCCCCGGCTGACGGGAAATGCCCCCACCTTCCGCAAAAGCCAGCCCAGAAGGCGGCTTTCGAACAGCTCTTCCTTGGCCATGATATGGAGCCGGTAGTTGACCGGCAGCCGGAGGGCTACCAAAATGGGGTCCCAATTGCTGGAGTGATTGGGGCAAAGGAGCACGCCGCTTTCCGGCAGCTTCTCCATACCCACCACGGAGGTGGGATGGAGCACTCTGGTGATAAAGCCCACTACATAATAAATAATCACAAACAAGCGGTTAAAGGGTTTCATAGGACCATCCTTTCCCGGATTATACGCAAGAGAGCCTCCAGGCTTTGCTGAAAGTCCAGCGCCGAAGTGTCCAGCAGAACCGCATCCTCCGCCTGCCGCAGAGGCGCGGCCTCCCGGTGGGTATCCCGAAAATCCCGGTCCTCAATATCCTGGAGAACCTCCGCAAAGGGCTGAGGCGTTCCGCGCTCCTCCAGCTCGCGGCAGCGGCGCTCCGCCCGGACCTTTGCCGACGCGGTGAGGAAGACCTTCACCTCCGCGTCCGGCAGGACCACGGTGCCGATATCCCGCCCGTCCATAATGACGCTGTGTTTCCGGGCCAGTTCCCGCTGGGTCTCCATCAGGAAATCCCGCACCACCGGCAGGGCGGAGACGGCAGAGGCATACCGGGAGATCTCCGGGAGACGGATTTCCTCGCTGACATCCCGGCTGTTTAGAAACATCCGCTGCTGCCCGCTTTCATCGTACCGCAGTTCTATCCGTAGCGGCGGCAGTATCGCCGCTACGGCGGTCTCCTCTCCGGGATCCACACCCTGGTCCCGGGCGGAAAGCCCTACCGTCCGGTAAATCGCGCCGGTGTCTACATATAAAAAACCAAGTGCGGCGGCGGCGGCCCTGGCCAAAGTGCTTTTGCCAGCACCGGAAGGGCCGTCGACGGCCACGCGTATGGTGCTCATAAAAACCCTCCTCTTATGCTTCTTCCGCAGCCGCAACTCCGGCGGCCCGCCCGGTGGACCAGGCGATCTGGAGATTGAACCCGCCGGTATAAGCGTCCACGTCGATGATCTCCCCGGCGAAATACAGCCCGTCAACCAGCTTAGAGGCCATAGAGGCCGGGTTGATTTCCTTGACCTTTACGCCGCCGGAGGTGACAATGGCGTCCGTAACCGGGCATGGTCCGGCAATGACCACCGGAAAACGCTTCAGAATTTGCAGCAGCCCCCGGCGCTGCTCCCTGGTAATGTCGTGAACCTTCCGCCGGGGATCGATGTCCGAGACCCGGATGACTTCCGGAATCAGCTTTTTCGGCAGCAGGCCGTCCAGGGCGTTGCAGAAATCTTGATTCTGGTATTTCTCAAAGTCTGTCAGCAGACGCCGGTCCAGGACGGCCTCGTCCAAGGCGGGCTTAAAATCAATCTCCAGGTGGTAGGCCCGCTCCCCGAAGCGCCGCATATGGGCGGAGGCGGACAGGATCAGCGGCCCGCTGAGGCCGAAGTGGGTAAACACCAGTTCTCCGAAGTCCGTGTAAATCTTCTTGCTGTTCTCGAAAACCGTCAGACCCACGTTCCGCAGACTGAGACCCTGGAGCGTCTTCCCCAAGCCGAAGTCCCGCAGGGGCACCAGGGAGCCCCGGAGCGGCGTCACCGTATGCCCGGCCTCCGCCGCCATGCGGTGGCCTTCCCCGGTGGAACCGGTGGCGGGATAAGACACCCCGCCGGTGGCCAGAATCACGGCCTCCGCCGGATAGCGGTTTTCCTCCCCCGTCACGCCGCGAACCGCGCCGTCCTGGATTTCCAAACTTTTTGCCCGGTCCCGGACGACCCGGACCCCAAGTTTTTTCAGCCTCCGCTCCAGCGCGGCGCTGATGTCAAAGGCCCGATCCGACACCGGAAACACCCGGTTTCCCCGCTCCGTCTTCAGCGGCACGCCCAGATCCTCAAAAAAGACCATGACATCCTGCGCGTTAAAGCGGGAAAAGGCGCTGTAAAGGAATTTTCCATTACGGGGAATATTTCCCATCAGCTCCGGAATCCCCGTGTTATTGGTCAGGTTGCACCGGCCTTTTCCGGTAATATTCAGCTTTTTCCCCAGCCGCTCGTTGGGTTCCAGCAGCGTAACGGAAGCGCCCAGCTCCGCCGCGGAAACGGCGGCCATCATTCCGGCCGCTCCGCCGCCGATTACCACGATTCGCTTACTCATCGTCCATCTTCCCAAACACGCCGTATTCGTTCCAAATGTCCTCCAGCTCCGCGAAGGTGGCGGAGACATCCGCGCCGCAGCGGTTGGACAGGGCCACCAGCAGGGCGTTGATGAGGGACAGCGGCGCCACCATGGAATCCACGAAGGAGATCATCTCACAGGGCGCCAGCAGCGCCGCCTGGGAGAGCTGGTACACTGGGGAGAGCTCGTTGTCCGTGATGGCAATGATCTCCGCCCCCCGGTCCCGGGCGAACTTTACCGTGTTGATGGTGACCTTGGAATACCGGGGGAAGCTGATGGCGATCAGCACGTCCCCGCTTCCCATACGGAGCATCTGCTCAAACATCTCTCCCGCCGCGTTGGACTGAATCAGCGTTACGTTCTCCGACAGAAGGTGCATATAGAAGTGGAGATACCCCGCCACGAAGGAGGAGGACCGGACCCCCAGAATATAGACATGGCGGCTGGACAAGATCTTGTCCACCACCCGGTCAAACTCGCTCCGGCTGGAATGGCCAAGCATCTGGCGCAGCTTGTCAATATCGGACTGGATTACCGCCGGCAGAACATCGTGGAACATGTCCCCCGCCGCCTGGATGCGCTGGGTGGAGGTCAGGCGGCTGCGGATCATGTCCTGCAAGGCCCGCTGCATGCTGGGGTAACCGTCGTAGCCCAGCTCGGAGGCAAACCGCACCACGGTGGACTCGCTGACGCCCGCCAGCAGGCCCAGGCGGTTGGCGGTCATAAAGGCCGCCTTGTCGTAGTTCTCCAAAATGTATGAGGCGATGCGCTTCTGCCCCTTGGAAAAGCCGCCCATGCCCCGCTCCAGGCAATTCAAAATATTCTTTGCCACTTCTTCTCCCCCCGGAATCGAATTTTCCAGGAACGATGCTCCCTCAGTTTTTCCGCACCGCCAGGCTGTCCGCCAGCTCCATCAGGAAGGCCGTATCCCCCAGCCAGCGGCCGGAATCCAAGGCTTCCTTGGCCCGGACCGTGTAATCCTGCACCAACGCCTCGCAGGCCTCCACCCCCAGCAGGGTCACATAGGTGGCCTTTTGGTTGGCCGCGTCGGAGCCCACGGGCTTGCCCAGCTCCTCGGCGGTGGAAACCGCGTCCAGGATATCGTCCCGAATCTGGAAGGCCAGTCCCAGATTCGTCGCGTAATCCCAGGCGGCGTCCATGCAGCGCTCGTCCACCTCCCGCCGGCCCATGGAAGCGCAAACGCCCATCATACACGCCGCCCGGAGCAGAGCCCCGGTCTTCTTGTCGTTGATGTCCGTCAGGTCTTCCGCCGTCCGGGGCTGTCCGTCCCCCACGGTATCCCAATACTGCCCGCCGCACATACCGGTCTCCCCGACAGCCTCCGCCAGGATTTTCGCCGCCAGAATCACGGCGGTCCTGCCGCCGTGCCGCCACTCTCCCGTGGCGGAAAGCACCGTCTGAAACGCCGCCGCCTGGAGGGCGTCCCCCGCCAGAATGGCGGTGCATTCGCCGAATTTCTTATGGCTGGTGGGCATCCCCCGGCGCAGATCGTCGTTGTCCATGCAGGGCAGGTCATCGTGAATCAGGGAATAGGTGTGAAGCATTTCCACTCCACAGCCAAAGTCCAAAGCTTCTTCCAGGGTTCCACCCGCCGCCTCGCAAAACTTCATAGTCAAAATGGGCCGGATGCGCTTTCCGCCGGCCAGGAGGCTGTAGCGCATAGCCTCCTCCAGCCCTCCTCCGGAGAAAAACGTCCGCAGGCGGGCTTCCACTAGATTCTGAGCCTCTTCCAATTGCCGTTGAAATTCCATAGCCTACACCTCTTCCGTAGTTTCAAAGGGCTGCTCGACAGGCGCGCCATCGGGGCCCTTCATGAGCTTCACCACTTGCTGCTCCGCCTGGTCCAGCTGTTTGGTACAGGCGGCAATCAGCTTGGTCCCCTCCTCAAAGAGGGCCAGGGAATCCGCCAGCTGAACGTCCCCCTGCTCCAGCGCGGAGACAATCTCCTCCAACCGGGTGATCTGCTGCTCAAACGTCAATTTTTTTCCAGCCATGCCGTTTTCTCCTTTTTCCAGGGCTCCTCCACCGCGCAGAAAAAGCCCCCTTCTCCCAGGGCCACGGAAACCCGCTCCCCAGCCTGTACGTCCCGCCAGGAGCGCAAAATTTCCCCCGACGGTCCCCGGGCCATCGCGTAGCCCCGGCCCAGCACCTTCAAGGGGCTCATGGCGTCCAGCGCCGCCCCCAGCACGGAGAGGCGCTGCCGCTTCCCGGCCACCAGTCCCGCGGACAGATCCCCCAACCGCTGCTGGACGTGGAGAAGCTCCATCCGTTTATCCTGAACATAGGCCATCTGGTCCCGGAGGACCCGCTTTTCCGACAGGGCCGCCAACCTCTGCCGGAGGGCCGCCAGCCGGGCGGTCTCGTTCCGCTCCAATCGGGAGGCCGCGCCGCCTAGCCGCTGCTTTATCGCCTCCTGGTCCGGCAC
This sequence comes from uncultured Oscillibacter sp., assembly GCA_910588175.1. Taxonomy (GTDB): domain Bacteria; phylum Bacillota; class Clostridia; order Oscillospirales; family Oscillospiraceae; genus Oscillibacter. The sequence continues at coordinate 22,321 of CAJUQQ010000020.1, forward strand.
GGCGATTTCCGCCGCGTTGGAGGGAGTGGAGGCCCGGGCGTCCGCCACAAAGTCGGCGATGGTCACGTCCGGCTCATGGCCCACGGCGGAAATGACGGGCAGTTCCGAGTCATAGATGGCTCGGGCTACCCGCTCGTCGTTGAACGCCCACAGGTCCTCCATGGACCCGCCGCCCCGGCCGGTAATGATTACGTCTCCGATTTTCCACTTATTGGCGTACCGGATGGCCCCCACGATCTCCGGCGGGGCCTCGGGGCCCTGGACCCGGACGGGCAGGAGAATCACCTTTGCCAGCGGATAGCGCCGCCGCAGAATGCGGATCATATCGTGGACCGCCGCCCCGGCGGAGGAGGTGACAATGGCGATTTTCTCCGGATAAGGCGGCAGGGGCTTTTTGTGGGCGGGGTCAAAGAGGCCCTCGGCGTAGAGCTTGGCTTTCAGCTGCTCAAAGGCCACCGCCAGATCCCCCGCTCCCTCGGGGGTCAGGGCATTGCAGTAGAGCTGGTAGGCCCCGTCCCGGGGAAAGACGGTAATCCGCCCCTGGGCAATGACCTTCATGCCGTTTTCCGGGCGGAAGCGGAGCCGGGAGGCCTGGCCCCGGAACATGACGCACCGCAAGGCGCCCTCCGGGTCCTTCAGCGTGAAATAGTGGTGGCCGGAGGGATACATTTTATAATTGGAGAGCTCCCCCCGGACGTACACGTCCTGAAGCATAGGCTCCCCGTCCAGCAGGAGCTTGACCAACTGGTTGACCTCGGCGACGCCGAAAATGTGCTGTTCCATAGATTACCTCTCGTCGGTGCGCCCGGCCAGGTAGTCCAGGGTGACGCCGAAGTGATCGGCCAGGGCGCAGAGATTGTAAAAATTTGGTACGCTGGTCCCGCCCTCAAGGCCCTGGTATTGGCGGGCTGATATTCCAACCGCGTCAGCGACCTGAACCTGGGTTTCTTTGCGTTCAGCCCGTAAATTCCGCAATCTTTCCGAAAATTCCATGATAACTCCTTGACACGCAACGGATTTCATGTTATGCTAAAAATACGAAATGCATTTCGTTAAACACGATTGTTCTAAAAGAAAGGTGGTTCCTGTGTCCGACTTTATGCTTTGGCTTTACGCCAACTACATCCAGCCTCAGATTGACGCGGTGGAAAAGGATCAATACGAAACCCATTTCCATATCGTTGAGCGGGATTTGTCTCCCGCCACCTGCGTCAACCTGCGGCACGTCCTGGAATTTACGGCCATCCAGGCGTTCCTCCTGGGCTTCCGCACCAGCGAGGGCCTGACACCCCGGACGTCCCGGAGGCAATCCCCCCGCTTGGTTTCCGTCAAAAAGAATATCCAAACCTCCGATTGAAGAAGGGCGGTTTCGGGAAACGGGCGGACACGCAGGTCCGCCCTTCTTCCGGAGCCGCCCGGCCCCAGGACCTCCCTCCACGGGAAAAAGCAGAGCTGGACATGGTTCGATTCCATGCCCGCTCTGCTGTTTTATGATTCGGAGAGCTCCTGCCGGGAGAAGCTGCCCAGAATGCCGTTGATGAATTTCACCGTCTCCGGCGTCTCATATTTCTTGGCGATTTCCACCGCCTCGTTGATGGCGGCGGCGTTGGGCACGTCCGGCATGTACAGCACCTCGTACATGGCCACCCTCATAATGGCGGAGGCCACCAGAGGAATGCGGGAAAACTTCCAGCCCTTGGCGTACTTCTCAATATAGCCGTCCAGCTCCGCGCCGTGTTCCCCAACGCCCCGGACCAGGCGGCGGATATACTCCGCCTGCTTGGCGTTGGGGACCTCCCGGTAGAGGTCCTCCTCCTCTGCCAGCCCGGCGAAGGCCTCCGCCGTTAGCCGCTGGTCCAGCAGCTCCTCCGGGGTCCTGCCGGAAAAATTCAGTTCATAGGAGAGATGAATGGCAATCTCCCGGGCGGTGTTCCGTACCATAGCTTTTCGTCCTTTATCTGTCGTTCAAGTCCGGCGCTCAGTTCAGCGCCACGCCGCCCACATGGATGTTTACCGCCTCCACGGCGCAGCCGGTCATGGCCTCCACGGCGGAGGACACGGCCTTCTGGGCGTTCCCCGCCACCTCGGGGATGGGGTGGCCGTACTGGACGGTCAGATACAAATCCAGCACCAGCGCCGCGCCGGTCATGTCGATCTTCACGCCCCGGACGCCCTTCTGGGCGTTTTTCCGGTTGTTCACCAGGTCGCTGACGCTACCGCCCAGGTTGGTCATCATTCCGGAGACGCCCTCCACCTCCCGGACCGCGCCCACGGCGATGGCGGCGATGACCTCCTCCGAGATGTTGATGCTGCCGTTTTCCTCCGGCAGGGTCATGTATTCCTTGCTCTCGGCCATGCTGTACCTCTCCTTATTTTTCCTTCGTGAACGGCCGCCGGTTCCAGGCGGACCTTTCCGTTAAAATTATGCTGAGTGAGGGCGCCACAGGCCAAAGCGCCGTTGTGGCACCCGTTTCCATCGCGGTAAAATAGCCGCTTGTGATTATTTTACCATATCCCACCGGAAATTACAACTGTTAATTTGCCGCCATGATCTTGATATTTCCAGCCGGGAGGCCCGTCTCCATCATGGTAATATCCGTGATTTTCGCCACGTCCTCGGCGGTCAGGTCCCCGCTCTTGGTGGAAACAACCACGCTGACGCTCTCATCCCCCATGAAGGCCACACAGTCCGTGTAGCCCTTGGCGGTGACCAGGTTCTCAATCTGGGCCTCCGCCAGGGTATAGGAGGCTAGAACCTGAATGCCCTGGGACGCCTCGTTGGCCACGGCGGCGTCGGCGTTCTCCTGCTCCGCCGCCTCCTGAAGGAGGGAAAGAGCGTTGTCCCGGGCCTGCTGCCGGGTCAGCCGGGCGGAGGCAAAGTAGTCCGATCCGGTGTAGATCATTCCCTCGTCCGGAGGGGCCCCGGTTTCCTCCGACGGACCGGGAGCCGTTTCCCCCTCGGTTTTGGCCTCTTCGCCGGGCTTCGCGTCCTCCCCGCCCTTGCCGGAAACCAGCTGGGCCTCTCCCAGCAGCTTGCCTCCGGCGGCCTCCTGCACCTCCTGTCCGGTGTAAATCCAGTTCAGCGCCACCGCCGAGCAAACCAGCACCGCCATCACCGCCACTACGGCGTTCCGCTTCCATCTCGCGCTCATAGACCCTTTCCTCCTCCAAATAATCACTGCCATTTTGCCACCGTGACCCGGTCGGTAGGCAGACCGGTGAGAGCGGCCACCGCCCCCGTCACCGCCAGCCGGACCTCCGCGCTGCCGCCGCCCTGACACACCACCAGGGCTCCCCGGTAGGTGGGCCAGGTCCGCCGAACCACCACGGTCTCGTCCCCGCCGGAGCCGTCCAAGAGGACCGTCTCCGATTTCCGGGAATAGTCCTCCGGCGCGGCGGTGTCCCCGCTGTAACTGAGCTGAGTGTCCTGGGCCAGCTGCCGCTCCCCGTCGGAGTCCACGGTCAGCATCACCTTCACCTGCCCCACGCCGTCCATAGCCGCCAGAATGTCCTCCATCTCCGTCTGGATGGTCTGGAGATCCCAGCCGCTCTGGGCCGCCGGAGAAGAGGCCGGCTTCTCCCCTCTGTCCTCCACGCTCCCCAGCCCCGGCCACAGCAGCAGCCCCGCGCCGATCAGCGCCACCAGCGCCGCGTATTTGTACTTGTTCCATATCTTTCGCGCTCCTTCAGTTTTTTCCTTCATGCCAAACCTGCCTCTCCGCCGGAATTCCAAGCTCACCCGCGATCCAGTCCGCCAGTTCCCGGGAATAGGGGCCCGTCAAAACCGCCGAGACCGGGATGGGAATCTCCCCGTCCGCTCCCGGCGCCGTCTCCACCTGGGCCGTCACCCGGAACCCTAGCGCGTCCGCTTTGTCCGATATATATGCCGCGGTCCGCCCAGCTATGATAGCCGACAGCTCTTCTTTTCCCGCGGCGTCCAGCTCCGCCGCCCGGATCTCGACGGCCTCCTCATAGTCGGAGAAGTCCAGCCGCAGCCGGCCCAGGTCCGTTTTCAGCACCGGCTGGAGCAGCGCCGCCAGCAGCAGCAGCCCTCCCGTGAAGCCGGAGATTTTCCGGAGCGTTCCCTCCGGCACCATGGTCTGGACCACGGTCAGCATCAGCGTCACCGCCGCGATGGAGGTGAGCCAGCTCCGCACCGCCTCAATCATGGCGTCACCGCCGCCACGGAGCTGAGCACCGAAACCAGCAGCAGCAGGGCGCAGCTTCCGGTCATGCCCAGCACCAGGCCAAAGGCCCCGCCCAAGCCGTCGATGAGCTTACACAGCTCCGGCGCTCCCACCGCCGCCGCCAGAAAGGCGGAGAGCTTGTACAACAGATATTGCACCCCCAATTGCAGGAACGGGTAGGCACAGGCCGCCAGAATCGCCAGCATGCCGAACACGCCGATGGTGTTTTTCAGCATCCCCGCCCCGGCCAGGACCGTCTCCGCCGCCTCGGCGATGATGCCGCCCACCACCGGCACCGCACCGGAGATGGCGGCCTTTGCCACCTTCACCGAGGCTCCGTCCGCCGCCCCGGCAATGACCCGGACGGTGGAAAGGTACACGGTGAACAGCAGCAAAGCTGTGGTGAGAATCCAGGTGACGATTTTCTTCAGCGCCTCGGCAATGGCCCCCAGCCGGTTTTCCGGCAGGCAGGCCCCTGCCGCCAGGGCCCCGATGTACAGATAAACCATGGGAATCAGCAGCCCGTCGATAAGCTCCATCAGAAGGTCCGCCAGAAAAACCGTGGTCACCTGCTGAAAGGTGGCGGTGGTCACCGCTCCCGAGGCCGCCGTGGCCGCCGCCAGGGTGGGCAGCAGGGCTTTCGAAAAGACATTCAGCTCCCGGATGGTCTCCGCCCCCAGACCGATCAGGTCCTCCAGGCTTCCCGCCGTCAGCAGGGTAACCGCCAGAGCCCCGGCCATGGGGAGAAACGCCGGGCCTTTTCCCGTCCCCTGGGCAAAACCATCCACCACGCCGCAGGCCACCGCCACCAGCAGGATGGACGCCGCGCCCCGGAGACGCTGGCGCAGAACGGCCTTGACTTCCCCGGAAACGCGCTTCGCGATTCCCGCCAGTCCATGGGAGAAGCCCTCCGGGCCGGAGAGGTCCCCGATGTCCAGCATGTCCTCCGCCGCCTCCGGCAGGGCGTCCGTCAGGTCCTCCGGCAGATCTGCCGCCCGCGCGTCCACCGTCAGGGCCAGGAGGAGAAAAATCAGACAAATCCATTGCTTCATCGCATCAGCTCCATCAACAGCGACAGCACCGCCCGGAGAAGGGGTAGGGCGGCGATGAGGGCGCAGACCGCCCCCGCCGTCTCCACCACTGAGGCCAGGGCCGACTCCCCCGCGTCCCGGCAGAGGCTGCCGCCGATTTTCACCACCAGGGCAATGCCCACGGTTTTGTAAAGGGGGATGAACAGCTCCCGGGACAATCCGCTCTCCTCCACCAGTTCCCCTAAAAAGTCCATCAGCCGCTCCAGGCTCCCCGCCAGGGAGAGGAGCACCGCCGTCACGGCCCCCAGGGTCAGCAGCAAGGCGGTCTCCGGGCTCCCCCGCCGCACCACCAGCGCCAGCAGCGCCGCTACGACACACAGCGCCGCCGCCTGTACGGACAGCTCCACGGCTAAAAGTTGAACAGGGTCTTGATGAGGTTGAAGAGATCGCTGATCTCCTGAACCATCATCATCAAGACCACCACCAGCCCCGCCAGAGTCGTCATCATGGCCTGCTCCTCCCGGCCGGAGCGGACCAAAAGCTGGTTCAGCACCGCCACCAGGATGCCGATGGCGGCGATCTTGAAAATCAAATCCACATCCATGCGTCGTTCCTCTAAATCAATAAAATCACCAGCAAAGCCGCCGCCGAAAACCACAGGGCCGCGGCACGCTTTTCCTCCTCCGGGCGCGTCCGTTCCGCTTCTCCGGCGCTGTTCGCCAGCGTGTAGCTGACATGGGAAATCGCTTTACAGACCTTCTCCTCATCGCCTTGCAGCTCTCCCGCCAGGGCGGATACGGCGGACTTGTCCCCCTCCCGCAGAGGCAGGTCCTCCGCCCGCTCCCGCCAGACCTTGGGGAGGTCTTCCCCTCCGGCGGCGGCTCTGGAAACCGCCTCGAAAAAAACGGCTGCCGGCTCTCCGCAGTCACCGGCCAGGGCCCTCAGCAGCACGGGCAGGGGCGTCCGGGCCATGCGGACCTCCTCGCTCATCCGGCGGAAGGCCCGCTGAAAATCCAACCGTGTATTCCGCTCCCGGCGGCGTTCCGCCCGCTGGAAGTACCAGGCCAGCGCACCTCCGGAGACCACACAGAGGCTTCCCAGCAGCTTCAGCATGGCAGTTCCTCCAGCTCATAGGCCCGTCCGCCATGGTCCCGCAGAATGCGGACCGCTAAGCGAAAGACCTGGTTTTCCAAGAGCAGGCGGTAGAGAGGCTTCTGCAAAAGCTCCGGCACGCCGGAGGCGTGTATCGTAGCCAGCAGCCCCACGCCGCAGCCCGCCGCCATGCTTATGGCTGTCAGGTCCTCTCGAACGGTGATTTCGTCTACAGCAATGATCTGGGGGTTCATGGCCCGAAGGACAATGGGGATACCCAGGGCCTTGGGACAGGCGTCCAGCACGTCTGTCCGGGGCCCTACATCCATCTGAGGCGTCCCCTGGCAGACCACCGCCACCTCCCCCCGCTCATCAATGAGGGAAATCCGCTGGGGCGGGCAGCTTGGCCCGCCCTCCGAGAGGCACCGGACCAGATCCCGAAGCAGGGTGGTTTTTCCGCCCCCCGGCGGGGAGAGAATCAGCGTGTTGACAAAATTTCCATTTTGGAACAGCATGGGCGCCAGGTTTGAGGCCACGCCCCGCCGCTCCCGGGCAATGCGGATTACCGCTGAGGAGAGGTTTTTCAGGTTCGTGTTCACCCCGGCCTTCATCACCGCCGTGCCGCAGAGCCCCACCCGGAAGCCTCCCCGGACCGGCAGGAAGCCCTCCCGGATAGTTTCCGATGAGGCGTAGCGGGAGAATTCCGTGGCAATGTCGCACAGGGTTTCCAGCTCCTCCGGCTCCACCTCCGCCTCCAGGGCCGCTTCCCCCGTGGGCAGCAGCACCGTCAAGGGCCGTCCCGCCCGGAGGCGCAGCTCCTCCGCCGCGGCCTTCTCCTCATTGGAGAGGGCCAGCGCCGCCTTGCGGAGGCGGCTGGGCAGGATGGCGGCAGCCTGTTCATAACGGGAAATCAGTTCATTTTTTGGCAAGGGAGATTCCCCCTTTCTTTGGTTACTCCACTCTATGAGGGCCCGTCCCGCTCTATGCCAGGTTTGTCCAAAAAAATTTACGGAAAGCGTACTTGACATTTTTGAAAAACGATGATATTCTGATGATGGAAAGCAAACTTTCCATTAAGTCACAAGGAGATTATGAGTGAGAGGAGGCTTTTGATGAAAAACAGGCTGGAGGAGCTGCGGAAGGCCCGGGGGCTCCGGCAGGAGGAGCTGGCGGAGGCGCTGGAGGTCTCCCGGCAGACCATCGGGTCCTTGGAGAATGGGCGCTACAACCCGTCCATCCTGCTGGCGTTTAAGCTGTCCCGGTATTTCGGCGTGCCGATTGAGGAAATTTTTATTTATGAGGAGGAACCGTCATGAAAGGGAAAAAGACGCTGTATATCGCGCTTACCGTCATAGGGCTGTGTTTTGCCGCGGCGTCGCTGATATTGTGGGAGGCAATTCCCAACAGCCTGGGCGGTGCGCTGATGGGCTCCGGCAGCGGCATGGCGGCCATCGGGCTGACGCGGCTTTTGATGCTGCGCTTGGAAACAAAGGACCCGGCCCAGGCCCGGAGAAAGGAGATCGAAGTCAACGACGAGCGGAACGTGGCGATTCGCCGCCGGGCCAAGGCCCTGTCCGGGGACGTCCTGCAATGGGGCGTCATGGCGGCGGCGTGGGTGTCCATCGGGTTTGACGCGCCGTTTTGGGTAACTTTGGCGGCAATTGTGACCTTTGTTTCCAAAAGCCTGCTGGAGGTTTATCTGGTAGTGCGTTATCAGCGGGAGATGTGACACAGTGACTGCGCCCCTCTGCCCAACTGCAAAAGGAAGCGCCTGTCGTCAGACAGGCGCTTCCTTTTGAACTGTTCACTTTTTCGCTTGTTTCAGCGGGACCACCACATCGCCGAACTGAATGGACTCCACCTTGGAAAGGTCTACAGGAAAGTCCCAGGAGCCTTTTATCTGCGGGTCACTGGAGTCGTGCCCGGAGTCAAGGCCCTCGATGGCCATACCACCTTTAAGATTCAATACCGGCAATTTCCGGTCATAATCGCAGTTTTCACAGAATTCTACAAGCTCTTTGGGCAGGAGATAGCTGTAGCCAATGGAGGTCACTCGGATATCCTGGATATCAATTGTTATTTCAGTGGTCGTCTCATTGCTGAAGTTCTCTCCCCACTCCCATTTTGTACAGGGCACACAGGCACTTTTCGCCGTCAAGGCCGGCTGGTCCGTCAAGGGTTCCAGCGCAAAGGGCAGAATCCATGTTCCTTCCAAATCGGCAGACACCATAATTCCCTCGGGATAGGTGCCCGGCGGGACAGGATTCTCATCCCGCAGCTCAATGTCCTGAAGCCGCAGCTCCATTTCGCCGCCTTCCAGGAAATTGACGCCCTTGGGCGCGTCGAACCAATACAGAAAAATCTGCGTCCCGTCCTCCGTAGTACCCAAGTCTTTCCATTGGGAAGAAAGCACTATGGGGCCTTCCGCTACCTTTTTCATCGGCCCGCCCGTCATTTTCGTACGCATAAAGTCCCACTTGCCGGACAGCCGCTCCCCCTTGACCTTGAGCATCAGGCAAATACTGCCCTCTCCGGGGGTGACGGAATCCAGAGTGACGCTGACGCCGTTTGCGATCGCCGTGACACCCACTGGCTGGACCAGGCTCTCGATGACCTCCGCCTGTTCCTTGGGCATCTCCTCCTGGCCTCCGGCTTCTGCCCACTGCTGGCCAAACCACTCCTGCAAGGTCTGGGGCACGCCGATGGCCGCCGCCAGGGCCGTCCCGGCCAGAAGGACGGCCAGCGCCGCCGCGATGATGAAGGATACGGATACCTTTTTGACGACCTGGGTCCTCTCCTGCTTTGTCATATTCATGACCTCCTCGTTCAGTCTCTCGGAGGCGCGGACCTCGTCAAACATTTCCCGATACGATGCTTTCAAGGCTCACACCTCCTCTAATTGAATTTTCAGCTTCGCCCTGGCCCGGGCCAGCCGGGTCTGGACCGTGGACGCCTTCAATCCCAGCAGCTCCCCTACCTCATCCACCTTGTAGCCCTCGTAGTAGTAGAGGTACAGCGGGACGCGGTACTTGGCGGGGAGCTCCATGACCTCCTGATAAAGCGTCTGCCGGGCCGGATCTGAGAACACCGGTTCCGGGCACTCCGACAGAGGTACCGTGCGCTTGCGCCAAGGGTGCTGGCTCATCCGTTTGCACTCGTTCAGGGCCACCCGCACCAGCCAATGGCGCAGATGGTCCTCCCCCTGAAAATCCGTGTCCGTCCGCCAGAGGCGCAGCATGGCGTTTTGGGCCGCGTCCTCCGCGTCGGCGGGATTTCGAAACCAGTTCAGGGCAATCCGGTAAACCATGTCCAGATACCGCTGGGCGGCGTCCGTGAATTGTTGTTCTGTCAGCATAAGCAGCTCTCCTTGAAAGGTCCTTTCGACAGCAATACCCAGCGATGAAGAAAAAAATCCCACGGTATAGAAAAAAAATTATTGAACAAAAACTAGATTTTGTATAAAAACTATTCTGGTTATGAAAAAAGAGGGCAAACGCCCTCTTTTTTCTCACCGGGTATAGGCCCGATGGAACACCTTTTTGCCCTTTTTTATGATAACGCCCTCTCCCTGGAAGTCCGCCTGGTCGAAGGACGCGGCGATATCCGACACCTTCCGGTCGTTTACCATCATGCCTCCCTGCTGAATGAGCCGCCGGGCCTCCCCGTTGGAGGGGCACAGGCCGCAGGCAACCAGCAAAGCGATAGCGCCGATCTTCCCGTCCTCAAACTTGGCGGCGGGCAGCTCCGTAGAGGGCATGTGCTCCACAGAACCCGCTCCGGCAAAGAGACCCCGGGCCGTCTCCTGGGCCTTTTCGGCCTCCTCCTCCCCGTGGACCAGCTTGGTCAGCTCATAGGCCAGGATTTCTTTGGCCCGGTTCAGCTGGCTGCCCTCCCACTTGTCCATGGCGTCGATCTCCTCCAGGGGCAGGAAGGTCAGCAT
>CAJUQQ010000021.1:0-5741 GCA_910588175.1 uncultured Oscillibacter sp.
GGCCGGTGCCCGGGTGGGGCTGGAAGCCGGTCATGGCCGTGGCGGAGTTGTCCAGCACGATGAGGAGCATGTTGGCGTTGTGGTACACGGCGTTCACCAATCCCGGCAGAATGGTGTGGAAGAAGGTGGAGTCGCCGCACATGGTCACCACCTTCTGGTCCAGGCCGTAGTTGGTCAGCTGGCCCAGGCCCTCGGCCACGTTGACGCCGGAGCCCATGCAGTTGCAGGCCTGCCAGGCGTACTGCCCGGCGGACTGGCCCGCCATGAAGTAGCAGCCGATGTCCCCCACCACGACGCCGGGGTGCTTCTCCTGCCGCATGACCCGCTTGAGGAGATAGAAGGTGGCCCGGTGGGGACAGCCCGCGCAGAAGCTCATCTCCCGGACGGGGAGCTCCGTCCCGCCGGCGGCCTTCTTTTCGGGCAGGGTCCCGCCGGTGAGGCGGCAGACGGCGGCGGACACCACCTCCGGGTCCAGCTCGCCCACGGGGGGCAGGGCGTTGTCCCGGCCCAGGAATTTCACCCCCAGGCCCTCCCGGCCCGCCAAGGCCTGGACGGCCCGCTCCAGGAAGGGGTCCACCTCTTCCAGAATCAGGACCTCCTTCGCCGTGCGCAGGCGCTCCAGGATGTACGTCTCCGGCAGGGGCCAGAGGGTTCCCAGGGAGAGGAAGCCGGTGTCCTCCTCCCTGCCCAGGCGGCGGAGGGCCTCCTGGCCGTAGAGCCGCCCGGTGCCTCCGGCGATGATGAGCTTTTCCGGCCGCTCCGGCCCCTGGTAGTGGTTGCAGGGGCTCGTCTCAAAGCAGGCCCGGAGAGCCTCCAGCTTTTGCAGGGCCGGGCCGTGCATGTAGGCCACGCAGACCATCCGGTCCCACTCCCCCACCCGCTCCGGCGCCCGGGGCTTTTCCGGCAGGGAGCCCAGCACCACGTTGCCCCGGCCATGGCAGACCCGGGTGGTCACCCGGACCAGCACCACCTGGCCCGTCCGCTCGCTGAGTTCAAAGGCGTAGGGAATCATGTCCTTCGTCTCCTGCATGGTGGTGGGCTCCAGCAGGGGGATGCCCGCGGACATGGCCTGCCAGCGGGAGTCGAACTCGTTGGTGGAGGAGTGGGCGCTGGGGTCGTCGCTGGAGACGATGACAAGGCCCCCCTTCACACCGGCCTGGGCGGCGCAGTGGAGCGCGTCCGCCACGCACAAAAGGCCGTTCTGCTTGACGACGCACAGCGCCCGTCCGCCCGCCAAAGACGCGCCGGTGCAGGCCTGAAAGGCGCAGACCTCGTTGGCGGACCACTCCGCGTAAAAGCCCCGCTCCCGGGCGATTTTGCCCAGCATTCCCAGCACTTGGGAGGAGGGGGAGCCGGGATAGGAGGCGGCGAAATTGATTCCGGCCTCCACCGCGCCCCGCACAATGGCCTCGTTGCCCTGCATCAGCGCGACGGCGCCGGGGACGCCTCCCGTCATTGTCCATTCCATGTCGCTTGAGTCACCCTCTCTGTAAAATCGTTGATTCCTCCGTTTAGCCGCGGATGATTTCCGCCGTTATAGCCAGCGCGGTTGAAAAGGAGCGGCAACTCCTTTTCAGCTGCTTTGACGATGACGATATTGTAGCACTTTAAACCAGGCAATGCAAGGGGCGGCAAGAGAAAAAGGCTTGCCTTCTCCCGGCTTGTCAAAAAAGCGCCGCTGGAAAGAGGACGGAAAGGAAAAGAGCTGCGAGAGAAACCCATCAGGGGTTTCTCTCGCTTTCAATCAAAAGGTTTTCAGACCTTTGAGAAGGTCTGAAAACCTCTCGCGGGCTGGCGAAAAGTATTTTCGCCAGCCCGCGGAGTTGCATGCGAATCACATTACATATTGGTCGGTACACCGTTACGATCATTGTGAAAAGCAGAAACCGCCACCCTGGCCGGTGACGGTTTCTTTTATTGAACTAAACCATTGACCGGGGCCAACCGCTTGCCGCGGCGCCCTTCTATGCTTATTATAGGACCCCCCGCCCTCTTTGTCAAGCCCCGGCTTCCGCCGGGGCTCAGGCTGTCGAAAATGTGTTTTCGCCAGCCTGAGCAAGTTTTCAGACCTTTAAAAAAGTTCTGAAAACTTCCGATTGAAAACGAAAGGAACCCTTCCTGGGTTCCTCTCGTAACTCTCTTCCTTCCCGTCGATGCAGTTTTTACCATTTTTTGACACTCCAAGCCCCGGCTTCCGCCGGGGCTTGTCCATTCACGCATTTCATAAGAAAACCGGCCAACCAAACACGCCCTGAAAAAGGCTTGCCTTCTCCCGGGGCTTGTGATATGGTAAGATAGGCGCTGTATAAGGCGGCGGGCGGCTGGCCCCCTCCGAAAGGAGGTGAGGCTGTATGCGAATTACGTTACATATCGGAGCCTTTACGGTCACGATCGTCGTAAAACGCAGAAACCGCCACCCGGCACGGTGACGGTTTCTCATTTTTGAGCATCCCTAACTAGCAGGGTCAGCTGACAGCTGGCCGCCGCGGCGCCCTTCTACGTTCATTATAGGCCCCCCCGCCCTCTTTGTCAAGCCCCGGCTTCCGCCGGGGCTCAGGCTGTCGAAAATGTGTTTTCGCCAGCCTGAGCAAGTTTTCAGACCTTTAAAAAAGTTCTGAAAACTTCCGATTGAAAACGAAAGGAACCCTTCCTGGGTTCCTCTCGTAACTCTCTTCCTTCCCGTCGATGCAGTTTTTACCATTTTTTGACACTCCAAGCCCCGGCTTCCGCCGGGGCTTGTTTTTGCGCGTTTTTGCGCGTTCCAACAGAGGACCGCCCGCAGATTTCTCAGGCGTATTTCCGGTCCAGAATCTCCACCACGTCCGCGATGGCCCCCTCCCTGGCGTCGCAGACCAGGGTGACCCCGGCCTCCCGGACGGCGGGGGAGGCGTTGGCCGGGGCGAAGCCCTCCGCGGCGGAGCGGAGCATGGAGAGGTCGTTGGCCTCGTCCCCGGCGCAGTAGACGTGGTCCATGGAGATTCCAAGCCGGGCGGCCAGGCGGCGGACCATGCCGCCCTTGCTGGCTCCCCGGGTGGTCATCTCCAGCAGGTGGGAGACGGAGAAAATCAGCTCGTAATCCTCCGCCCACCCCTGGGCGGTCAGAAAGGCCAGCACCTTCTCCAGGGTCTCGTGGTCCGCCTCGAAGAGGAGCTTCCCCAGGGGCAGGGGCACCTCCGTCAGGGAGGGGGCCTCCGTCAGGGCCACGCCGGTCATGTGCTCGTGCTGGCGGGAGATGGCGTTGGGCCGGACCACGTGAATCACGTTGTCGATGTGGTACGCCTCCACCGCCACGCCGGGGAAGCGGTCCAGCACCGCCTGGCCCCGCTGCCGGGCGGCGGCGTCCAGCATGGCGGTTTCCAGGTACTCGCCTTTCGCAAAGTCATAAATGGCCGCGCCGTTGCACACCACGCCGGGGGCGTTCATGGGCACGTCCCCCGCGTGGCGGAGAAACGCCGGCAGGGCCCGGCCCGTGGCCACGGCGAAGCGCCCTCCCTGGGCCATAAAATACGCCAGCGCCTCCCGGTTCCGCTCCGGCAGGGGCGGCACCGGCCCGCCGGTGCGGAGGGCCTCCTCCGTGTACAAAAGCGTGTTGTCAAAGTCGCTGGCCAGCAGCACGCCGTCAAACTTTCCCATACATTCCACTCCTTCTTCGAACTCCCGGGCCCGGGGAAAACAGCCTGATACAGGCTCTAATACCGCCCCGTCCAATCGCTCATCAGCAGCACCGGCAGGGTCCACAGCAGCAGGAATACCTCCAGCGCCAGGGGGTTCAGCAATTCATAGGCCCCCAGGCTGGTGAGGTAAAAGGTCAGCAGGGTCCCGGCCCAGCCCCCCAGCAGCGAGATGGCCGCCGCCCGGCGGACGGCCTTGCAGAGGCGGAGACTCCCCGCCACCGCCTCGGCGTAGGGCAGCAGTCCCTCCCGGAACAGCAGCGCCCGGGGCAGGTCCCGGTCCTTCTCCGCCTCGCTGAGGGCCACCCGCTCCGTCAGGCCCGGATACTCCATGTGGACGTTCCGGCTGAACTTCCGCTTGATGAGGGAGGGGGTGATGTTGGGGTCCCGGGAGGCCAGGATGGGCTGGATGCGGCTCCGCTGCATCAGCCGCAGGGCAAAGTCCACGTTCTCCGCCGGGTTGTACTTCACGGCGAAGGCCGCCCTCAGCTCCCGGTCCACCGCCAGGAAAATCCCGGTTCTCAAATTCACGTCCGGCGGCAGGCGGATGTCCATCTTCCGCATGAAGGCGGCGCTGCCCATCAGCACGGACTCGCCCTTGATGGTGCCGGACCAGCCGCCCTCCTCGTAAAAGCTGAAACCGTCCACCTTTTCATAGCGGCCCCCCTCGCTGCGGACCAGGCTGTTGAACAGGCGCTCCAGCCCGCTTCCGGCGGCCCGGGCCATGGAGGCCGCCAGGGAGAGGGCCTGCTCCTGGGTTTCGGCGTAGAGCTTCCGCCCGTTGAGCTGGACGGTGCCCGGGGGAAAGAGGTCCGTGTCGGTGACGATCATCCGCCGCCTGGCGCTGATCTTCTGGGCCCCGGCCCAGCCCGCCACGGCGCAGCCGGTTTTTTGCAGGTGCTCCGCCAGTCTGGACCAGGGCAGCGCCCAGCACAGGGGCAGGGAGAAGGTGCCCGCCGCCAGAAGGATGGCGGAGAGATTCAGCAGGAAGTCCCCGCCCCGGTCCTGTCCCACGGAGCTCAGCAGGGCGAAAACCACCGCCGCCGCCAGAAACACCGGCAGCAGCGCCGTCTGCCAGAGGGTGGCGGCGTCGCTCCGGGCGGCGGTGGTGAAGAAGCCGGGGACGGACCCCCGCTGCTTACAGGCCCCCTGGGGCGTGCTGGCGACGAGATAGGGCGGGTCGTCGTCCACGGCGGCGGCCCGGAGCATGTCGTAATTCCCCTTGCTCTCCCGCCGGACGCCCCACTGGGCAAACACCAGGGAAAGGCAGCCCACGGAGGCATAGGGCGCCCCGCCGCCTCCCCGCCCCAGCAGCCGGAGGGCGCAGTCCGCGCCGGAGACCAGAACGGCCAGGGACACCAGCAGCTCCGCCACGCAGCGGCGGCGGGGCAGCATGCCGAAGCCCTTGACAAACACATGGCGGCACAGCACCGCCGTCAGACCCAGGCAGACCAGCAGAAACGCGCTCTGCGCCCGGGGGTCCCCGGACCAGTAGGGCACTTTGACCTGGTACCGCTCCAGAAGCAAAAGCAGCGTGGGGGGCAGGGCCGTGACCAGGGGGAGAATCACCGTGTGCTTCCGCCGGATGTAGAGCTGCCGGGCGGCGTGGGCCGCCTCCCAAAGGCTGGGCTCCGGGCCGATGGGCTCGGGCTCCGGCTCGGGTTCTGGCTCTGGCGGAGGAGGAATCGTCTCCGTCTCCTCCAGGGGCTTGCGGCTGAACAGGCCCCGCCGGGGGGGCAGGATGGGCTCCCGGGCCTCCTCCATCACCGCGTCCACGGTGCTGCCCACCACGTCCTCCAGGGACATGGGCCGGGGGTGGGGGATGGCCCGTCCGGAGGCGTCCTTCCCGGCCTCCTCCAAGGGGTCCGGAACCGGAGCGGGCTCCGGCGGGGTCTCCGCCGCGTCAGGCTCCGGCACGGCGGGGGCCTCCTCCGGCGCGGCGGGCTCCGGCGTTACGGGAGGCTCCGGAACAGCGGCAGCCTCCGGCGTTACGGGAGGCTCCGGCACGGCGGGGGCCTCCTCCGTCACAGGAGGCTTCGAAACCACAGCGGCCTCCTCCGGCGCGGCAGC
>CAJUQQ010000021.1:5841-31312 GCA_910588175.1 uncultured Oscillibacter sp.
TTACGGGAGGCTCCGGAACAGCAGGGACCTCCTCCGTCACAGGAGGCTTCGAAACCACAGCGGCCTCCTCCGGCGCGGCAGCCTCCGGCGTTACGGGAGGCTCCGGAACAGCAGGGACCTCCTCCGTCACAGGAGGCTTCGAAACAACGGCGGCCTCCGGCCCGGCCGGCGCGTTCCTCTTCCCGGGCCGCCGGGGCCCCCTTCCGGGGATGAGCAGGTCCTCCGGGGACGGGTCCGGGGCCTCCGGAGCCGCCGGGGGAACCGCTTTGGGCCGGGGAGGCGGGGAAGCGGGCGGCGCTTTGGGCCGGGGAGATTCCGCCGCCGGGGCGGGGGGCTCCGGCGGGGGGGACTGGGCTTCCGGCGCTTTCGCCTCTTTCGCCGCTTCCGGGGCCTCCGGCGCTTCCGGCGCTTTCGCCGCCGGAGGGGAGGCCTCCCGGAGCAGGCGGTGCTCCAGGCTCCCGCCGTATTCCGCTAAAATGTCCTCCAGGGAATAGTCCTCCTCCGGAGGGGGAGCGTTCATGGGGTTCTTCGGGGTCATGGGACTGCCCTCCTTTGGAAGGTTCACGCCATCCGCTGTCGCACGGCCTCGTAGAGCATAATCGCGGCGGCGGCGGAGGCGTTCAGGGAATTCAGCTTCCCCCGCATGGGGATGCTGACCAGGAAGTCGCAGCGCTGGGCCACCAGGCGGCCCATGCCGCCGCCCTCGCTGCCGATGACGATGGCGGCGGGCCCCTTGAGGTCCGCGCCGTAGAGGGGGGTGGACCCGTCCGCCGCCGTGCCGAAAATCCAGATTCCCCGCTGTTTCAGCTCCTCCAGCAGGGCCGGGAGGTTGGGCACCCGGGCCACGGGCACGTGGGCCACCGCCCCGGCGGAGGTCTTGGCCACCACCGCCGTCAGCCCGGCGCTGCGGCGCTTGGGGATGATGACGCCGTGGGCCCCGGCGCACTCCGCCGTGCGGATGACGGCCCCCAGGTTGTGGGGGTCCGACAGCTCGTCGCAGATCACCAGCAGGGGGGCCTCCCCCCGGTCCTCCGCCAGGCGGAGGATGTCCTCCACCCCGGCGTACTCCCGGACGGCGCACAGGGCGATGACGCCCTGGTGGGCGTGGGTGCGGCTCATGGCGTCCAGCTTCCGCCGGTCCGCCTCCACCACCACGGCCCCGGCGGAGCGGGCCTTGGAGGCGATGTGGCCCAGGGTCTTGTCCGTCTCGCCCTTCTGGAGATAGATTTTGTCAATGGCCGTCCCGGCCCGCAGGGCCTCGATGACGGCGTTCCGTCCCTCGATGACGCCGTCGGCCTCGGGGGCGGGGGGCTTGCGCGTTTCCATAGGAACTCCTCCGGTTGAAAAAATTTACCGATACAGATTCTAAGTATACCATAAGCCCGGCGGATAATAAAGCGGGAATTTACAGAAACTTCATGAAACCTTCTTGTGACTTTTCGGGTTCTGTGTTATACTGCGATATAATTTCGCCCGGTCCCTGGGGATATCCCCGGGTTTTCCTCTGAAAGGAGCTTGTATACATGGACCAAAACAACAACAATAAAAAACCCGGCGGCGGGAAAAACGGCAATCTCCGGGGCTTCCTCCAGCTGATCTGCTGGGCCGTGCTGCTGGCGCTGCTGGTGAATTACGCCGCCACCTACATGACCAGCATGGGCCGCCAGGCCAGCTCTGTAGAGCTGGAGTACAGCGCGTTTCTGGACATGCTGGACGCCGGAGAGGTGGTCGGGGTGGACTTTGACAACAGCGAGTCCATCCTCCTCATCACCCCGGAGGACGGCTACGTCTACACCGACCCGGAGGGAAACCGCTACACCAAGTCCACCCAGGAGGACGGGACCGCCGTCTACACCCGGACGGACGGGGAGGGCCGGGAGCTGAAGCTGTCCCTGGAGTTCTTCACCGTCCGCCTCCAGTCCTACGACGCCGTGGTGGAGCGGGTCCGGGAGGCCAGCGCGTCCCGGGACCGGGTCAATAAGGCCCCCATCCGCATCAACCAGGACTACCAGCCCCCCATGAGCCCCTTCCTGCTGTTCCTGGTGAACCTGGCCCCCTTCTTCATCATCATCCTGGTGATGAGCCTGGTGATGAGCTGGATGGCGAAAAAGGGCATGGGCGGCATCGGGGGCATCGGCGGCGTGGGGAAATCCAACGCCAAGGTCTACATGGAAAAATCCACCGGCGTCACCTTCCGGGACGTGGCGGGCCAGGACGAGGCCAAGGAGTCCCTGACGGAGATCATCGACTTCCTCCACAACCCCGGCAAATACACGGAGATCGGCGCGAAGCTGCCCAAGGGCGCCCTTTTGGTGGGCCCTCCGGGCACGGGCAAAACCCTGCTGGCCAAGGCCGTGGCCGGGGAGGCGGGGGTGCCCTTCTTCTCCATCAGCGGCTCCGACTTTGTGGAGATGTTCGTGGGCGTGGGCGCGTCCCGGGTCCGGGACCTTTTTAAAGAGGCGTCCAAGGTGGCCCCCTGCATCGTCTTCATCGACGAGGTGGACACCATCGGCAAATCCCGGGACAACCGCATGGGCGGAAACGACGAGCGGGAGCAGACCCTCAACCAACTCCTGGCGGAGATGGACGGCTTCGACCCCACCAAGGGCGTCATCCTCCTGGCGGCGACGAACCGGCCGGAGGTGCTGGACCAGGCCCTTCTTCGTCCCGGGCGGTTTGACCGGCGGATTACCATCGACCGGCCCAATCTGGCGGGGCGCGTGGCCACGCTGGAGGTTCACACCCGGAACATCAAGCTGGGCGAGGACGTGAATCTGCGAAAGGTGGCCCTGGCCACCGCCGGATGCGTGGGGGCGGACCTGGCCAACCTGGTGAACGAGGCGGCCCTCCGGGCCGTGCGGAAGGGCCGCAGGCTGGTCAGCCAGGAGGATATGCTGGCCGCCTTCGAGCTGGTCATCGCCGGTACGGAGAAGAAGGGCAGCGTCCTGACGGAGTTTGAGAAAAAGCTGGTGGCGTACCACGAGGTGGGCCACGCCATGGTGGCCTATAAGCAGAAGAACACCGAGCCGGTGCAGAAAATCACCATCGTCCCCCACACCCAGGGCTCCCTGGGCTACACCCTGCTGATGCCCGAGGAGGACAAGACGGAGCTCAGGACCAAGGAAGAGCTGATGGCGAAAATCACCGTCTCCATGGGCGGCCGGGCCGCCGAGGAGGTGGTGATGGACACCATGACCAACGGCGCGTCCCAGGACATCCAGGACGCCACGAACGTGGCGCGGAACATGGTGGCCATGTTCGGCATGAGCGAGGAATTCGGCATGATGGCCCTGGCCTCCCGGCGGAGCCAGTACCTCGACGGGGGCTACGGCATGGACTGCGCCCAGGACACCGCCGCCCGGATGGACAAGGCGGTGAAAATCCTGCTGGACGAGGCGTATAAGACCGCCGTGGCGGTCATCCGGGAGAGCCGGGAGGATATGGACAAGGTCGTGGCCTATCTTCTGGAGAAGGAGACCATCACCGGCGGCGAGATGGTGGCCATCATCGAGGGCCGGGACCCGGCCCTGGCGGAAAGCCCCTATGCCTCCACCCGCCCGGCGGAGATCGAGGCCCCCGCGAAGAAGGTCCACATGATTTCCGAAAAGATCACCGCCCCGGAGGAGCCCCCGGCGGAGGCCCCGGACCCCGTCCCGGAAACGGAACCCGCTCCGGAAACACCCCCCGCCCCACAGGCGGACCCCGCTCCGGCGGAAGCCGCCCCGGAAACGGAGCCCGCCCCGGAGACCGCCCCCGCCCCGGAAGCGCCGGACCCCGGCAGGAAGGAGACCCGCCATGATTCGTAAAGCCGCCGCCGCCGACCTGCCCGGAATCGGGGAGATTTACGAGGCGGTTTTCGACCGGGAGGAGCAGGGCCCCGTCTACACCAACTGGCTCCGGGGAAGCTATCCCACTACGGAGGACGCCCGCAAGGCTCTGGAGGCCGGGACCCTGTATGTGGGGGAGGAGGACGGCGTCCTCTGGGGCGTGGTGAACCTCAACGGCGAACAGCTGCCGGAGTACGGCCGGATTCCCTGGTCCATCCCGGCGGAGGCGGAGGAGGTGGGGGTAATCCACACCCTCTGCGTCCACCCGGCCCAGTCCGGGAAGGGCCTTGCCAAGCGAATGGTGGCCTTCTGCGAGGAGACCGCCCGCTCCCAGGGCAAGACGGTCATCCGCCTGGACACCTGGGAGGGGAACGCCCCCGCCAACCGCCTGTACCCCTCCATCGGATACGGCTTCGCCGGGGGAACGGAATTTTTCTTTCACGGATACATCCGCGAGACCTTGAACTGCTACGAAAAGAAGCTGTGACGGAAATGTCTCATTTTGAAAATGTGTAATCGGACACGCCCTGCCCCTTCGTTGTTCTTGACAACGGAGGGGCGTTTTTTTACAATGATGGGGTACACTATTCAACATGGAGGTCTTCTTATGAAACGTTCCGCCGGCATCCTCCTGCCCATCTTCTCCCTCCCCTCGGAGTACGGCATCGGCTCCCTGGGGGCGGAGGCCCGGGCCTTCGCCAACTTTCTCCAGGACGCGGGCCAGTCCTGGTGGCAGATTCTCCCCGTGGGCCCCGCCGGGGCCGGGGACTCCCCCTATGCCAGCGAGTCCACCTTCGCCGGAAATCCGCTGTTCATTGATTTGGAGCTCTTGGCCAGGGACGGCCTCCTGACGGAGGAGGAGCTGGCCTCCGCCCGGGTCCCCGCCGGGGACAAGATCGACTACGCCGCGCTGAAAAAGAGCCGGGAGCCCCTGCTGCGGACGGCCTTCTCCCGGGTCAGCGGCGAGGCGGCGGAGGCCGCCCGGGCCTTTGCCGAGGACCGCCCCTGGGTCCGGGAATACGCCCTGTACCGGGCCGCGAAACGGCATTTCGGAAACCTCCCCTGGTTCCAGTGGCCTGACGGGGGTCTCCGCCGCCACCAGCCGGAGGCCGTGGAGCGCTGGCGGGTGGAGCTGGCGGAGGAGACCGCCTTCGAAGTCTGCGTCCAGCACTGGTTTTTCACCCAGTGGGCGGCGCTGAAGGCCTATGTCAACGGCCTGGGCCTGGGCCTCATCGGGGACCTGCCCATCTACGTCTCCCTGGACTCCGCCGACGTGTGGAGCGAGCGGGGCGAATTCCTCCTGGACAAAGAGGGCCGTCCCGCCAAGGTGGCGGGGGTCCCGCCGGACTACTTTTCCGAGGACGGCCAGCTCTGGGGCAACCCCCTCTACGACTGGGAAGCCATGAAGCGGGGCGGCTTCGGCTGGTGGATACGCCGGGTGGAGGGGGCCAGCCGGCTCTTCGACGTCATCCGAATCGACCACTTCCGGGGGCTGGAGAGCTACTGGGCCGTCCCCGCCGGGTCCGAGACCGCCCGGGTGGGCGCCTGGGAGAAGGGGCCGGGCATGGACCTTCTGGGCGTCCTCTCCTCCTGGTTCCAGGGAATCGCCTTCATCGCCGAGGACCTGGGCATCCTCACCGACGGGGTCCACCGCCTCCGGGAGGAATCCGGCCTGCCGGGGATGAAGGTGCTGGAGTTCGCCTTCTCCGACCCCTCCAACGCCTACCTGCCCCACAACTACCGGCCCCACTGCGTCTGCTACACCGGCACCCACGACAACGACACCGCCGCCGGGTGGTACGCCTCCGCCCCCCCTCGGGAGCGGGCCTTCGCGGAGAAGTACCTGGGGGTCTCCGGGGGGGAGAACGTCCGGCGGGCCCTTCTCCGGGCGGGGCTGGGCAGCGCCGCCGAGCTCTTCGTCGCCCAGATGCAGGACTATCTGGCCTTGGGCAGCGAGAGCCGGATCAACATTCCCGGCGTGGCCGAGGGCAACTGGCGCTGGCGGCTTCTGCCCGGCCAGGCCCGGCCGGAGCTGGCGGAGGAAATCCGCTCCCAGACCTCCCTCTACGGCCGCTGCCCCTGGATTCCGGAGCCGGAATCGGAGCCGGAAACAATCCCGGCGGCGGAGCCGGAGGCGAGGCCTGCGGCGGAACCCGTGGCAAACCCCACGGCGGAATCCGGCGAAACAGACAGCTTGGCAATCTGATTTTTGGCGGATGTACCGAAATTTTCCGTAAACTTTGCGTTTTGGTCATTCCGCCGGTTCCCCTCCCGGGTCCTTTTCATATAGAATGGTGCCGTCACATAAGCTGGAATGTCCGCCTTGACGCGGACGCGGAAGCGAGGAACATTTATGGATATTTTCTCCCTGTTCACCCTCTGCGGCGGTCTTGCCTTCTTTCTCTACGGCATGACCACCATGTCCAAGAGCCTGGAAAAGATGGCCGGCGGCCGGCTGGAGCGGCTTTTAAAGCGCATGACCTCCAACCCCATGAAGGGTCTGCTTCTGGGGGCGGGCATCACCATCGCGGTCCAGTCCTCCTCGGCGGTGACGGTGATGCTGGTGGGCCTGGTGAACTCCGGCGTCATGGAGCTGGGCCAGACCATCGGCGTCATCATGGGCTCCAACGTGGGCACCACGCTGACGGCCTGGATACTCTCCCTCACCGGCATTGAGAGCGAGAGCGTGCTTTTGAACCTCCTGAAGCCGGAGAACTTCTCCCCCCTCTTCGCCCTGGCGGGCATCCTGCTGATCATGGGCTCCAAGCGCCAGCGGCGGCGGGACATCGGGCGCATCCTCATCGGCTTCGCCATCCTGATGTCCGGCATGGAGATGATGAAAAACTCCGTCAGCCCCCTGGCGGACCTGCCGGGCTTTTCCGACCTGCTGACGGCCTTCCGCAACCCCCTGCTGGGTGTGGCGGTGGGGGCGGCCTTCACCGGGGTGATTCAGTCCTCGGCGGCCTCCGTGGGCATTTTACAGGCCCTCGCCCTCACCGGCTCCGTCACCTACGGCATCGCCATCCCCATCATCATGGGCCAGAACATCGGCACCTGCGTCACGGCCCTGCTGTCCTCCATCGGGGTCTCCCGGGGGGCCAAGCGGGTGTCCGTCATCCACGTGGCCTTCAACCTCATCGGCACGGCCGCCGGCCTCATCGTCTTCTGCGGCGGGGACCTGCTGTTCCACTTCCCCTTTATGGACGCCGCCGTGGGGGCCGCCGGGGTGGCCCTGTGCCACACGGTGTTCAACCTCGGCACCACCGCCCTGCTGCTGCCCTTCTCCCGCCAGCTGGAACGGCTGGCCCGGGCGGCTGTCAAGGAAGAGGACAAGACCCCCCAGTTCGCCTTCCTGGACCCCCTGCTGCTCCGCACCCCCGGCGCGGCGGTCAGCGAGTGCGCCGCCATGACCTGCGAGATGGGCGCCCTGGCCCGGGAGAGCCTGCTGGCCTCCCTGGGGCAGCTGTCCCGGTATAACGGAAATCTGGAGGCGGAGCTTCTGGAAAACGAGGACAAGCTGGACCTGTACGAGGACCGCCTCAGCGGCTATCTGATTCAGATTTCCCAGCACGGCCTCTCCATGGAGGACATCCACACCGTCTCCCGCCTCCTCCACGCCATCGGGGACTTCGAGCGCATCGGCGACCACGCCCTGAACATCCAGCAGTCCGCCCGGGAGCTCCATGAAAAGGGCCTCAGCTTCTCCGGCGCGGCGGAGGCGGAGCTCCGGGTGCTGGAGCGGGCCCTGACGGACATCCTCACCGCCGCGGTGGACTGCTTCCAGGCGGACGACCCCGCCGCCGCCAAGACGGTGGAGCCCCTGGAGGAGACCATCGACCAGCTCACCGACGAGATTCGGGCCCGGCACATCCACCGGCTCCAGAGCGGGGAGTGCACCGTGCAGCTGGGCTTTATCCTCAGCGACCTGCTGACGAATCTGGAGCGGGTATCCGACCACTGCTCCAACATCGCCGTCTGCGTCATCGAGGAGCGGGAGGACCACGCCGAGCAGCGCCACGCCTACCTCCACGACTTCAAGGCCGCCGGGGAATTCACCGAGAGCCTGGACCGGGATTTGAAGAAGTACCAGCTGCCCTGAGCTCCCTGAACGAACCGCAGAACGCAGGGGCCGCCGCCCCCGGCGGCCCGCCAAAACGCGGCGTCTCCCTTGGTTTCGGGCCGCCCAGGGGGGCGGCCCCTGCTCAGGACAACTCCCCAAAAGGACCCAAAAGGACCCAAAAGGACCGCCGGATTCTTCCGGCGGTCCTTTCCATGCTTACAGAGCTTACAGATAATTCAGCGGGTTCTTGGCCACGCCGTTGAGGCGCACCTCAAAGTGGCAGTGGTTTCCGGTGGAGTTGCCGGTGGAACCGGCCCGGGCGATCTGCTGGCCCTTGTAGACCTTCTGGCCCACGGAGACCGTCAGACTGCTGTTGTGGCCGTACCGGGTCACATAGCCGTTGCCATGGTCAATCTGCACCAGATAGCCATAGCCGCCCATCCACCCGGAGTAGGTGACGGTGCCGCCGTCCGCGGCGTAGATCGGGGTCCTGTAGGGCACGGCGATGTCGATGCCCTTGTGGTTGGTGGAGCCGATGCCGCCGGGGGAGCTCCGCCCGCCGAACCGGGAGCTGATCCGCCCCGTGGTGGGCCAGCGGAAGGTGCCGGAGGCCGCGGTGATGGGCTTGGGCTTCGTGCCCTGGAGCCGGTGCTCCGTCACGGGCTGGCGGAGGGTGACGGCGGAGAGCACGGTCCGCTCCGTCTCCTGGCCGTTGACATAGGTGACGTTGGCCACGGTGTCCGCCGCGCCGTACTGCCCGGGGGAGGTAACCTTGTAGTCGCCCACGTAGATGTCCGGGCTGGGGGTGTCCTCCACGTCGAAGGCCACGCTGTCCACATACCGCTCCTGCTGGACCACGGTCATGGTCAGATAGGGCACGGAGGCGGACATGGTGAGGATTTCGCCGATCTGCAGCTTGTCGATGTCATAGCCGGGGTTCAGGGCCAGCAGCTCCTTGGAGGTGAGGCCGTGGTCCTCGGCGATCTCGGACCAGGTGTCCCCCTTGGCCACGGTGTAGGTGACCTCGGCGGTCTTGGTGCTGTAGAGGGTCTCCGCCAAAAAGCCCAGGTTCATCAGGCTGTCGGTGGGCACAAACTCCTCCTTCACCTCCACGTTCTCGGCGAAGGAGACGGAGATGGTGCCCTCGTTGGTGGCGGAGAGCTGAATCTGCTCCAACAGCTGCTCCAGGGCCCCCTTGTAGGGCGTGGCCCCGATGCGCTCCCCCTCCACGTACAGGCAGTAGGCGGCGGTGACCATGCCCACCTCCTGGCTCAGGGCCTCCTCATAGACCTCCTTGTCCACCAAGTCCTGGCGGCGGAGCAGGCCGGAGGAGTACTGAATCAGGGAGTCGTCGATGGTAAAGCTCCGGCCCAAGGTCTGGGCGGTGACCTTTTCCAGCTCCGCCCGGGCCTCCTCGGCCTCCGTCTGGCTGGCCAGAGAGGCCAGGACCTTTCCGTCATAGGTGACGGTGACGCCGTTGGTGTAGATGGAGAAAAACAGCAGCACCGCCGCCACGACGCAGCCGCCCCCCAGGAAGACCATGGGATGGACGCGCCAGCGGCGCGTTCTCTGGGCGCTCTGGGCGCTCTTCTGCCGGGAGGCGCTGTTCTTTTGCAGCACCCGCTCCTGGAGCAGGCTCCCCCACATGGGCAGCAGCCCCCAGATGAACAGCATCAGCTGAATGGGAATCCGCTCGGACTCCGGGAAGCGGTGGGCCTTGTTTTCCCGGACAATGCGCCGCCAGCGGCGGCGGAAATACAGCCGCTTCTGGGCGATGGCCTGCCGGGGGGAGAGGGGCTCTCCCTCCCGCCGCTCCGGCGGCGGGGCCTTGCGGACGCGCTGCCGGGCGCGGGAGGCGCTCCGGCGGGAGCTCCGCCGCTCCGGCCTTTCCCGGCCCTCCGGCTCCCAGTCCCGGACGGAGGGGGGCAGGTCCCATTCCCGCCAGGGGCTCCAGCCCTCGGGGAAGCTCTCCCGCTCTCCGCCGGTTTCCCGCCGGGGCGGGGCCTGGGTGGTGGATCGTTTCTTGTCTTCGCTCATAGGTCTCCTCACAGGCGTCCCGCCCCCGGCGTGCCGGAGGGAGGGAGCGGCCATAAAAGTTACAAATTGTTACCAATGCCTATCATACCGCTTTTTTCCCCGTCCGTCAAGACCCGGAAGGCGCAAAAATGCGGCCAAGTCCCGGCGATTCCCGGTGGTTTCAACAAAAAGCGCCAATTTAGTGTGCCACAGCCCGGCTGGAAATTGGTGACAGAACCGTAAATTTTTATAAAAAACCGCCGAAGTTTGCATTGACCGGAGCGGGCAAAGGTGTATAATACAGTTAACGCAGCTGAAAAGGAGTTCCCACTCCTTTTCAACCGGCGGACCCATGGTCCGCCGGTGCGCGGAGCGCGTTTGCGTTTCCTATGAAGCCATGCGCGGACAGCCGCTTCGCGGCACGAACCGCCGCCTTAGCGGCGGTTCGTTGAAAAGAACCCGCAGGATTCTTTTCACCTGCGCTGGCTATGATACCATGAACCCCCGCGAAGACTTGTACATCTGGAGGAAAAGACATGTTTGAGTTTCTGATCAAAAAGCTGAAGGCCCATCCCCGCAAAATCGTGTTCACCGAGGGCACGGACCCCCGCATTCTGGAGGCCGCCGCCCGGCTGCTCTCCGCCACGTTCCTGATGCCCGTTCTGGTGGGCAACCGGGAGGAGATTCTGTCCGCCGCCGAGGAGGTGGGCTTCAACGTCAAGGGCGCGGAGATCCTGGACCCCGAGACCTTTGAGGACATGGACAAGATGGTGGCCGAGATGGTGGCCCTGCGCAAGGGCAAGATGACCGAGGAGCAGTGCCGCGCCGCCCTGAAGCAGGGCAACTACTTCGGCACCATGCTGGTGAAGATGGGCTACGCCGACGCGCTGCTGGGCGGCGCCACCTACTCCACCGCCGACACCGTCCGCCCCGCCCTCCAGCTCATCAAGACCAAGCCGGGGTGCAAGATCGTCTCCAGCTGCTTCATCCTGGTCCGTCCCTCCGCCACCGGCGACCCGGACGTGTTCGCCATGGCGGACTGCGCCATCAACATCAAGCCCTCCGAGGACGAGCTGGTGGAGATCGCCGTGGAGACCGTCCAGACGGCCCGGACCTTCGGCATCGACCCCAAGGTGGCCTTCCTCAGCTACTCCACCCACGGCTCCGGCTCCGGCGAGGACGTGGACAAGATGCGTAGCGCCTGCGAAAAGGCGAAGTTCGCCCTCCCCGGCGTGGTGGTGGACGGCGAGCTGCAATTTGACGCCGCCGTCTCTCCCCGGGTCATGAGGACCAAGTGCCCCGACTCCCCCGTCCACGGCCAGGCCAACACCTTCATCTTCCCCGACATCAACGCGGGCAACATCGGCTACAAAATCTGCCAGCGCATGGGCTCCTTCGACGCCTACGGCCCCATTCTCCAGGGCCTCAACGCCCCCATCAACGACCTCTCCCGGGGCTGCAACGCCCAGGAGGTCTACTCCATGGCCATCATCACCGCCGGCCTCTGCGAAGACTGATACTTTCTTGAAAGAAAGTATCCCAGAGTGCCGAAAAACGGTAAAAACTCCAACAACGGGAAGGAAGAGAGTTACGAGAGAAACCCAGGAAGGGTTCCTTTCGTTTTCAATCAGAAGTTTTCAGAACTTTTTTAAAGGTCTGAAAACTTGCTCAGGCTGGCGAAAACACGTTTTCGACAGGCTGAACGGAGCGGCTGAAAAGCCGCTCCGTTTTTTACTCCTTCGTCCAGAACTCCCGAACCCGCTCTATTTCCCGCCGTCCGTCGAAATAGCCCTCCTGCCACAGCGCCCGGAGGGTGTCCAGATTTCTCTCCGTCCGGGAACAGCCCAGGGTGTCCCTGGGGGCGATGACCAGGGCCCTGCCCTCCCGCTCCAGGGCGAACAGCTCCTCCCGGCAGGCGTTGTACCGCTCCGGCCGGGTCCGCATGGTCTCCTGAAAGTTGGGATAGCGCCGGAAGGCCCGGGCAATGGCCTGGTCGGACCGGCCCGGCTTTTTGCGGTACTCCCGCTCCCGGGTCAGCACCACCACCACCCGGCCGCAGCCCTCCTGAAAGGCCCGCCGCCAGGGAATCGCGTCGGCGCAGCCGCCGTCCAGATAGGGCTGGCCGCCGATGTAAATGGTGGGGAACATCAGCGGGATGGCGCAGGTGGCCTCCAGCTGCAAATTGGGGCTGTCCCGCCGGGGCACGGGCAGATACTCCGCCTCCCCGGTGAGCAGGTTCGTCACCACCGCCTCCGCCCGGCCGGGATAGGCGGCGAAAGCGTCGTAGTCAAAGGGGATCAGCTCGTTGGGGATGGTCTCATAGGCGAACTTGAGACCGAAATAGGACCGGTTTTTCGGGTTCGCCAGATTGCGGAAGCCCATGTAGCGCCTGTCGTTGGCGTAGCGGCAGATCAATTGCAGGTTCCGGCGGCTCTGCCGGGAGAGGTAGCTCACGCCGTAGGCAATCCCGGCGGAGACCCCCAGGGTGTAGTCCGGCAGGGGGAGCCCCCCGTCCAAAAAGGCGTCGCACACGCCGGAGGAATAGATGGTCCGCAGGGCTCCGCCCTCCAGGACCAGCGCGGTTTTCATGGTATCACCTCAAAACAATATTACCGGTATAAATGCTTTTTCAGCTTCCAGTGCCAGACGCCGGTCAGCCGGGCCAGGGTGGCGTCCGTCAGCAGGAAGACCGCGTTCCCCGCCGCCAGCAAAAGGGCGTTGACGTACCAGGCGGCAATCTCCTCCGTCAGACCCATAAGCCGCAGGGCCAGGCCGTAGAGCAGAACGGCGGCGGCGCTGCACACCGCCAGCCGGGCCAGGACGCGCAGCGGCCGGGAGGGCAGGGCGGCGATTTTGGGCCGGAGGATGGGGTACCAGCCGAAGAACAGGTAGACAAAGGCGGTCTCCCGGTCCGGCGCCAGCAGCAGGGCCAGGATGGACACGGCGGCGTAGGACGTTCCGGCGGCCTTGGGCCCCCACTCCTCCAGCACCGGCAGCAGCACGCCCATGGCCAGGATGGGGGCGCAGAACACCATGCCGGGGAGAACGCCGCCCAGAATCAGCAGCGCCGCCGCCAGGGCGGACAGCAGGCCGCACAGGGCGAGAGGCCGGGCCCTCATGGCGAAAGCTCCTTATATTGGAGCTTGTAATAGCTCCAGCACCGCCACTTCCGGACAAGCTCCCGCTGCCGGGCGGAGAGCTCCCCCGTGAGGGAGCCGTCCGCCAATTGATACGTGCTCTTCTGCGCCACCGGCAGCTCCCGGCGCAGCTGGTTCAGGAAGGAAAACCAGGGGCTTTCCTCCCCCCGGCCCGTCAGCTCCAGCACCGCCGCCCCCAGGAAGCAGGCGGAGACGGTCTCCGGCAGGTCCAGGGCCGCCGCGGCGTTCTCCCAGTCCAGAATCTCCGCCGCCGCGTCGTTGGCCCAGAGGACGTAGGGGGTTTTATAGGCCGTCAGATTCTCCTGCCCCTCCGGGCCGGGAAACACGTCGATGCCCAGCTGGCGGTAGCCCAGCTGGCGATCCCCCAAATAGGGCAGGTGGTCCCCCCAGAAGACCAGCACCACCGGCTCCTCCCGCCCATCGAAGAACCGCCAGAGGCGGCCCAGCATGGCGTCCGCGTCCCGCAGGCCCTCCACGTAAACGCGGAGAAGCGTCTCCGCCTCCTCCGACAGGGCGGCGCCGGTCTCCACCGGGGGGAAGACGTAGTCCGGGCCGTATTTGTCGGCGGTGTAGGACATGTGGTTCTGGATGGTGGTGGTGAAGTGGAACACCGGCCCCTCCGCCTCCTCAAAGAGCGCCTCGATGAGGCCCGCCGCGTAGGCGTCGGTGACCCAGCGGCCCTTGTACTCCGGATTCTCCATGTCCCCGGCAAACAGGGTCTCCTCCGCCCCCAGCCAGCGGTAGACGTTCTCCCGGTTGTAAAACCAGTTGTCCCCCGGGTGGTAGAAGGAGGTGGCGTAGCCGTCGTTTCCGAAGACCCGGAACAGGCTGTCCAGGTTCCGGTTCACCACCCGCATGGCGGAGGTGGTGGAGGCGGAAAGGGCGTTGGTCTGCATACCCGTCAGCACGTCGAACTCCGTGTTGGCCGTGCCCCCGGCGAAGCCGGGCACCGCCACCTGGCCGCTGAGGGCATGGGGGTCCTGCCGCAGGGCGTGGAAATTGGCCAGGGGGTCCCCTTCCTCCCCCCAGGCAAAGGCCGGGGCGTCGGTGAGATCGGAAAAGGCCTCGTTCATCACCATGACGACGCTGACGGCCTTCCCCAGCCCGGTCCGGTCCCCGGTCTCCCAGCCCTCCGCCTCGGCGCGGCGGAAGCCCTCCGGCCGGTCCACCAGATAGGTGGTGAAATGGTGGCAGAAGGCATAGGGAAAGCCCAGGTCGTTGAAGACGGCGGGGACGTATTCGGCGTTGGAGACCTGGAAGGACTGGTAGAGGTCCTTGGAGGCGTAAAGGGTGAAAATCAGCCCCGTCAGGACGGCCAGGGAGGCGGCAAAGCCCAGAAGCCTCCCCCCCCAGCCCCGGAGCCGCTTCGCCGGAAAGGGCTTGCAGCCAATGAAAACCCCCAAGGCCAGCAGGGCGGCGGTTACCAGGACTACCGCCGCGATCTGCGCCGCCGGATAGTGGATGTCATAGCTCTCCAGGGCGCTGCCCACCTCTTTTAAGAGGGCGAAGTCCCGGGGGAACACCGGCTCGTCCCGGACCTCGATTTTCACCCGGTTGGCAATGGACAGGCCGCACACCGCCAGATTCACCAGGGCCCCGGCGAAAAAGACGTTTCGCAGCAGCGCCGCCGCCGCCAGGAGCAAAAGCCCCGCCGGCAGGGCGTTCAGCACGATGAGAAGGGGCTGGCGCAAAAAGCCCGACGCCACTGCCCGGAAGGAGTTCGGCTGGCACCAGAGGGCCAGCAGGGTGATTCCCCCGGCCAGCAGCGCCGCCGCCAGAAGGCTCAGCGGCAGGGAGAGGCGGTACTTGGGTTTGGGAAACGGGTGTTTCAATCGGGTTCACTCCTTGAAATGCTCATGGTTGAAGATGTGGTCCGCGCAGAAGCAGTGATAGCCCGCGCAGCGGGAGCAGTAGCGGAACTCCAGGTCCGGGAAGTCCGTGTCGGTCCGGCCGCAGACGGAGCACTTGTGCCGGTAGCCCTGCTGGGCCTCCTTTTTCCGCTGCTGGCGGACGGCGGACTTGAACTGGATGGTCTGGTGGGAGTTCCGGTGCCGGGCGTAGGCCCGCCGCCGGTCAATTTGATCCACGATCTCACACCAGAAGAAGATCAGGAAATTGAACAGGGCGATGACGGGCAGCAGGGCGCTGAGCCAGTTCCCCCGGAAGAGGGCCCCCAGGGCGTCCACGGCGAAGAGGGCCGCGTCCGCCAGGGCCAGCCACTTGGCCTTGACGGGAATGACGTAGAACAGCATCAGCCGGGCGTCGGGGTACAGGGCGGCGAAGGCCAGGAACATGGACATCCCCACGTAGTAGGTCCCCATCAGCACGCCGTAGCCGAAGGCGTAGTGGCTGACAACGCCGGTGAGGAGGGTCAGGACCACGCCGGAGAGGTAGTAGAGGCAGAATTTCGGCGTGCCCCACTCCCGCTCCAGCATGGAGCCGATGAAGTACATGAAGTACAAAGACAAGATCAGGTTAAAGGGCTGCGTGCTCTCCGGCACGAAGACGAAGGTCACCAGCCGCCAGATCTGCCCGCGGAGGACCAGCCCCCAGTCGAAGTACAAAAACTGGATGGCCTGGCCGCCGGTCAGCCGCAGGAGGAAAAAGGCGATGACGTTTCCAATGACGATGTACAGCATGAGGTTGGGCAGGCCGAAGTTGGGGTGCCGGAGCGCGAAGCGCTCCACGGCGCTGTTCAGCTTTCTCAAGAAGGTTCCCTCCTAAGTATCCGGATTTCGAAACGCAAGGAATATTATACCCTCTTCCCCGGCAAAAGTCACCACTATTTTTTGAACATTGCCGGAAACGGCAAAAAAATCCTGGGGAAAAAGGCCCCGGAGCCCTTGACAAACCGGCGAGACCTGCTACAATACGAAAGTAAGTAAATATCCTTATCAAGAGTGGCGGAGGGAACGGCCCGATGAACCCACGGCAACCTGCGTTTGAAAGGTGCCAAATCCGGCGGAGACGACAGATGAGGAGCGAGGACGAACTTTTCCCCCCGCGTTTCGCTGTCGAAACGCGGGGGTTTTTTCCTTCCCACCGGCAACATCGTCCAGCGCGCGGGCGGAAACAGGCGCGCCGCTTCCCAAAAAAGCGAGAAGGAGCACACCATGGCAAGACATTATCTCTTCACCTCCGAGTCCGTGACGGAGGGACATCCCGACAAAATCTGCGACCAGATTTCCGACGCCGTGCTGGACGCCATCCTGGCCCAGGACCCCCAGGGCCGGGTGGCCTGCGAGACCACGGCCTGCACCGGCCTGATTCACGTCATGGGGGAAATCACCACCAGCTGCTATGTGGACATCGACAAGCTGGCCCGGGAGGTGGTCCGGGACATCGGCTATGACCGGGGGAAATACGGCTTCGACTGCGACACCTGCGGCGTCATCACCTCCATCGACGAGCAGTCCGCCGACATCGCCCTGGGCGTGGACAAATCCCTGGAAAACAAAAACAACGAGGAGGCGGAACTGAACCACGGCGCGGGCGACCAGGGCATGATGTTCGGCTACGCCTGCGACGAGACGCCGGAGCTGATGCCCCTGCCCCTCTCCCTGGCCCAGAAGCTCTGCCTCCAGATGGCCAAGGTCCGCAAGAGCGGCCTGGTCTCCTACATGCGCCCGGACGGCAAGAGCCAGGTCACCGTGGAGTACGACGAAAACAACAACCCGGTCCGCATCGACACCGTGGTCATCTCCACCCAGCACAACCCCGACGTGACCCTGGAGCAGATTCGCCGGGACATGATCAACCTGGTGGCCAAGGAGGTTCTCCCCGCAAGCATGCTGGACGAGAACACGAAATACTACGTGAACCCCACCGGCCGCTTTGTCAAGGGCGGCCCCGCCGCCGACGCGGGCCTGACGGGGCGGAAGATCATTGTGGATACATACGGCGGCAGCGCCCCCCACGGCGGCGGCTGCTTCTCCGGCAAGGACCCCACCAAGGTGGACCGCTCCGCCGCCTACGCCGCCCGGTGGGTGGCCAAGAACATCGTGGCCGCGGGCCTGGCCCGGCGCTGCCAGATTGAGCTGGCCTACGCCATCGGCGTTGCCAAGCCCGTCAGCATCCTGGTGGAGACCTTCGGCACGGGAACCGTCAGCGACGCCAAGCTGGAGGAGGCCGTGGGCAAGGTCTTCGACCTGCGGCCCACCGCCATCATCCGGGACCTGGACCTGCGCAAGCCCATCTACCGCCAACTGGCCGCTTACGGCCACATGGGCCGGGAGGACCTGGGCGTGGCCTGGGAGAAGACCGGCCGGGTGGAGGCGCTGAAGGCCGCCGTGAAGGAGTAAGCACTATTATAAAAAAGCGGAGCGGCAGTCGAAAGACTGCCGCTCCGGCTGTCGAAAAAGTGTTTTCGCCAGCCGGAGCAAGTTTTCAGACCTTTAAAAAAGTTCTGAAAACTTCCGATTGAAAACGAAAGGAACCCTTCCTGGGTTCCTCTCGTAACTCTCTTCCTTCCCGTTGTTGGAGCTTTTACCGTTTTTCGACAGCCTGAGGAGGCGCGCCCGAAACAGGACGCGCCTCCTTTTCCGCCGCACTACAGCGGCATGGCAAACACCACCATATCCACCAGCCGCCGCCCCGCCTCGTAAATGGGGTGGTCGTAGTTCTCGGTAAAGAAATTGGGAATGCGGTGGTCTTCCTGGAAGCCGCACGCCTGGTAGAACGGCACCGTCAGCGGGCTGTCCCCGGTGCCCGCCAGAAGCCGCCGCCCCCGGCACTGCCGGGCCGCGTGCTCCACCATGGCCCGCCCATAGCCCCGCCGCTGGCTCCCCGGAGCCACGGCGAGGTTTTTGATTTCAAAATCC
This sequence comes from uncultured Oscillibacter sp., assembly GCA_910588175.1. Classification (GTDB taxonomy): domain Bacteria; phylum Bacillota; class Clostridia; order Oscillospirales; family Oscillospiraceae; genus Oscillibacter. The sequence goes on from CAJUQQ010000021.1 coordinate 23,723, forward strand.
CCGTCCCCCTCCTCCGTCACCACGCACACGCAGCGGAGGACGCCGCCGTCATACAGGGCCCAGAGGGTCCCCCGGTCCAGATAGCGGTCTATCATCTCCTCCTGCTCGTCCCCCAGGAGGAGCAGGGGGAGAAAGGCCCTCTTGTTGTCAGAAATTGCGCAAAATTCCATGAAAACCTCCCAAAAATCCGGGTAAACTAGGTCTGGAGGTGAGCTGATGTACAACGCGGAATACCTCAGCCTGGAGGACCTTTTGGACCAGGACCCCTCGGCTTACGAATTTTTCCAGACCTTGTCCCCGGAGGCCAAGGCTCTGCTGGAGGAGGAGGACAGCGTAACCTCCTTCGCCCGGCTCCAGTCCAAGACGGCCCAGATGCGGCGGGCCGGACTGCTGGAATAAGAGACGCCGCCTGGACGAAAGTCCAGGCGGCGGTTTTTACGCGTCTCAGTGCCCTCTCTTGAGCCGGAACTTCCGGGTCTCGTCCTCCAGCTTGTGGACCTCCTCAAAGAGCTCCGTGCTGACGGCGGCGGACTCCTCGCTGCTGGCGGAGTTGGTCTGGACCACGGCGGAAATCTGGCCGATGCCCTCGGTGACCTGGGCAATGGACGAGGCCTCGCCCTGGACGGCCTCGGCGATGGCGTTGATGGTGGTGTTGGACTGCATCACCAGCTCCAGGGTCTTTTTCAGGGACTCGGAGACCTGGCCCACGATGCGGCTGCCCTGCTCCGTGGCCTGGACGGAGTTGTCAATCAGGTCCTTGGTGGCCTTGGCGGCCTCGTCGGACCGGGTGGCCAGGGACCGCACCTCGTCGGCCACCACGGCGAAGCCCTTGCCGGCGCTGCCCGCCCGGGCGGCCTCCACGGCGGCGTTCAGGGCCAGGATGTTGGTCTGGAAGGCGATGTCCTCAATGGTGGCGATGATCCGGCCAATCTGCTCGGAGGACCGGGTGATGTCCGTCATGGCGGAGACCATCTGCTCCATCTGCTGGCTGCTGACGGTGACCTGCTCGCCGGTGAGGCGGGCCTTCTCCAGGGCGTCGGCGGCGGAGCGGACGTTGCGGTCCGCGTTTTTGGACAGGTCGTCCAGGGTGGCGTACAGCTCCTCCACGGCGCTGGCCTGCTCCGTGGCGCCCTGGGCCAAGGCCTGGGCCCCGCTGGAAAGCTGTCCGGCGTTGCTGGAGACCCGGCCCTGGGTGTGGACGATGCTGCCCAGGGTGTCGGAAATGGTGGCGGTGAAGCTGTTCAGAGAGGTCTCAATGGACTGGAAATCGCCGATGTAGGGCACGGAGGCCGCCACGTCGAAATTCCCCTGGGACAGCTGGCCCATGATGCGGTTGATGTCCTCCACATAGCTGTGGATCAGGGCCATGGACTTCTCCAGGGTCTTGGACAGCTCGCCCAGCTCGTTCTCGGACTGATAGTCCATCTTCAGGTCCAGGCGGCCCTCCTGAAGGGGGCGGGCCTGATCGGTGATGCGCAGAATGGGCTTCACCACGTGCTTGCCCACATAAGTAACCAGGCTGATGAGGCAGGCCAGCGCCAGCACCAGGCAGAGGAAGCACACCAGCTGCATCTGGAGAATCATGGTGCGCATGCGGGCCAGACCCTCGTTGTTGGCGGTGGTTTCCATCTCCACGATCTTGTCCAGCTTGCCCACCAGGGCGGTGATGTTGGACAGGATGGTTTCCTGATAGTAATCCCGGGCCTGGGCGGGGCTGGTTTTCAGCAGGTCCAGCACATGGGTGGCGGACTCGTGGATTTCCTTATGCAGGGGCTCCAGCTCGCCGCGCAGGGCCGAAATGGCGGGGTCGCTGATTTCCTCGTCCCCGTAAATCCACTGGCCCAGGGTGCAGGCGGTGGGGTCGGTGCTGCCGGTGAACTCGGCCCCGGCGTACAGGGCGTTGCTCAGGCCGCTGGCCCAGCGGTAGTGGGCGGTCTCCGCCGCCTGGGCCCGCTGGAGAAGCTCGGCGGCCTTGGTGTTGGTGTTCTGGACGCTTTGGATGCGCAGGATGTTGGCCGTGGTCACGAAGCTGAACAGCAGAATGGAGACCAGGGCCGCGATGGCGCGGATCCATACGGTTTTTTTGATGCTTTGTTTCATGTTCATAAACGATGCAACCTCCCACTCGGTTTTCAATCAGGCAATGGCTTCATTATATCATACTTCCATCATAATGCAACAACAACCGAAACGTTCCCGGCGAAAAATTTTCTCAGGGGCTCCCCGTTCAGCAAAATCACGAAAACGATTGTCCGCCGGAGGAGGACGGCCCTCCGGCAAAAATTTCTCACGGCCCCAAAATGTCCGCCGCCGGGAGACAAACGAGCGCCGGACAGAAGGCGCGGCTCCCGGGGGGCGGCAAAATCCGAAGAATCTTTCTGTGAAGAATTTACCTTGAAAAATCGGGGAAAAGCACGTAGAATAATCGGCATACCAGGGACGAAGGTCCTATTGTAATAGGAGGATGAAAAGAATGAAGAAATTATTCGCGACGCTTCTGGCGCTGAGCCTGGCGCTGAGTCTGGCCGCCTGCGGCGGCGGCTCCGGTTCCGGCGGCTCCGGCGATTCCGCCGGCTCCGGCGGCACCACCGGCGGCTCCGGCGGGGACAAGGTGGTCCGCATCGGCGTGTTCGAGCCCGCCACCGGCGACTCCGGCGCGGGCGGCAAGCAGGAGATGCTGGGCATGCAGTACGCCAACAAGGAAACCCCCACGGTGGAAATCGGCGGCGAGACCTATACCGTCGAGCTGGTCTACGCCGACAACGCCTCTTCCGCCGACAAGGCCCCCACCGCCGCCTCTCAGCTGGTCAGCCAGGACGTGAGCCTGGTGCTGGGCACCTACGGCTCCGGCTGTGCCATCGCCGGCGGCCCCATCTTCGGCGAGGCGGGCCTGGCCGCCATCGGCGTCACCTGCACGAACCCCGGCGTCACCGCGGGCAACGACTACTACTTCCGCATCTGCTTCCTGGACCCCTTCCAGGGCACCGTCCTTGCCAACTTCGCCAGCGAGAAGTTCTCCGCCAAGAAGGCGTATCTCCTGGGCGAGCTGGGCAACGACTACGACCAGGGCCTCCTGAACTACTTCGAGCAGGCTTTTGAGGGCGAGGTGGTGAAGGACTCCTTCCCCCCCAACACCTCCGACTTCTCCACTTACCTGAACAAGGCCGTGGCCGAGGGCGCGGACGTGATCTTCTGCCCCGTCTCCATCGCCTACTCCACCCAGATCGTGAAGCTGGCCGCCTCCATGAACCTGAATATCCCCATCCTGGGCTCCGACACCCTGGACAGCAACAAGGTTCTGGACGCCGCCAAGGGCTCCGATGTGCAGATTTACGTCTCCACCTTCTATCAGGAGGGCGGCTCTCCCGAATTTGACGAGGGCATCAAAGCCTGGCTGAACGAGGATTCCACCGCCATGACCAACAACGGCGGAGACGACACCATCGCGGCGGTAACCGCCATGGGCTACGACGCCTACTATGTGGCTCTGGAGGCCCTGAAGGCCGCCGGTTCCACCGACAAGGCCGCCGTCAAGGCCGCCCTGCCCAGCCTGAGCTACACCGGCGTGTCCGGGGCCATTGCCTTTGACGGCGTGGGCGACGCCGTCCGGGACACCGCCTATATCAAGACGGCGGACAACGCCGCCGGGGCCTGGACCCTGGAGACCGTCCAGACCGCCAAGTAACGTCTCCTGCAAGAAAAGCCGCCAAACGAACGGTCTCTCCGTACGTCCGGCGATCCGCCGGGCGGGCGTGACGGCAGCTTCGCTTGACGGTTCCGCTGCCTGCCGGGGGAAGATTCCCCCGGCAGGTTCCGGCGTTTCACAGGCTCGCCTCGAAAGCGGCTGGTCCGGCCTTTTTCGAGACGGTCCTTCGCGGCCCCTACATCTTAAAAGACAAGGGAGGGTTCCCTCGTGCAATACGCCATTTCCATTTTGCTCTCCGGCGTGTCCCTGGGCGGGCAGTACGCCCTGATCGCCATCGGCTACACCATGGTCTACGGCATTCTGCGCCTGATCAACTTCGCCCACGGCGACGTGTTCATGGTGGCGGGCCTGATGATGGTCTACCTCACCGCCAGCCTGCCCCTGGCGGCGTCCATCCCCCTGGTGCTGGTTCTGACGGTGCTGCTGGGCTTTGTCATCGAGCGGGCGGCCTACAAGCCCCTGCGGGAAGCGCCCCGGATGAGCGTCATGATCTCCGCCATCGGCGTGAGCTACCTGCTGCAAAACCTGGCCACCTATATCACCGGCGGCCTGCCCCAGATGTACCCGGAGATTCCGGGCATCTCCAAAACCATCACCGTTGCCGGAGTCTCCACCAAGTGGGTCACCGTGATCACCCCGGTGCTGGTGCTGGCTCTGGTGCTGGCCCTGACCCAGCTCATCCACCACACCAAGGTGGGCATGGCCATGCGGGCCGTGGCCCGGGACTTTGAGACCGCCCAGCTTATGGGCATCAAAATCAACGCGGTCATCTCCGTCACCTTTGTCATCGGCTCCTTCCTGGCGGCGGTGGGCTCCGTGCTGTACTTCACCAATTACCAGTCCATCGTCCCCCTGTCCGGCTCTCTGCCGGGGCTCCGGGCCTTTGTGGCGGCGGTGTTCGGGGGCATCGGCTCCATCCCCGGGGCGGTGGTGGGGGCCTTCATCATCGGCCTTTCCGAAAGCGTCATCAAGGGCTCCAGCTGGAGCATCTTCTCCGACGCGTTCACCTTCGCCCTGCTGATCATCATCCTGGTGGTGAAGCCCACGGGCCTCTTCGGTGAAAAGGTCACCGACAAAGTGTAAGGGGGCGGACGGTATGAAGAAAACGATCAACAAACAGACCTGGGGAACCCTGCTGTGGGCGGCGGCCCTGCTGGCGCTGGTGGTTATCCTGGAAAACGTGCTGGACCCGAACAAAAACATCATGGTCTTCGCCGCCCTGAAAAAGGGCGCGGTCTACGCCCTGGTGGCGGTTTCCATGAACCTGCTCAACGGCTTCACGGGCCTGTTCTCCCTGGGCCAGGCGGGCTTCATGCTGCTGGGCGCGTATACCTACGCGATTTTGACCATTCCCACCGCCCAGCGGGACGCGGTCTACTATATCTACAACGGCTCCGCCGTCAACTTCTCCCTGCCGGAGCTATTCGGCGGCGGGGCGCTGGGCCTGGTGCTGGGGGTGGTGCTGGCGCTGATTCTGGGGGGCTGCGTGGCGGCGGCGGTGGCCTGGCTCATCGGCCTGCCGGTGCTGCGGCTGAAAAGCGACTATCTGGCCATCGCCACCCTGGGCTTCGGCGAGATCATCCGGGCGGTGTTCCAGTGGGATAAGCTGGGGCCCGTCACCAACGGGGCCAACGCCCTGAAAAACTTCCCCACCTTCTCCAACTTCAACATCCAAAACGCCAATGGGGAGACGGTGCTGCGCCTCTCCACCTTCACGGCCTTCCTGCTGGCGGGCATCTGCGTGGCCGTCATCGTGCTTCTCATCAACTCCACCTACGGCCGGGCCTTTAAGGCCATCCGGGACGACGAGGTGGCGGCGGAGGCCATGGGCATCAATCTCTCCAGGCACAAGCGGCTGGCCTTCTGCATCAGCTCCTTCTTCGCCGGGGTGGGAGGCGGCATGTTCGCCATGTTCGCCAACCAGGCCCAGGCCAAGACCTTCACCACCGCCATGACCTACGAGATTTTGCTGATCGTGGTCATCGGCGGCATCGGCTCCGTGTCGGGCAGCTGCATCGCGGCGTTCCTGTACGTGGCCGCCAGCGAGTGGTGGCTCCGCTTCCTGGACGCGGAGACCTTCATCGGCGGGTTCAAGGTGCCTCTGCTCCGCAACGGCTTCCGCATGGTGGTGTTCTCCGTGGTGATCATGATCGTGGTGCTGTTCTTCCGGACGGGCATCATGGGAGACAAGGAGCTGCCGGACCTCTTGAAAAAGCGCCGGAAGGAGGGGACGAAATGAGCGAGAACGTATTGAAGGTGGAAAACGTCACCATGCAGTTCGGCGGCGTGGTGGCGGTGGATAACCTGAACCTGGAGGTCAACAAAGGGGAGATCGTGGCGCTCATCGGCCCCAACGGCGCGGGGAAAACCACGGCCTTCAACGTGATTACCGGCGTGTACCAGCCCACCAACGGGGCCGTCTGGTTCCAGGGGGAGAAGATCGTGGAGAACCATCCCCAGGGGAAGATGCGCCAGCAGTACAAGGGGGAGCACGCCGGGGACTACACCCAAGTTCTGGCCCCCACCCCGGACAAGGTGACCCGCCTGGGCATGGCCCGGACCTTTCAGAACATCCGGCTGTGGAAAAGCCAGACGGTGTTTGACAACGTGCTGATCGCCAAGCACTGCCGGGCCGCCAGCAACGTGTTCACGGCCACCTTCCGCCTGAACCGGAAGGAGGAGGCGGCCCAGCGGGAAAACGTGCTGGAGCTTTTGGAGACCGTGGGGCTGGCGGACGTGCGGAACGAACCGGCCGCCTCCCTGCCCTATGGCAAGCAGCGGCGGCTGGAGATTGCCCGGGCCCTGGCGGCGGAGCCGAAGCTGCTGCTGCTGGACGAACCGGCGGCGGGCATGAATCCCCAGGAGACCGAGGAGCTGACGGCCTTCATCAGCGAAATTCGCGGCCGGTTCCACCTGACGGTGTTCCTCATCGAGCACCACATGAACCTGGTCATGAACATCTCCGAGCGGATCTACGTCCTGGACTTCGGCAAGCTGATCGCCCAGGGCGACCCGGCGGCGATTCAAAACGACAAGCGGGTCATCGAGGCCTATCTGGGGGTGAGCGGGGATGCTTAAGATTGAAAACCTGTCCGTCAGCTACGGCGGCATCCAGGCGCTCCGGGGCATCTCTCTGGAGGTGCCCGACGGCAAGATCGTCACGCTGATCGGGGCCAACGGCGCGGGCAAATCCACGACTCTGCGGACCGTCACGGGCCTTGTCAAGGCGTCCTCCGGCTCCATCCGGTGGAACGGGGAGGAGCTTTTGGGCAAATCCATCGACAAGATCGTGGGGGCGGGCATCGCCATGAGCCCCGAGGGGCGGAGGGTCTTCGCCGACATGTCGGTGCTGGAGAATCTCCGCATCGGCGCGTACCTCCGCAACGACAAGGCGGGGGTGGAGGAGGACATCCAATGGGTCTACCGCCTGTTCCCCCGGCTGGAGGAGCGGAGCTGGCAGCTGGCGGGCACCCTCTCCGGCGGCGAGCAGCAGATGTTGGCGGTGGGCCGGGCGCTGATGTCCCGTCCCAAGCTGATGATGCTGGACGAACCCTCTCTGGGCCTGGCCCCGCTGGTGGTGCAGGACATTTTCTCCATCATCCGGGAGATCAACCGCCAGGGCGTCACCGTTCTGCTGATCGAGCAGAACGCCAACATGGCCCTGAAAATCGCGGACCTGGCCTACGTGCTGGAGACCGGCAACATCACCATGTCCGGCACCGGCGCGGAGCTTCTGGCAAACGAAAAAGTCCGGGAAGCCTACCTAGGCAAAAACAGCTGACCGCCCAACCAAGTTATTGAAAACGAGAGGAACCCCGTTGGGGTTCCTCTCAGGCTGTCGAAAACGTGTTTTCGCCAGCCTGAGCAAGTTTTCAGACCTTTAA
>CAJUQQ010000022.1 GCA_910588175.1 uncultured Oscillibacter sp.
GGGCGGTGAGGGTGGCGGTTTTGGCCTTTTCGTCCACCACATAGTCCGCGTCGATATCCGAGGCCTCCTCTTCCTTGTTGTCCACCTGGACCACCACCTGCTTTTTCAGCTTGGCCACGAACATCTCCGTTAAATCGTACATCTGGGTGGACTTTTCGCCCTGGCCGGAGATGATGAGGGGAGTCCGGGCCTCGTCGATGAGGATGGAGTCCACCTCGTCCACGATGGCGAAGGAATGGCCCCGCTGGACCAACTCCTGGGAGTAGATGCACATGTTGTCCCGGAGGTAGTCAAAGCCCATTTCGTTGTTGGTTCCGTAGGTGATGTCGGCGGCATAGGCCTCCTGGCGCTGCCTGGAGGTCAGGCCGTGGACGATCAGGCCCACCTTGAGCCCCAGGAAACGGTGGACCTTGCCCATCCACTCGCTGTCGCGCTTAGCCAGGTAGTCGTTGACGGTGACAATGTGGACGCCCTTCCCCGCCAGGGCGTTGAGGTAAGCGGGCAGGGTGGCCACCAGGGTCTTGCCCTCACCGGTTTTCATCTCGGCGATGCGCCCCTGGTGGAGGACCACGCCGCCCACCAGCTGCACCCGGTAGGGCCGGAGGCCCAGCACCCGGTCCGACGCCTCCCGGGCGGTGGCAAAGGCCTCGGGGAGGATGTCGTCCAGGGTCTCGCCGTTTTCCAGGCGGTCCTTGAACTCCTGGGTTTTCGCCTGGAGCTGAGCGTCCGTCATGGCCTTGTACTCGTCGGCCATGGCCTCAATCTTGTCCACGATGGGGTAAATGGATTTCAGCTCCCGGGAGCTGTAGTCGCCGAAAATCTTTTGCATCAGACCCATGATTGATTGAAACTTCCTTTCGATTGCTCCGCCGCCTGTGACAGGGGCGTAAAAATTCTCATAGCATAACGAATATAGTTTACCATAGTTTCCCCTGGAATGCAAAGGAAATTGGAATGAGACGCAAAAAGTTCACAAAACGGCTACAGCTCCGTATCCAGCAGCATCCGGATCCGGCTCTGCACCGTGCCCTCGCCGGTGCTGGCATCATAGTCCACGCTGACCAGCAGGGTGTCCGGCAGCTTTCGCTGGAGTGCGGCGTACTGCCCCTTGCCGAAAATATGCCCTGGCAGGCAGCCAAAGGGCTGGACGCAGAGGATTTTCCGATAGCCCAGTCTGGCCCAGGCCGCCGCCTCGGCGGTGATGAGCCAGCCGTCGGCCACGGTGCAGTTCAGCGGCGCGAAGCCCTCCGCCCGGCGTTTCAGCTCCGCCAGCGGCGGCAGGGTGTGAAAGCCGGCTTCCTCCAAAACCGCCAGCAGCTCCCGCTGAATTCCGCCCAGGTAATCCGCCAGGAGGCGGTACAGCTTCCGCTGGTAGGCGGGGCCTTTCAGGCTGTGGGTATCCATATAATAGAGGGCGTACCAGGTGACGCCGCCCACCCCGATCTCACACCGCTCCGCCGCCAGATACCGCTCCAGATTCCAGTTTCCCAGGTGGCAGTATTTTGTATAAATCTCTCCCACAACGGCGACCTTCCGCACGTCTCCAGGCGCCGTCTCAATCCGGCGGAAAGAGGCCGCGATCTCCCGGCAGCGCTCCAGAATGCGGCGCCTGGAAAGGCCCGTCCCCCGGCGCAGGTCCTCTCCCAGCGTCTCCATCCACTGCCTCCACAGCGCCTCCGCGCTGCCGGGCCAGACCTCCCGGGGCCGCACCTGGTTCCGGACAATTGCCAGCGCGTCTCCCCACACCGCCGCCGCCAGCGCCCGGCGGAGCACCGGCGGGCGGATGGGGAAGCCTGTGTCCCGGTCAATGTCCCGGACATTCAAAGACAGCAGCTTCACTTCCGGGTACCCCGCGTGATCCAGGGCCTTTCGCATCAGCCGGATGCCGCAGGAGCCCCGGCATTCGTCTCCGGCCTGCCCCATCAGCACGCCGCAGTCCGCCGGGTCGTACTTCCCGGACTCCAGGGCGGCCATCACCTGCCCCGCCACCAGAAAAACGGGGTAACACAATTCGTTGTGAAAATAGCGCATTCCCCGGTCCGCCAGGCCCCGTTCCTCCTCCAGAAGCACCGGCTCCCACTCCCGGGAGGCGAAGGCGTACCGCAGCAGAGGAAACCAGTCGTCCAGCAGGGCGGGTATCAAAAGAATCCCCACATGGGAGCCCCCTTTTCAAAAAATCTGTCCTATGATCATACACCGATCCCTTTTCGCTGTCCACTGACGCCGGACGGAGTGGACATTTTCTCTAAACCAGACAAAATCACCGGATTGTTCCTTGTATATTCCGTCAAAATGTGTTACAATGATTTGTACTAAGAGATAAGGAGGGCCCCACTATGAAACTCAGCTTTTACGGCGCGGACCAATGCGTCACCGGAAGCTGCCACTGTCTGGAGATCAACGGAAACCGCATCCTCATCGACTGCGGCCTCCAGCAGGGCCGGGACGAAGTCTCCAACGGCGAATTTCCCTTCGCCGCCAATACCATTGACTACGTTCTGGTAACCCACGCCCACATTGACCACTCCGGCCGGATTCCCATGCTCATCAAGCAGGGTTTCAAGGGCCGCATTCTTGCCACCCGCCTCACCGCCCAGCTGTTGGAGATCATGCTGCTAGACTCCGCGCATATCCAGGAGCAGGACGCGGAGTGGAAAAACCGCAAGGGCGAGCGCTCCGGCGCTCCCCGGACCGAGCCCCTTTACACCGTGGAGGACGCGGAGCGGGTCAAGGACTTCATGGTCATCTGCGAGTACGGCGAACTCATCAACCTCTGCGAGGGGGTGGACGTGGAGTTTACCGACGCGGGACATCTGCTGGGCTCCGCCTTTGTGGCCATGGATCTGCGGGAGAACGGCGTGAAAAAGAGCATCGTCTTCTCCGGGGACATCGGCAACATCAACCAGCCCGTTATCCGCGACCCGGTACAGATCACCGGGGCGGACTACGTGGTGATGGAGTCCACCTACGGCGACCGGAACCATCCGGAGAACTGGGGCTATTCCGACGAGCTGGCCCGGATCATCGACGAGACCATGGCCCGGGGAGGAAACGTCATCATCCCCTCCTTCGCCGTGGGCCGGACCCAGGAGCTCCTCTATTTTATCCGGGAAATCAAGGAACAGCACTTGGTCCACTCCTGCCCGGACTTCCCGGTTTACATCGACTCTCCCCTGGCGAAAAAGGCCACATCCATTTTTGACGGGGACCTTCGGGGCTACATGGACCACGACGCGGTGTGGCTGGTGCGAAAGGGCAAGAACATGTTCCGCTTCCCCAACCTCCACGCCACGGAGAGCAGCGAGGAGTCCAAGGCCCTGAACGAGGACCGGACCCCCAAGGTCATCATCTCCGCCTCCGGCATGTGCGACGCGGGCCGCATCCGGCACCACCTGAAGCACAACCTCTGGCGTCCGGAATGTACAGTCCTCTTCGTGGGCTTCCAGGGAGAGGGCACCCTGGGCCGCCAGCTGTTGGAGGGAGCGGAGAGCGTGAAGCTCTTCGGCGAGGAGATCACCGTCCGGGCCCGCCTGGAGAACTTTACCGGCCTCAGCTCCCACGCAGACCGGGATCATCTGCTGAAATGGATCTCCGGCTTCCGGGAGCCCAAGCCCCAGCATGTCTTCGTGGTCCACGGAGACCGGGAGGTAGCGCCCCACTTCGCCCAAACCCTGGAGAACATGGGCATTCCCGCCCACGCTCCCCAGTACACCGAGGTGTACGACCTGGCGGCGGGCGTCATTCTGGAGCGGGGCTATCTGCCGGAGCGGAAGGTCAAGGTCGTCGCCGGATCCAAGGGCGCGCCGGCCTACGAGCGTCTGGCGTCTGTGGGCAACATGCTCACCGAGTTCATCAAGCGCAGCAAGGGCCGGGACAACAAGTCCCTGGCGAAGTACGCCTCGGAGCTGCGGCAGCTGCTTGAAAAGTGGGAGGCGTAAACGCCGGATTTATGGAATACTTGAAAAACGGCCAAATTCATACCGCCCTTGTAGAGGGCTATTCCAGCGAAGGCTATGGCGTCGTCCGGCTGGACGGCGCCGTGGTCTTCGTTCCCCGGGCCGTCCGGGGAGAGCGGATTGATCTGAAAATCACCAGGGTCATGAAAACCCATGCCCTGGGGGAGCTGGTAAAAATCCATACCCCCTCCCCGGAGCGGGCCGTCCCGGATTGTCCCTATTACGGCAAATGCGGCGGCTGCGACTTCCGCCATCTCTCCTATGAAGAAGAGCTGCGGGCCAAGCGGCAGCGGGTTCAGGACGCCCTGACCCGCATCGGCGGCGCGGACGTTCCGGTGGAGGAGATTCTGGGGGCGAAAAACCCGGACCACTACCGCAACAAATGCCAATATCCCGTGGGTCCCCACGGGGAAATCGGCTTTTTCCAGGCCCGGACCCATCAGGTGGTGCCAGTGGACCGCTGCCTTCTCCAGCCGGAGGTCTGCGACCGGACGGCCCACGCCGTGGGAAGCTGGATGAAGCGCTATCAGATCCCCGCCTATGACGAGGTCACGGGCCGGGGGCTGATCCGGCACGTCTATGTGCGGACCAACCGCCGTGGGGAAAGCCTCTGCTGTGTGGTAGCCAACGGGCGGAAGGTCCCCCGGGAGGCGGAGCTGGCCGCCCTGGTGCTGGCCGCCGCTCCGAAAACCGTGGGCGTGGTGCTGAATGTGAACACGAAAAAGGGAAATGTAATTCTGGGGGACCAGTACCGGACCCTCTGGGGACAGGACTTTTTGATGGACACGCTGTGCGGCCTGGAATTCCGGCTGTCGGTCCCCTCCTTCTACCAGGTGAACCGGGACCAGGCGGAAGTCCTCTATGGAAAGGCCCTGGAGTTCGCCGCCCTGACGGGAAAGGAGACGGCGCTGGACCTCTACTGCGGCGCGGGGACCATCACATTGTGCCTGGCAGGCCGGGCGCAGCGGGTCATCGGCGCGGAAATCATCCCCGCCGCCATCCGGGACGCGAGAGAGAACGCGGACCGAAACGGCATTCAAAACGCGGAATTTTTTTGCGGCGACGCGGCGGAGACGGCGGCCATGCTGGAGGCGGAGGGCCTGCGGCCGGAGGTCATCACGGTGGACCCGCCCCGGAAGGGCCTCAGCCCGGAGGTGATCGAATCTGCGGTGGCCATGGGGCCGGAGCGGATTGTGTATATCTCCTGTGACCCGGGGACCCTGGGCCGGGATGTGAAGCGGTTCGTGGAGCGGGGCTACCGGACCGTCCGGGCGGCGGCGGTGGATATGTTCCCCGGGACACGGCATGTGGAGGCAGTTGTGTTGCTGCAAAGAGGAAACTCGTAGAAATCCTGCGTTTCCAATGCTTTGTCCGTCATGTGGTGTTCGACACCGAGGGCGATAAACTCCGCAATAAACGCATTGAGGACTATATCACGGTTTCGGTCGTTATGGATATGGAGTGCGGGAACACAAAGCGGAATAGAGTATGGACAGGCGAACGCCGCAGATTATGAAAAGGTCTGCGGCGTTTTTTCATGTCCAGAATGGAAAAGGGCTTACGCTGTTCGAGGGCTATTCCCTATGGCTATCTCGCCTCAAAATAGGACAAGGGGGAATCTCTGTTACAGGAGAAATAGAGCGATAGGGCGGGCCTGCGTGGCCACCCTTTTATCAGAAGTGCCAAGGTCTCAGAAGAAAGGCGGACACACAGGCCCTTCCCCACAGGATAAATTCTCCAGGTAGGACGCTCCCCGGCCCGGAGCTTTCCTGGAATTCATCGAGAGACCGTCCATCCCTCCGGCTTCCGGCCAGGGCTTAAAAAGTCTCATTATGATAGGTAAATCCTTCCAGCCGAAGGCCGCCTTTTTCTGGACGTTCCGCAAAACCACTGTAATTCCATGTCAAAATTACCAAAAACGTTTCCTATGTTGTGTCTATTCAAACAAAAATCACAACAATATACCAAGATGTAGTGTGATACGCACGAAAAGCGTCACGAACAACATTTGGGTATATTCGCCGCTCCGCAGTCCATTTACAGCGGAGCGGCGAAAGTCGTATAGTTCTCATAAGGGCGCGGCCCGGAGGGCGGCGCGGACATGAAATGAAGCAGAGGAGTGGTGTTCATGAAAAAAATCCCCCGTATCACAGCGCTGGTCCTGACCATGGCGCTGCTGCTGTCCCTGTGCGGCTGCGGCGCGTCGGACGGCAGGACGCACCTCAAATTCCAGATATGGGACGTTGCTCAGCGGGACAGCATGCAGGCCATCTGCGACGCCTATACCGCCAAGCACCCAGACGTAACCATTGAGGTGCAGGTCACCAGCTGGAACGAATACTGGACCAAGCTGGAAGCCGCCGCCGAGAGCAACACGATGCCGGACATCTTCTGGATGCACACCAATCAAATCCTGTACTACTCCGATTTCGGGATGCTGGCCGATGTCACGGACCTGTACGCCAACGAGGACCCGAATTACTACCAAAATCATTTCTCCGAGATTTCCATTGGAAACGCCCAGGGCAGCGACGGCCGGATGTACGGCGTGCCCAAGGACAAGGACAACATCTTCCTGGTATACAATAAGGAGATGTTTGACGCCGCCGGAGTGGCCTATCCCGACGAAGCTTGGACCTGGGACGATCTGGTGAACGCCTCCCAGACCATCTACGACAAGACCGGGAAATACGGCTATATGGCCTATAACGACGACCAGATGGGCTACTGGAGCTTCGTCTATCAGGCCGGCGGCCGCATCCTCAGCGAGGACAAGACCCAGGCCGGCTTCGACCAGCCCGGAACCAAGAAGGGCATGGAGTTCTATGTGGGCCTCCAGGACTACGAATGGTGCCCCGATCAGGCCTACTTTGCCGAAACCGCGCCGGGCACCGCCTTCTTCTCCGAGGTCGGCTCCATGTACATCGAGGGCAACTGGGAGCTGATGAACAAGTGCGTCAACTTCCCCAATATGGACGGCAAATGGGACATCGCCCCTATGCCCAAGTGCCCCGACCCCGTCAGCGGCGACGGCCGGGCCACCATCTCCAACGGCCTGTGCTACTCCACCTCCGCCCATGGCAAAACCCGGGACATTGCCCTGGACGTGATCAAATTCTTCGGCACCGAGGAAGCCCAACTTCTGGCCAGCTCTTACGGCGCGGCGATCTCCGCCTACAACGGCACGGAGCAGCCCTACTTCGACGCCTTTGACAAGGCGGGCTATGACATCCAAGTGGAAATCGTCATGGACCAGTTCGAGTACGGCGTGCAGAATGTAAACAACGCCGCCCGGCCCAAGTGGAAGAGCCCCGTGCTGGACGAACTGAACAAGGTCTACAACGGCCAGCAGAGCCTTGAGGCCGCCATGGCCAACATGCAGGAGATCGTAAACACCGAAACCGCCAAGAAGCTGGCGGAAGACTGAGAGGAGGGGTTTCTGTGAACAATAAGCTGTCCCCCGCCGCCCGGCGGGAAGAAAACTGGGGCTGGATCATGGTAGCCCCCACCATCATCGGCCTGGTTGTGCTGAACCTGTGGCCGTTCGCGCAGACTGTCTACACCAGCTTTTGCGAGCATCTGGGCTTCGGCCATTATAAATTCATCGGCCTTGGCAACTACGCCGAAATCTTCCAGAACGCCGAGTTCTGGAAGGCCACCTGGAACACCATCCTATTCTGCATCCTCACCGTTCCCGTGGGCCTGTTCCTGTCCCTGCTGGTGGCCATGCTCCTGAACGCCAAGATCAAATTCAAGGGCGGCTTCCGCACCATCTTCTTCCTGCCTATGGTCTGCGCCCCCGCCGCCGTCACCATGGTCTGGCGCTGGATTTTCAACGGCGAGTACGGTATTCTCAACCAAGCCCTGGGTGCTCACGTCGGCTGGATCACCGACCCGAGGTTCGTCATGATCTCCTGCGCCGTCGTGGCCATCTGGAGCAACATCGGCTACGACGCCGTCCTCCTGCTGGCGGGCCTCCAGAACATTCCCAAGACCCTTTACGAGGCCAACAGCATCGACGGCGCGGGCAAAGTGAAGCAGTTCTTCACCATCACCCTTCCCATGGTCTCCCCCACGCTGTTCGTGGTCATGATCATGCGCCTGATGTCCGCCGTCAAGGTCTATGACCTGATCTACATGATGGTGGAGGACACCAACCCGGCGGTCACCAGCGTACAGAGCCTCATGTACCTCTTCTACCGGGAGTCCTTCATCGCCGGAAGCCGCGGCACCGGGTCCGCCATCGTCATCTGGACCGTCCTGCTCATCGGCCTGGTCACCGTCATTCAGTTCTACGGCCAGAAGAAGTGGGTCAACTACGACATTTAAGGAGGAGCCAGCATGAAAAACCGTTCTTTAGAGGCCTCCCAGAAACGGATGACGGTCCTCACCTACACCGCGCTGATCCTGGGCGCCCTCATCATGGTCTTTCCCTTCGTGTGGATGATCCTGACCAGCCTCAAAACCGTTCCCGAGAGCATGCAGGTGCCCCCTACCATCCTCCCCAAGGAGATGATTGTCAGCAACTTCGGAGACGCGATGAAGAGCCTGCCCTTCCTGAAGCTGTATCTCAACACCGCCCTGATGATCTTCTTCCGGGTCATCTGCGCCGTGGCTTTCAGCTCCATGGCGGGCTATGCCTTCGCCATGCTGGAATTCCGGGGCAAGAAGCTGCTGTTCGGCATCGTGCTGGTGCAGATGTCCCTGCCTTCTCAGATTTTCATCATCCCGCAGTACCAGATGGTGGCCAAAATGGGCCTGGCCAACACCATCTTCGCCCTGGTCTTCCCGGGCATTGTCAGCGCCTTCGGCGTGTTCTTCCTGCGGCAGACCTACATGGGCATCCCCAAGGAGATCGGCGAGGCCGCGTACTTAGACGGCTGCAACCAGTGGCAGACCTTTTACAAAATCATGTTCCCCCTGACCGGCACCTCCGTGGCCGCCCTGACCATCTTCACCGCCGTGTTCGCCTACAGCGACCTGATGTGGCCCCTGGTGGTCAACTCCGACCTGAACATGATGACCCTCAGCTCCGGCCTTGCCACCCTGCGGGGACAGTTCACCACCAATTTCCCGGTGCTGATGGCCGGTTCCCTGCTGGCGATGCTACCCATGGTCATTCTGTACCTCATCTTCCAGAAGCAGTTCATTGAGGGCATAGCCTCTACCGGCGGAAAATAATCGCGGATACGCCTTGACGTTTTGATTGAAAAGGAGGAAAATGAAATGGCTGCCTTAAATCTGAAAGGTATTACCAAGATCTATCCCCACAGCGGAGACCAGAAGAAGGCCAAAAAGAAGGCCGGCGAACCCGAGAAGAAAACAAACCTCCAGGTGACGGACAAGGGTGTCATCGCCGTCCAGTCCTTCGACCTGGACATCAAGGATAAGGAGTTCATCGTCCTGGTGGGCCCCTCCGGCTGCGGCAAGTCCACCACCCTGCGGATGGTGGCCGGCCTAGAGGAAATCTCCGGCGGCGAGCTGTACATCGACGGCAAGCTGGTCAATGACGTAGAGCCCAAAAACCGGGACATCGCCATGGTCTTCCAGTCCTACGCCCTCTATCCCCACATGACGGTCTATGAGAACATGGCCTTTCCCCTGAAGCTCCGCAAGGTGGCGAAGGACGAGATCGACAAGCGGGTCAAAGAGGCCGCCGCCATTCTGGACATCACCCAATACCTGGACCGCAAGCCCAAGGCCCTCTCCGGCGGCCAGCGCCAGCGGGTGGCCATCGGCCGGGCCATCGTCCGGGAGCCCAAGGTGCTGCTGATGGATGAGCCCCTTTCCAACCTGGACGCCAAGCTCCGCAACCAGATGCGGGCCGAGATCATCAAGCTCCGGCAGAAAATCAACACCACCTTTATCTATGTCACCCACGACCAGACGGAGGCCATGACCCTGGGCGACCGGATCGTCATCATGAAGGACGGCTTCATCCAGCAGATCGGCACTCCCCAGGAGGTCTTCGACCATCCCGCCAATATTTTCGTGGCCGGCTTCATCGGGATGCCCCAGATGAACTTCTTCGACGCGAAGCTGACGGAAGAGGGCGGCAAATACTTCGTCAGCGTCGGCGGCTGCAAGGTGGAGCTGTCTGAGGAAAAGCAGAAAAATCTGTCCGCCCGCAAGGCGGCGGCCCAGAGCATCACCCTGGGCGTCCGGCCCAGCCACATGGTGCTGGCTAAGGAGACGGGCAATACCCTCACCGCCACGGTAGAGGTGGCGGAGATGATGGGCAGCGAGATTCATTTCCATGCGGGCGTCGAGGGCCGGGACGTGGTGGTCATCGTGCCCACTATGGACACCAACGGCCAGCACATCGACACCTTCCACGCCGGAGATAAGCTGAACCTGACCTTCAGCGGAAGCGTCTGCCACGTCTTCGGCCAGGACGGGAAAAATCTGGAATTCTGATCCCTGTAAACATACCGCCGCCCCGAAAGGGGCGGCGGTATCCGGCAAAACAGCAAACAACGAAACGAGAGGTTCCCTATGATTGTTCTGGATAAGGATACGCGGGTATTCACCCTGCATACCCAAAACACGACCTATCAAATGAAGGCCGACGAAAACCGCGTCCTGCTTCACACCTACTACGGTCCCCGGGTGGGCGGCGGCGACCTTTCCTATTTGATTCAATACGCCGACCGCGGTTTCTGCCCCAATCCCAGCGAACTGGGCCGCCGCCGGGACTACTCCCTGGACGCCCTGCCCCAAGAGTATTCCACCTGCGGCGTAGGCGACTTCCGCCTGCCCTCCGCCCAGGTGGAGCAGCCGGACGGAAGCCGCCTGCTGGACCTGCGGTATGAATCCTGCGAGGCGCGGCCGGGCAAATACGCGCTGGAGGGACTGCCCGCCTTCCACGGAGCGGAGGGGGAGACCCTGTCCGTCCTGCTGCGGGACCCGTCCTCCTCTCTGGAGGTGGAGCTGCTGTACGGCGTGTTTGAGGCGTACGACCTGATTACCAGAACCGTCCGAATCCGCAACCGGGGCAATCGGCCGGTCCGGCTGAACCAGGCGGCAAGCCTCTGCCTGGACCTTCCCCCGGCGGAGATGGACCTCATCACCTTCGACGGGGCCCATGTGCGGGAGCGCTGGATGAACCGCGCCCCCCTGCGCCCCGGCGTTCAGGGTGTGGGAAGCACCCGGGGGACCTCCAGCCATCAGCACAATCCTTTTGTAATGCTCTGCGGCCGCGACGCCGGAGAGGACCACGGATTGTGCTACGGCGCAGCCCTGCTGTACAGCGGCGGGTTTCAGGCGGCGGCGGAGCGGAGCCAGTTCGGGGACATCCGCCTGGTGCTGGGGATGCAGCCCCAGGGCTTTTCCTGGGTCCTGGGCCCCGGCGAGTGCTTCACCGCGCCGGAGGCGGCCATGATCTGCTCCCCCAACGGCTTCACGTCCATGACCCATCAGTTTCACCGGGCCGTTCGGGAGCGGCTTCTGCGGGACCCCTACGCGGGGAAGCAGAGGCCGGTACTGGTGAACAACTGGGAGGCCACCTACTTCGATTTTGACGCGGAGAAGCTGCTGGAAATCGCCCGGGAGGCCGCTCCGCTGGGCATCCGGCTTCTGGTGATGGACGACGGCTGGTTCGGCCAGCGGAACGACGACTTCGGGGGCCTGGGGGATTGGACCGTCAACCGGCGCAAGCTCCCCGGCGGGCTGGAAGCCCTGGCGCCCCGGCTCCGGGAGCTGGGGATGCAGTTCGGCCTGTGGGTGGAGCCGGAGATGGTCAGCGAGGACAGCGCCCTCTACCGGGAGCACCCGGAGTGGGCCATGCGGGCCCCCGGCCGTCCCGGCGCCCGGGGCCGGAGCCAGCTGGTGCTGGACCTGTCCCGGCGGGAGGTGCGGGACCACCTCTTCAACGCTCTGCGAAGCGTGCTGGACAGCGCGGAAATCGCCTATGTCAAGTGGGACATGAACCGCTCCTTCACCGACATCTGGTCCGCCGCCCTGCCGCCGGAGCGGCAGGGGGAAACCGCTCACCGCTATATCCTGGGACTCTACGAGCTGCTGGAGCGGCTGCGGCAGGCCTACCCGGAGCTCCTGGTGGAGGGATGCAGCGGCGGCGGCGGGCGCTTTGATTTGGGGATGCTGTACTACACCCCCCAGATCTGGTGCAGCGACAACAGCGACGCCATCGACCGCCTGCGCATCCAGTACGGAACTTCCTTCTGCTATCCGCCGGTCTGCGTGGGCGCCCACGTGTCCGCCTCCCCCAACGAGCAGAACGGCCGGGTCACGCCGCTGGAGACCCGGGGCGTGGTGGCCATGAGCGGAACCTTCGGCTATGAGATGGACCTTTGCAGATGCACGCCGGAGGAACGGGAGATCATCCGCCGCCAGACAGAGGACTTCCATCGTTACGGCGAATTAATCCGCCAGGGGGATTATTACCGGCTCTCCGAGCCCTTCCAGGACCCGGGCTACACCGCCTGGGCCCATGTGGCCCCGGACCGCCGGGAGGCCCTGGTCAGCCTGGTGACCGGCTCTACCTGGGCGGCCCAGCCCTTTGTCACCCTCAAGCTCAAGGGCCTGGACCCCGCCGCCAAGTACCGGATCAACGGCGGCAAAACGCTCTGGCCGGGAGACGCGCTGATGTACGCCGGATACCCCATTCCGCCCATGCGGGGGGATTACCAGTCCCTCCAGCTGCATCTGGAGGCCTAAACGGACTCCGCTCCCCCGGGCCGCGTCTTGTTCTGCCCCCTCCACTCCCGGGGCGAGACGCCGTACCGCTTTTTAAACGCCCGGGAGAAGTGAAGCTGGTTGGGATAGCCGCAGGCCGCCGCGATGACGCCGATGGAGGATTTGGTGGTTCTCATCAGCTCCGCCGCCCTGGCCAGCCGCAGGCGGATCAGGAACTCCTGGGGCGGACAGCCCATGGTATCCCGGAACAGCTTGCTGAAATAACTGCGGTTGAGCTTGCAGACATCGGCGATCTCCTCCACGGTGAGCTCCCGCTGATAGTTGTGTTCCATGAAGGTCACGGCCTCCTGGATATAGAAATCCTGAAGCCGGGAGGACCGGATCTCCCGCCGGGTGGAGGAGGACTGAATCAGCGCGTCTAAAAACAGGCACAGGTGCCCGATGAGGCACAGGGTGGACGCGCTGGAGTGGTCGGCGATATAGAGCATCGCGTCCCGCACCGGCACGGCCTGGGTAATGCTTTTGGGCCGGTAGACGGGCTGGGCGGGTCCCAGCCCCGCCGCGTCCAAGAACTCCTCCGCCCGCAAGCCGCCGAACTCCAGCCAAGTGTACTTCCAGGGATCGCGCTGGTCGGCGCAGTAGGTGTTGACCAGCCCCGGGCAGATCAGAAAGCCCTGCCCGGCCTCCAGGCTGTACCGCCGGGTAAAGCCGTCAGGCCCGTTGGCGTCCAGGTATCCCCTGCCGGAGATGATGTAGTGAAAGAGATAGTGGTTGCGGACAAAGGGGCCGAAGGAATGGAGCGGCGCGCACTGCTCCCAGCCGTATTGGAACAGCCGCAGATCCAGGAAGTTTTCGTTGGGAAACACGGAAAAGGAAAAGTCTTTCATATCCGGGCGCGTCCTTTCTCGCCGAAGCGGCTTCGTTGCTTCCCATGATATCACAAAATTCCGCCAAAACCAACCGGAAATAAGGAGAAACCGGCTATGAATGAATTTGAACGCCGCCTCTCAGCCCGGCAGGACGAGCTGGACTGGCTGTATATGGAGCTGTACGGCGACCGCGGCCGCCTGAACGAACTGAAGGCCATGATGACCCGCGCCTTCCAGCGGCGGAGCCAAGAGCTGCGCCTCCTGGACCAAGAGCGGGAGGCAACCCCCGGCTGGTTTCGGTCCGGCGGGATGCTGGGCGTCACCATGTACCCCGCCCTGTTCGCCGGGACGCTGAAGGGCGTGGAGGGGCGGCTGGATTACCTCCAGGAGCAGGGAATCACCTACCTGCACCTCATGCCCCTTCTGAAAATGCCTCACCCGAACAACGACGGCGGTTACGCCGTGGAGGATTTCAACCAGGTGGACCCTTCCCTTGGGACCAACGAGGACCTGAGCCGTCTCACCGCCGCCATGCGCCGCCGGGGGATGAGCCTCTGCCTGGACTTCGTGGTCAACCACACCGCCGACACCCACGAATGGGCTCTGCGGGCCAAGGCGGGAGAGCGGGCATACATGGACCGCTATATCTGCTTTGACAGCCCCGAGATTCCCCGGGAAATGGAGAGGCACATCCCCGACGTGTTCCCCGAGACCGCCCCGGGCAGCTTTCTCTACGTGGAGGAGATGGGGCAATATGTCTGCTCCTCAACCTCCTTGACCGCCCCGCGGTCCGGACAGCGCCGGTCCCACAGGCGGCCGGTATGGATACTACCATAGAAAGAGCTTTTCGTAAATCTATTTTGTCTCAAACGCAGGGAGTTTTTCAGCCGCCCGCATGCTGGGCGGGGCAAAGCGCTCCCCGGCGGCGGAGAGTATCCCACATGTCTCCTCCCAATAGTAAAAATTGTGAACGGACACTCCCCGGCCGCCGCCTCTTGCGGCGGCCGGTTTTTTTTGCTATGATACAAGACGAACTCACTTTTTGACAATGACAATTGGAGGACGCCATCATGCTGAATCTGTCCGCGCGCACCGCCGGCTTCACCGACTCGGTGATCCGCCGCATGACCCGCATTTCCAGCCAATACGGCGCGGTGAACCTCTCCCAGGGCTTCCCGGACTTCAACCCGCCCCAGGCGCTTCTGGACCGGCTGGCGGAGGTTTCCCGGGAAGACTTCCATCAATACTCCGTCACCTGGGGGGCCCAGAACCTCCGGGAGGCTTTGGCGGAGAAGCAGTCCCGGTACATGGGCTTCCCCATTGACCCCAACGGCGAAATCACCGTCACCTGCGGCAGCACGGAGGCCATGATGGCCGCCATGATGACGGTGGCGGACCCCGGCGACCGGGTCATCGTCTTCTCCCCCTTCTACGAGAACTACGGGGCGGACACCATCCTCTGCGGGGCCGAGCCCATTTATGTGCCCCTGACGCCGCCGGACTTCCGCTTCGACCCCGAGGTTCTGGAGGACGCCTTCCGCCGCCGCCCCAAGGCGCTGATTCTCTGCAACCCCTCCAACCCCTGCGGCCGGGTGTTCACCCGGGAAGAGCTGGAAATCATCGCCGCCCTGGCGGCGAAATACGACGCCTATGTCATTACCGACGAGGTCTACGAACACATCGTTTACGCCCCGCACCGCCATACCTATTTCGCCTCCCTCCCCGGCATGCGGGAACGGACCATCTCCTGCTCCTCCCTGTCCAAGACCTACTCCATCACCGGCTGGCGGCTGGGCTATACCATCGCCCCGCCGGAGATCACGGACCGGATCAAGAAGGTCCACGACTTCCTCACGGTCGGCGCGGCGGCTCCCCTCCAGGAGGCGGTAATCCCGGGGTTGAAATTCGGTCAGGATTATTACGACGGCCTTCTGGCGGAGTACACCCGTAAGCGGGACCTGTTCCTGGGCGGCCTGGACGGTCTGAAGCTGGCCCACACCACGCCGGAGGGCGCCTACTACGTCCTGCTGGACATCTCGGAGTTCGGCTATGACAGCGACCTCCGCTTCTGCGAGGATCTGGCCCGGCTGGCCGGCGTGGGGGCCGTGCCCGGGTCCAGCTTCTTCCGGGAGCCGGTAAACCACCTGATCCGCTTCCACTTCGCCAAGCGGGACGAGACTCTCCTGGACGCGCTGAACAGGCTGGAAACTCTCCGGGCCAAAATTCCGGCGCGGCCGGGCGCGCCGGCCTGACGGTCCGCTTTGCCCGGAACGGGTTCAACCAACCTGTGAATTTTGTATTGAAAAACGCCTCGGAATCCCTTATAATAAACCAAATCCTTTAAAGGCGGTTTCAACTATGTCTTACAAAACCGAGCGCGACCTGCACCGGATGCTCCGCCATCAGGAGTTAATTGAGTCCTCATTGTCCTTTGTCAGCGGCTCCGAGGACTTCATCCGGGACAACGATATCTTTCCCTCCGGCCGGACCGACGGCGAGGTGATGCGGGGTCTCCGGTATCCCAACGGAACCGGCGTCATCGCCGGAGTCACCAACATCGGCGACGTGGACGGCTATGACCTGGTGGACGGGGAAAAGGTCCCCCGGAAGGGGCGTCTCTTCTACCGGGGCATCAGCATTGAGGATCTGATTCAGCGGTGCATCGCGGAGGACCGCTTCGGCTTCGAGGAGACGGTGTACCTGCTCCTCTTCGGCCAGCTGCCCACCGTCTCCCAGCTGGAGGACTTCCATGTCCTCATGGCCCGTTGGAGCCAGCTGCCCAGCTACTTCTCCGAGGACATGATTCTCCGCTCCCCCAACAAAAACATCATGAACAAGCTGGCCAGCTGCATTCTCGCGCTCCACTCCCACGACGGCGAGGCGGAGAACATGACCCTGGAAAACGAGCTGTTCAAATCCTTCCGCATGGTGGCCAGAACCCCCACCATCGTGGCCCACTCCTACGCCGCCAAGCGGCATTATTTCGACAAGGACAGCCTCTACCTCCACCGGCCCCGGGCGGACATGAGCGTGGCCCAGAACTTCCTCTACACCCTGCGCAAGAACTCGAAGTTCGACGACGACGAGGCCAAGCTCCTGGATCTGTGCATGATTCTCCACGCGGAGCACGGCGGCGGCAACAACTCCACCTTCGCCTGCCGGGTTCTCACTTCCACCGGGACGGACTTTTACTCCTCCATCGCCGCCGCCGTCGGGTCCCTGAAGGGCTTCCGCCACGGCGGAGCCAATATTAAGGTTGTGGAGATGATGCGGTATCTGCGAAACGCCGTTGGAAACTGGAAGGACGACGGCCAGGTGAAAGACCAGCTGGTCCGCATTCTCCGCCGGGAGCTGGGGGACGGCACCGGCCTTATCTACGGCATGGGCCACGCGGTTTACACCCTCTCGGACCCCCGGGCGGAAATTCTCAAGCAGTTCTCCCGCCACCTGGCGGAAAAGCGGGGCATGGTGGACCAGCTGGACCTCATCGAATCCGTGGAGCGGCTGGCCCCCCAGGTCTTCCAGGAGGTCCGGGGCTCCGACAAGCCCATCTGCGCCAACGTGGATTTGTACTCCGGCTTTGTCTACCGCCTGCTGGGCATCCCCACGGATCTGTACACCGCCATTTTCGCCAGCGCCCGAATGGCCGGCTGGTGCGCCCACCGCATGGAGGAGTGCTGCTCCGAAGACCCGCGGATCATCCGCCCCGCCTACAAGACCGTCTGCACCCGGGTGCCCTACGTCCCGCTGTCCGAGCGTTAAACTGTTGTACTTCAGGAGGTTTCCGCTATGATTACCCTTCACGACAACGGCGTCTTCCTCTCAGGGGGCGCGCCCTGCGCCTCCGCCCCCCTCTCTCCCGAGGAGGGCCGGAAACGGACCCTGGCCTGGAGCATCCTCCAGGCCCACAGCGTCTCCGGCGACCCGGAGAACCTGCGCATCCGCTTCGACGCCATGGCCAGCCACGATATTACCTACGTGGGCATCATCCAGCAGGCCCGGGCCTCCGGCATGCGGGCGTTCCCCATCCCCTACGCTCTGACCAACTGCCACAATTCCCTCTGCGCCGTGGGAGGCACCATCAACGAGGACGACCATGTCTTCGGCCTTTCCGCCGCCCGGAAGTACGGCGGCATCTACGTCCCCGCCAACCAGAGCGTCATTCACTCCTATGCCCGGGAGCAGCTGGCGGGCTGCGGCAAAATGATCCTGGGCTCCGACTCCCACACCCGGTACGGGGCCCTTGGGACCATGGCCGTCGGCGAGGGGGGGCCGGAGCTGGCCAAGCAGCTTCTAAAAAACACCTGGGACGTGCCCTACCCCAAGGTGGTTCTGGTTTACCTCACCGGCGCGCCCCGGCGGGGCGTGGGGCCCCACGACGCGGCCATCGCCCTGGTGAAAGCCACCTTTGAGAGCGGCTTTGTCAACAACTGCGTGCTGGAGTTCGCCGGGCCGGGAATCGCCGCCCTGCCCATCGACTTCCGGAACGGCATTGACGTTATGACCACGGAAACCACCTGCCTCTCCTCCATTTGGGAGACCGACGGGGAAACCCGGGGCTTTTACGAGGCCCACGGGCGGGAGGCGGAATACAAAGAGCTTCATCCCGGCGACTTCGCCTGGTACGACAAGTACATTGAGCTGGACCTCTCCCGGATCGAGCCCATGATCGCCCTGCCCTTCCATCCCTCCAACGCCTGGACCATCCGGGAGTTTCTTGACAACGCGCCGGAGCTCCTGGCCAAGGTGGAGGCGGACGCGCGAAGCCGTTACCCCAAGGCCCAGGTAAATCTAGTGCAAAAAATTCACGACGGCGGCGTCTGGGCGGACCAGGGGGTCATCGCCGGCTGCGCCGGGGGCCTCTTCGACAACATTACCGAGGCGGCGGACATCCTCCGGGGCGGCAGCTGCGGCGACGGGTACTTTGCCCTGGACGTATACCCCACCAGCGTTCCCGTCAGCCTGGAGCTGACGAAGACCGGGGCCACGGCGGACCTGCTGCAAAGCGGAGCCGTCATAAAGCCTAGCTTCTGCGGCCCCTGCTTCGGCGCGGGAGACGTGCCCGCCCACAACGGTCTCAGCCTCCGCCACACCACCCGGAACTTCCCCAACCGAGAGGGCTCCAAGCCCGGCGAAGGCCAGTTCGCCGCCGTGTGTCTGATGGACGCCCGGTCCATCGCCGCCACGGCCCTGAACGGCGGAAACATCACCCCCGCCACGGAGATTGTGTATGAGCCTGTCCGGCGTCCCTACCACTTCGACCAGGGCGTGTACGAGAAACGGGTCTACAACGGCTATGGAAAGCCCCGGCCGGAGGAGGAATTGATCCTGGGACCCAACATCACCGACTGGCCCCAAATGGAGCCTCTGGCGGAGAACCTGCTGGTGGAGCTTGCGGCGGTCCTCCGGGACCCGGTGACCACCACCGACGAGCTGATTCCCTCTGGGGAGACCTCCTCCTACCGCTCCAATCCCCTGCGGCTGGCGGAGTTTACTCTTTCCCGCCGGGAGCCGGAGTACGTGGGCCGGGCCAAGGCCGCCGCGGAGCTGGAGGCCAAGCGCCTCGCGGACGAGACGCCGGAGAAGCTGAAAGCCCTGCTGGACCGCTGCGGGGCCCAGGGGCCGGAAATCCAGTTCGGCTCCTGCGTTTTCGCCAACCGCCCCGGCGACGGCTCCGCCCGGGAGCAGGCCGCCAGCTGTCAGAAGGTCCTCGGCGGCTTCGCGAACATCTGCTACGCCTTCGCCACCAAGCGCTACCGCTCCAACTGCATCAACTGGGGCATCCTGCCCTTCACCCTGGACGAGGGGACGGAGTTCCCCTTTGGGGCGGGGGACTGCGTATTTGTCCCGCGTATCCGCGCCGCCATCGCGGAGGGCCGGGAGGATATCCCCGCCAAGGTACTGCGGACGGACGGAAGCGAAGCGGACATCCTCCTCCACGTCCGGGGCCTGACGGCGGAGGAGCGGGAGATCATTCTGGATGGCTGCCTGATGAATTATTACGCGAAACGTGCCAATTGACGGAGGCGTATGTATGGAAAAAATTAAGATGACCACCCCCCTGGTGGAGATGGACGGGGACGAGATGACCCGCGTCCTCTGGGCGATGATAAAAGACAAGCTGATTCTGCCCTTTGTGGACCTGAAAACCGAATACTACGATCTGGGACTGCTGAGCCGGAACGCCACAAAGGACCAGATCACCGTGGATGCCGCCAACGCCACCCGCCGCCTGGGCGTAGCAGTAAAGTGCGCCACCATCACCCCCAACCGCCAGCGGATGGAGGAGTACCCGGAGCTGACGGAGATGTGGAAATCCCCCAACGGCACCATCCGGGCCATCCTGGACGGCACGGCCTTCCGGGCTCCCATCGTCCTTCCCTGCATCAAGCCGGTGGTGAAAAACTGGGAAAAGCCCATCACCATCGCCCGCCACGCCTACGGCGACATGTACAAGGCCGTGGACATGACCACGGAGGAGCCGGGAACGGCCACCCTCACCTTCCGGGGGGAGCGCGGCGGGGAGAAAACCCTG
Source organism: uncultured Oscillibacter sp. (assembly GCA_910588175.1). GTDB lineage: Bacteria > Bacillota > Clostridia > Oscillospirales > Oscillospiraceae > Oscillibacter. The sequence continues at coordinate 20,016 of CAJUQQ010000022.1, forward strand.
ACCGTCCAGACCGTGGGCGGCCCCGCCATCTGGCAGGGCCAGCACAACACGGAATCCAGCATCCGGGCCTTTGCCCGCTCCTGCTTCCAGTACGCTCTGGCCCAGAGGCAAGACCTGTGGTTCTCCACCAAGGACACCATTGCCAAGGTCTACGACGGGGAGTTCAAGCGTATCTTTGAAGAGGAGTATGAAGCCTCCTACCAGGCGGAGTTTGAAAAGAAGGGAATCACCTATTTCTACACCCTCATCGACGACGCCGTGGCCCGGGTGATCCGGTCCAAGGGGGGCTTTATCTGGGCGCTGAAAAACTACGACGGGGACGTGATGAGCGACATGGTCGCCGCCGCCTTCGGAAGTCTCGCCATGATGACCTCCGTGCTGGTCTCCCCCGACGGAACCATGGAGTTTGAGGCGTCCCACGGCACCGTCACCCGGCACTACTACCGCTATCTCCAGGGAGAGGAAACCTCCACCAATCCCATGGCCACCATTTTCGCCTGGTCCGGTGCGCTGAAGCGCCGGGGCGAGCTGGACCAGCTTCCGGACCTGGTCCGGTTCGGGGAACGGCTGGAGGCCGCCTCCCTCCGGACCCTGGAGGACGGGGTCATGACCAAAGATCTCCTCTCCCTGGTGGAGCCCGGCTTCCAGACCCGGGGCGTGAACAGCGGGGAATTTCTGGACGCCATCGCGGCGCGGCTCTGACCATAACGACACGCGAAACGGCGGTGGCATCTGCCACCGCCGTTTTCCGAGACAAACTCCATTTTCGGCGTCTAGCAACAAAAAAAGAGGAAAAACCGGTATGAGAAGGCTCTTTGTCTTGACTTTTCGTTACCAAGGTGTATAATCTTCATAGATTCGACACATTTCTCCGCCCGTCCAGAGGCAATTCTTCTATCGGAGTTGGTGTTTCCATGGCCTTCCATTCCGCCCCTTTTTTATTTTTCTTTTTTCCGGCGGCGTGGCTGCTCAGCCTGACAGCTGCCGGAAGGGGAAAACAATATGTCCTGATTGCCGTCAGTCTCGCTTTCTACGCCTGCGGGCAGTGGCAGGGGCTTCTCTGTCTCCTGCTGTCCGCCGCCGTAAGCTGCGCTTCCGGTTTTTTCTTACCCCGGGTCCGGGCCCGAAAGACACTGCTGGCCGGGGCGCTGGCCTTCCATCTTCTGCTGCTGGGGGCCTTTAAGTATCTGGATTTCTTCACCGGAAGCCTGAATCATCTCTTCGGAACGGAGCTGCCGGCCGCGGGGCTTCTGGCTCCCTTGGGCGTCTCCTTTTTCACCTTTAAATCCATGGCCTATATCATCGACGTGTACCGGGACGAAAACGCCCGGGCCCGCCGTTTCAGTCATGTGCTGCTTTACATCTCTTTCTTTCCCCAGGTGACCTCCGGCCCCATCTCCCGCTTCGGCCAGTTCGCCAAGGGTCTGGAAAGCCCCCGCCCCGGCGCGGAACAAACCGCAAAAGGCCTCCGGCGCTTTATCGTGGGCTTCGCCAAAAAAGCCCTGATTTCCGAAATGGCCGCCACAGTAACCAACACCGCCTTTTCTCTGGGGGACGGGCTGGATTTCCGCATGGCCTGGCTGGGGGCCGCGGCCTATACCCTGCAAATCTACTTCGACTTCTCCGGTTACAGCGACATGGCCATCGGCCTGGGAACGCTGTTTGGTTTTGAGACCCCGGAGAATTTCAACTACCCCTATGTCTCCGCCTCCATCACCGAGTTCTGGCGGCGGTGGCACCTGTCTCTCTCCTTCTGGTTTCGGGACTACCTGTACATCCCCCTGGGAGGCGGACGGCGGGGCACGGCCCGGAAGTGCTGGAACAAGGCCGTGGTTTTCCTGCTCTGCGGCCTCTGGCACGGGGCAAGCTGGACCTTCGTTCTCTGGGGCGCGTGGCATGGGCTTCTCTCCGCCGTTGAAAGCGCCCTGCCCATGAAACGGCTTCAGGAAAAGCCCCTGGGCCGCTGGCTGGGTCATGTGTACACCCTGCTGGCGGTGTGCGTGGGCTTTGTGGTCTTCCGGGCGGCCAGCGTTTCCGAGGCCATGACGGTACTTAGGGCCATGTTCACCGGCTTCACCCTCTCCCCCGCCTCCACCTTGGCTCTGGAGCGGATCAGCCCCGCCGTGTGGTGCGCCCTGGGGGCGGGCGTGGCCGGCAGCCTGCCCGTGGGACCATGGCTGAAAAAGCAGCTGGGCGGCGGATGGCTGGAGTTTTCCTCCTACGCCGGGGCGGCGGCGCTCTTTGTCCTCTGCCTTCTGGCGGCGGCGGGCAGCAGCTTTCAGCCTTTTATCTACGCCCAATTCTAGTCCCTTTTTCTTGCGAGAAAAAGGGAGCAAAAGAGCGTTCGCCCGCTCCGGCAGTGTCCCTCCAAGCCGAAGCGGCGGCAACTTAGATTTGCGAGGCTTTGCCATGAAGAAACATCTTCCATACGCCGCCTTCGCGGTGCTCTTCTTTCTGCTGTGTCTCATTCCCTCCCTGGGAATGCTCCTGCCCCAGCGGGAGGGCGCGGCGGGAGGCAATCAGGCCCTCTCCAGGTCCCCCTCCCTCCGGAACGCGGAGGGGAATTGGAATTCCGAATATCTCTCCCAAATTCAGGACTACGCCGGGGACAATTTCTTCCTCCGGCAGGACATGATTACCGCGTGGTCCGCCCTCAACGCCAAGGTCCTTGGAAGCTCCATCACCGAGGACGTGGTGCTGGGCTCCGACGGCTGGCTCTACTTCGCTGACACCCTGCCGGATTACGCCGGGCTGGCCCCCATGACCGAGAGGGAGATTTTCTCCGCCGCCCGGAATCTGGCCCTCATCAGCGAATACTGCGGGAGCCAGGGAGCGGAATTCCTCTTTACCATCGCGCCCAATAAGAACTCCCTCTACCCCGAGCACATGCCCGCCGTGCCGCGAAACGATTCGCGTTCCAACGCGGACCGTCTGGCGGAGTCTCTGGCCCGGGAGGGCGTAGGCTGTCTGGACCTGTTCTCCCTCTTCCGGGGGCAGGCGGAAACGCTCTATTTTAAAACCGATTCCCACTGGAACGGCAAGGGCGCGGCCCTGGCCGCCGACGCGGTAAACGAGGCCTTGGGCCGGTCCTCAAACTACTTTGACGGTCCCTTTACCCCGGAGGAGCGCCACAAGGGTGACCTCTACGACATGCTCTACCCCGCCGGGGACGGGCTGGAAAGCGATCTGGTCTACGGCGAAACGCTGGACTTTTCATACGACGCGCCCATCCGCTCGGCGGAGAACCTCACCATCATGACCCACGGCGGCGGGGAGGGCTCTTTACTGATGTTCCGGGACTCCTTCGGAAACAACCTCTACCCCTACCTGGCGGACAGCTTTGACGCATCGCTCTTCTCCCGGTCCATGCCCTACCGGCTGGACCTGGTTTCTCAGCGGGAGGCGGACTATGTGGCGGCGGAGCTGGTGGAGCGGAACCTCCGGTATCTGATTCAGAACGTGCCCGTCATGCCCGCGCCCAGCCGGGGACTGCCGGAGGGATTCCCCAGTATCTTCTGCGTTTGGGACGACGGCATTGATTTTTCTGTAGAACCGTCGGAGGAACTGCCGGGCTACGCCTTGGTCACCGGTTTCCAGATCGCGGAGGACCTGATCCTTCCGGCCGTGGCCCCGGATTCCCAAATACTGGTTCTGGCGTCGGACAGCTGCCTTTACGAAGCCTTCCTGCTGGAGGAGGGGACCGTGGGCCTCTACCTGCCGGAGGATGTCCGGCCCCTGGGCGTGGGATACACTCCCGTCTGGGGCACGCCATATAATATCGCGGAATCTTGATATAGAGAATAAGGAGAAGACAGCGTATGGGAAAGAACAGCTGGATTGCGCTTCTGTTGGCTCTGGTGGTGCTGGTCACCACCGTGCCCGCCTGCGCCTCCGAGGCGGTCAGCCTCAGTGTGAGCACTTACAGCGAGGAGGACTACGGCGGCCTGGCCCCTCCCCCGGCAAAAACGGAATCTTCCGCCGGGACGGACAGCGGCCTGGCTCCGGACGCCTCCTCTCCCTCCAAACGGAAGCAGAACAGCACCAGCGCTCAGGCTGCTGTCCCCGGCAAAATTCCCGCCGGAGTCTCCCTGGTCACCGCCTCCCACCTCCCCTATCTGTTAGGCGGAGGAGGCGCGTTTCCCTCCTTCCACCCCGCCCGGCAGGTCACTCGGGCTGAGGCGGCTCAGATGCTCTACCGTCTCCTGCCCCCATCCACGCCGGTCCCCGCCTCCGCTTATGCCGATGTGCCGGAGGGAGCTTTCTACGGCGACGCGGTGAAGACCTTGGCGGGACTGGGGGTGCTGGAAGCCCAGGACGGCCTGCTCCACACCGGCGACCCTGTCACCCGGGGAGAGTTCACCCGGTACATCGCCAGCTTCTTCCCCCTGCGGACCGACGCCGAGCTCTTCCCCGATGTGGCGGAAGACGACCCCAACGCCTCCTTTATCCGTTCCGCCCGGGCTTATGGCTGGGCGCAGGGCGGCGCGGACGGACTCTTCCACCCGGAGGAGATCATCAACCGGGCGGCGGCGGTCGTGCTGCTGAACCGAGCTTTGGGACGGACGGCGGACCGGGTCTACATCGACCAGAACCATCCCGTCTTCTACGTGGACGTGACGCCCTCCAGCTGGTATTACTACGACGTGTGCGAGGCCGCCGCCGCTCACCAGCACACCGTCTCCGGCGGCGCGGAGCAGTGGGTTTCCCACACCCCCAGAGCCGAGGTTCCCGAAGACGGCTTCCACCTGGCGGACGGCTGGCTGTACTATTACGACAGCGCCCGGGGAGACCTGGTCCGGAACGACACGGTCAAAAATCACACCTTTGACGCCTCCGGCCATTTCACCACCGGGAACAACGAGCTGGACTCCTGGCTCCGTAAAATCGTCCTGGCCCGCACCGACGCCTCTATGACACAGGAGCAGATGCTCCGGGCTGTATACCTCTACACCCGGGACTCCTTTACTTATCTGCGCCGCCCGCCCTACGAATTCGGCGTGTACGACTATATGGAAACCGACGCCCTGCGCATTCTGGAAACGGGCTGTGGAAACTGCTACTGCTACGCGGCCCTTCTTTGGTACCTCACCCGGTGGATTGGCTATGAGTCCGTTATTTACAACGGCACCGTCGGCGTTCGGAAGTCCCCCCACAGCTGGGTGGAGATCACCATGGACGGCAAGACCTACATCTTCGACGCGGAGCTGGAAATGGCCTACCGCCGGAAAAAGCGCTTCGACGTAAACCTCTATAAATTCTATGACGCCGGAAACAGCTGGAACTACCGGCGGCCCAAGGCCGGCGGAGCCACCAGCTGAGATATGAGACAAAGGAGAGTTCACCACATGAAAAAGATATGGAACATTCTGCTCTGCGCCGCGCTGCTGTGCGCCCTCTGCGCCTGCGGCCAGTCCCCGGCGGCGGACGCCCAAGACGCCGGAAAACCGGAGGCCCAGAGCCAACCCGCTCCCAGGGAAGCGGAGCCGCCCCAGGAGACGGAAGCGCCGGAGGAAGAAACCGGCGAAGACCTGCCCGAACTGGCCGTAGCCCCTAATCCCGGTCCCTCCGAAACCTCCGGTGAAACCGCCCAGATGGAAGCTCCGGCGGAACAGGCGGCACCCACTTCCGAGACGGAAAAGCCCAAAGACCCGCCCGCGCCCCAGCAGAGCAGCAAACCGGCGGCAAAACCGGAACCGAAGCCCGAAGCCAAACCCGAGCCCGCGCCTCAGCCGGAACCCGCGCCTCAGCCGGAACCGGAACCCCAGCCGGAGGAATCCCAACCGGAACCCAAGCCCGCCCCGGCTGCGGATCCCAAGACCGTGGCCCAGGGCTTGGTGGGCCGTCCTGTCAGCGAACTGTACGCCGCCATTGGCCGGCCCATCTCTGCGGACTACGCCCCCAGCTGTCTCATCGACGGAGAGGACGGAGAGCTGATCTACGACGGGTTTGTCGTCTACACCGAAAAGGGCGCGGATTATGAGACGGTCTACGCCGTATTCTGACAGGTTTCACACCGCGAAGGGGTTAGGCCTTGTTTGAAACATGGCCTAACATATCTTAGAACACCCCGGTCTTTTAACCCTGGGAGGATAACTGTTGATGAATCGAACGCTTAAATTTGCCGGAGCCGCCGCCGTTGTGCTGGCGGCTTTGGCCTTAGCAACCGCTTATTTCTACATACCCGGCGGCATCCGCCCCAGCTTTGAGGAGGGGGAAATCCACGTCCTCCTGGACAGCGGCGGAACAATGGAATTTACCTGGCCGGAGGCCCGCTTGGAAGGCCCGGCGGAACATCCGGAAACTCCCGAGGAAGCGGCGGAGCTTCCCCCGCCGGCAAACCTGTCCTACCGGCTGGAGGTTGGCAGCGGCGGCCAGCGGCTTACCTTTACCTCCGCCGTTCCCAGTACAGCCTGCGCCGCCCTGGAACTGCCTCTGGAGCTGCGGATCCAGGCGGCGGTGGAGGGAAAAAACCTTCTGGGACTGACCCGAACGCTGACCAGCCGGACACTGACGGTGACGGTGGACCAGCCGGCTCCCTCCGCGCCGGAGGCGGTGGGAAGCCCGGGACCGGGGAGCCTCTCCCTCTCCTGGAAGCAGACAGGCCGTCTGCCGGAGCTCTACGAAATCTTCACTCTGGAGGACGGCGTGTTCCGCCACACGGCCTCCACCCAGGAAAGACAGGCGGACTTGTCGGTCCGCAAGAACGGAGGCGACCTGGTCCTGCCCGGCTATGACCGCCCCCTGGAGGTCCATGTCCGGGCGGGAGTGCGGGGAGAGGGGTATATCCTCTGCGGTCCCGCCTCCAACCTGATTCGGGTGGAGCGGCAGGACCTATTGGGGGACGATCTGAACCTGACCTATCAGGAGACGGAGCCCAGGGTCTTCACCCTGGAGTGGGACGAGACCCGGGGGGAATATTACGAGCTTCAGGAGTGGAGCGAGGAGGGCTGGACCCTGCTGGAAACCCTGGACCCGGCGGAGAGCTTTGCCTATGATCTGGGCCGCCTAGGCTCCGGGTCCCACCACCGCTTTCAGGTGGTGGCCAAGGACGGAAACGGCACCGTCCGCTCCTCGGAAGAGGCGGAGTTCTTCGCCTCCGCAGACCCGCTGTACGCCACCGTCTGGCCCATCATTGAGCAGTCCTTCTACGAACAGGCGGACAAGGACTCGGCCTCTCTGGGGAAAATTCCCGGGGGTACCGCCCTGTGCGTGCTGGAGGAGAGTGGGGACTGGTTCCAGGTCCGCTACAAGGACCAGTACGGCTGGGTGGACAGCCGCTTCTGCATGATCAACCTGCCGGAATACGTGGGGGACCACTGCGCCTATGACATCACCAACAGTTACCGCTCCGTGTTCAAGGTCCATGAAAATCCCATCGCCCTTATCACGGACCAGGTTATCCAAGGCTTCGAGCACATCCAAACGGAGGATGGGCAATTCCTGGTCCCCTACCTCTACCCCAGCTCCAAGAAGCTCCTCAGCGCCGCCCAGGCGGCGGAGGCCGACGGCTTCCGCCTGAAAATCTACGAGGCCTTCCGCCCCAACGAGGCCACCCGCTTCCTCTAC
>CAJUQQ010000023.1 GCA_910588175.1 uncultured Oscillibacter sp.
TTAAAGGTCTGAAAACTTGCTCAGGCTGGCGAAAACACTTTTTCGACAGCCTGAACGAGAGAAACCCCTGATGGGTTTCTCTCGTAGCTCTTTTCCTTTCCGTTCCCTTGCGGACAGCACTTTTTCGACAAGCTGAGGAGCCTTTCGGGCTCCTTTTCTTTTGTAAATTTTTTGGGTTCTTGAGAATTTTTTGTGGCGTCCCGCCGGCGGTTGTGTTATACTGTACGCTGTTAAATTACGCAATCCGCCCGCGGAGCCATCTCTCCGGGGCTGAAGGAGGTTTTTTTATGGCAAACCGTGTGGTTGTCACCATCTGCGGGGAGGAGTACACCTTCGTGGCGGAGGAGTCCCCCTCCTATATGCAAAAGGTGGGCGCTTATGTGGGCGATAAGATGGACGAGGTGTTGAACAGCACCCGGGTGGGCAAAACCGACGCTGCCGTCCTCACCGCCGCCAACATCGCCGACGAGCTGTTCAAGGCCCAGGCCGCCGCCGAGCAGCTCCGCCGCCAGATCAAGGGCTATCTGGACGACGCCGGAAAGGCCCAGAGCCAGGTCAGCGAGCTGAAGCGGGAGATTCTCCGTCTCCAGCAACGGCTGGACAACCGGGGCTCCAAGTGAGCCGCCCCGCTCCGGAGCTGCTGGCCCCCGCCGGGTCTCCGGAGGCCCTGCGGGCCGCCGTGGAACACGGCGCGGACGCCGTATACCTGGGCTGGGGGACCTTCAACGCCCGCCGGGGGGCGCAGAACTTCTCCGAGGAGGAGTTTGCCCAGGCCGTGGCCTACTGTCACGTCCGGGGCGTCCGGGTCTTCCTCACCTTAAACATTCTCCTGACGGACCGGGAACTGCCCGAGGCCCTGGAGACCGCCCGCGCCGCCTCCCGTCTGGGGGTGGACGCGGTGCTGGTCCAGGACTGGGGCCTTTTGGACTTGCTCCGGCGGACCCTGCCGGACCTGCCCCTTCACGCCAGCACCCAGATGAGCGTTTTCACCTCCGGCGGCGCAAGAGAGGCCGCCTCCGCCGGCTGTGAGCGGGTGGTGATCGCCCGGGAGTGCTCCCGGGAGGAGACGGCGGAAATCTGCCGGAGCTGTCCCGCGGAAATTGAGACCTTCGTTCATGGGGCCTTGTGCATGTGCTATTCCGGCCAGTGCGCCATGAGCGCCCTGATCGGCGGGCGGTCCGGCAACCGGGGGCGCTGCGCCCAGCCCTGCCGCCTGCCCTACGGGGTCAATGCGGCGGCCAGGGGACAGCGGCCCCTGAGCCTGAAGGATTCCTGTATGGCGGATCATCTTTCGGAGATGGGGGACCTGGGGGTCTCCTGTCTGAAAATTGAGGGACGGATGCGCCGTCCCGGTTATGTGGCCGCCGTCACGGACATTTACGCCCGGCTTCTGGAGGAGCGGCGGCCGCCCACCCCCCAGGAGCGGGAATGTCTGGAACGGGCTTTCTCTCGCTCCGGCTTCACCGACGCCTATTGGCGGGGGAAAACGGGGCCGGAGATGTTCGGCTTCCGTCCGGAGAACGCCGCCCCGGCGGAGGAGCCCGCTCCCTCCGGGACAGACCGCCGGATTCCCGTGGAGTTTACCTGTGCCGTGCGGGCCGGGGTTCCCTGTTCTCTGGAGGCCGGCGACGGCTCGGGCAACCACATCGCCGTCTCCGGTCCCGTGCCGGAGCCCGCCGGAACACGGGCCCTGACGGCGGAGGACCTTTCCGCCCGCCTCAGCAAAACCGGGGGAACTCCCTACCGCTGCGCCAATGTAAACACAACGGTGGAGCCGGGCCTGCACCTCTCCGCCGCCGCCGTCAACGGCCTGCGGCGGGACGCGCTGGAGGCCCTCAGCGCCGCCCGGTCCGCCCTCCCTCTCCGCCGGGAGCTGCTTCCTCCCCCCTTGCCGGAAGCGGACTGCGGAGAGGCGGAGCCCCGGCTTACGGTTTCCGTCGTTAATGCCGCCCAGCTCACCGGCGGTCTGCTGGACTTCCGCCCCGCCCGGGTCTATGTGCCTCTGGAGCTGCTGGCGGATGTGCCCTCCCTGCCGGAGACGGAGGCGGAATACTGCGCGATTCTGCCCCGGGTCTGGCGGGACCGGGACGAGGACCTGCTCTGCCGCTGGCTGGATAAAGCCCGGGTCCTGGGAGCCGCCGGTCTGCTTCTGGGAAACCTGGGGCACTTTTCCCTGGCCCGGGGCGGCGGGTGGAAGCTTTATGGGGACTACGGGCTGAACGTCTTCAACAGCCGTTCCCTGGCCTGGCTTCGGGAGAAGGGGCTGGATTCCGCCTGCCTCTCTTTCGAGCTCCGTTTCTCCCAGATGCGGGACATGAAAAAAATCCTCCCCGCCGAGGCCATCGTCTACGGGCGGCTGCCCCTGATGATTACGGAGAACTGCCTGATTCAAAACGCTGCGGGCTGCCGCTGTGACCGGCCCAACTTCTTGAACGACCGCACCGGCGCGTCCTTCCCCCTCCTCCCCGCCTTCGGGCACCGGACGGAGGTGGAGAACAGCCGCCCCCTCTATCTGGCGGACCGGCCGGACTGGCGGCGGCTGGGGCTGGCCTTCGGCCGCCTCCGCTTCACTACGGAGCGCCCGGAGGAGTGCGTGGAAATCTGCCGGCGTTATTTGGAGCAGGCCGCGCCCGCCGGGGAATTTACCCGCGGGCTGTATCTGCGGGGTGTGGAGTGATTTCTTTTTGTATAGTTTTTATATAATATAACTTACTGTATTTTCACGAGGTTTGCGAACTGCGTTTGGCTGGGAAATCCAATTTAATTTTCAGTACAAACCGTACTGTTCCGATAAAATATGACAAATAGTATTTGCACAGGAGCGTTATCATGAGAGAGACAAAGGAATTAAAGGTCAAGTACTTTGTGGAGGACCTGGAGGAGCTTTGCTGTGTTCCCGGGTCCGACTGGGTGGATCTGCGGGCGTCGGAGGATCTTGCTCTGAAAGCCGGGGAATTCCGGCTGATCCCCCTGGGCATCGCCGTGGCCCTGCCGGAGGGCTACGAGGCCCATGTGGTTCCCCGGAGCTCTACCTTTAAAAATTACGGGCTGCTCCAGGCCAACTCCATGGGCGTGGTAGACGGCTCCTACCGGGGAGACGGGGACCAGTGGCGCTGGCCCGCCTACGCCACCCGGGACGTGAGCATCCCGAAAAACACCCGGCTCTGTCAGTTCCGTATCGTGGAGAACCAGCCCCCCCTGGTCTTTACCCGGGTGGAGCGGCTGGAGAGCCCCGACCGGGGAGGCTTTGGCTCCACGGGCCGATAAGGAGGACCTATGGCACAGATTGTTTTGGCCTCCGGCTCGCCCCGCCGGAAGGAGCTTTTGGAGCGCATCGGCGTGACGGACTTCCTGGTCCGGGTGCCGGAGGTGGAGGAGACCTTCCCCGAGGGGCTGACCCCGCAGAAGGTGGTCTCCCACATCTCCCGGGAGAAGGCGGAGGCCGCGTCGCGGCTCTGCGGGCCGGAGGATATTATCATCACCGCCGACACCATGGTCTTCCTGGACCAGGCCCGGCTGGGCAAGCCCCGGGACGAGGCCCATGCCCTGGAGATGCTGACCGCCCTCCAGGGGCGGAAGCACACCGTCTGCACCGGCGTCTCCGTCTGTCAGGGAGACCGGCGTCTCACGGAAACGGAATCCACGGACGTATTCTTCCGCCCCGCCTCGGAGGCGGAGCTCCGCCGCTACATCGCCACCGGCGAGCCCATGGACAAAGCGGGGGCTTACGGCGTACAGGGCCGGGGGGCCCTTCTGGTGGAGCGGCTGGAGGGAGACTTCTTTAACGTTATGGGCCTGCCGGTGCTCCGGCTGGCCCGGATGCTGGAAAAATTTGGTATATCATTGCTGTAGCTCTATCTTCAATTTAAATTAGGTGACCGGTTTGAAAAATTTCCTGAAACAGCACGGGCTCTGGGTGCTTTTCGCCGCCGCCGTTTTGTCGGTGGCTCTGGCGGTCATGTCGGTGCTCAGCGCCAACTCCTCCCCGCTGGTAAACCTGACGGGGATGATCGTCTCGCCCTTCCGGGCGGGCTACACGGCCATTGCCACGTGGTTCAACGATTTGCAGAATTACTACAAGGACACCACAGACCTCCAGGCAGAAAACGCCGCCCTCCGGCAGCAGATCGCCAAGAACGAGGAGACCATCCGGGAGGCGGAGGCCGCCGTAGAGGAGAACAAGCGCCTTCATGAGCTGCTGAAGCTGACCCAGAAGCGCCGGGACCTCTCCGATCTGGAGGCCGCCATGGTCACGGAGCACGAGGTAACCAACTGGACCTCCTCCCTGACGCTGAACAAGGGCACCTCCCTGGGCATCGAGGTGGGAGACTGCGTGATTGACGAGTGCGGAAACCTGGTGGGCATCATCGACCAGGCGGGAACCAACTGGTCGACGGTGCTGACCCTGGTGGACACGGACACCTCCCTGGGCGCGCAGGTATTCCGGACCAAGGACCTGGGCATCGCCCAGGGGGACTTCGCCCTGATGCGGGAAAACCGCCTGCGGATGGACTACCTTCCGGCGGACTGCCGCCTGCTGGCCGGGGACATCGTGGAGACCTCCGGTCTTCTCGGCAACTACCCCTCGGGGCTGGTCATCGGCTCCGTGGAGGAGGTCCAGGTGGACGATTCCGGCGCGTCGTCCTACGCCATTCTGGCGCCGGAGGCGAATTTCGACGCCTTGACCGAGGTCTTTGTCATCAAATCCTTCGAGATCGTTACCTGACACCGCTCGGGAGGACTTTATGATCGCTAGAAACGAAACCATCTTGAAATGGTCTCTCTACGCCGCCGCCACGGCCCTGTGCCTGCTGGTACAGGGAGGATTGCTCCAACGGCTGGTGTTTTGGGGTGTAATCCCCTTTCTCTACCCCCTGCTGGCGGCCATTCCCGCCACCTATGAGGGGCCTCTGGCGGGGAGCATCTTTGCCCTGACGGTGGGAATGGTCTGCGACCTGCTGCTGCCGGGGCCCATGCCCTGCCTCTACACCTTGATCTTTCCCCTGGCGGGCCTCTGCGCCGGGCTGCTGTCCCAGAGCTGGCTCCCCGCCGGATTTCTATGCTCCTTTGTGTCGGCGGCGGCGGCCTTTCTTCTGACCGACGGGTTCCGCTGCCTTCTCCTCTGGATGCGTGGCAGCGCCGCCTGGCAGGCCGGAGCCCTTCTCACGCTCCGGGAATTCTGTGTTACCGCGCCCCTTGTCATCCCTCTGACCCTGCTCTACCGCGCCGTCTTCCGAAAGACGCATTTTGACGGCTGATCATAGAAAGGCATCCTATGGACCGCAAAGAAATGCAAAATACCCGCCTCTATCTGCTGGCCTTTCTCCTGGTGCTGGCTCTGGCCGCCTACCTCTTCGTGCTCTACGACGCCCAGGTCATTCATTACGATGAGTACGCCGCTCAGGCCATCCGCTCCATCGTGCGCACGGAGAAGGTGGAGGCCTCCCGGGGCATCATCACCGACCGCAACGGCAAGCCTCTGGTCAGCAACCGCTCGACCTACGATCTGACCTTTGACGCCGCCCTTCTCTCCCCGGAGGACGACAGCAACGAGGCCATTCTGCGCCTGGTCCAGCTCTGCCAGGAGGAGGGCGTCGCCTGGAGCGACAACCTGCCCATTTCCCGGTATGTCCCTTACCGCTATACCGTGGACCAGCTGGACAGCCAGCAGAAGCGCCGCTTTCTCACCTATGTCAAGAGCCTCCGCCCCTGCGGGGACGCTTTGGCCCAATATCTGCTCCGCCATCCGGAAGCCGTCTCCACCCCGGAGCCGGAGCCGGAGGAGGGCGCGGAGGTTCCCGAAACCCTCACCCCGGAGGAGCGGGCCAACCGTCTGCTGGAGCGCCTGGTCCCCGGGGATCTGACGGCGGAGCTGCTGGTGGAAGCCGGCATCACCCCCGCCAAGCTGATGGACCTGATGCGGGGGGAGCTGAACATCCCCGAGGACTACACCCTCTCCCAAGCCCGAATGGTGCTGGGAGTGCAATATGAGCTCTCCGTCCGGAAGCTGGACAACTACGAGGCCTACGTCCTGGCGGAGGACATCGGCACCCCCTTCATCTCCCTGCTCAGCGACGGGAATTACGCCGGGGCCAAGGTCACCCTCTCCTCTGTCCGGGAGTACGAGACCACCTACGCCGCCCATATTCTGGGCTATGTAGGTAAAATCGGCAGTCCGGAGGAGTTCGACCGGATGAAGGAAAAGGGCTATGAGTACGACGACCTGGTGGGCAAGGAGGGCGCGGAGCTGGCCTTCGACGACTACCTCAAGGGCCAGGACGGCTGGCGCATGGTGGCCACCAACAACGAGGGCAAGGTCACCGGAGAATTTTACTCCACAGAGCCGGAACCGGGCAACATCGTGGAGCTGACCATCGACCTGGATTTCCAGGCCCAGGTGGAGGGCTTTCTGGAGGAGACCGTCACCCGCCTCAACGCCGACGGCGATGAGAAGCGGGGCGCGGGAGCGGCGGTGGTCCGGGTGGGCACCGGCGAGGTGCTGTCTCTGGCCTCTTATCCCTCCTTCGATCTGTCCACCTTCCGCCAAGGCGAAAACTATGCCGCCGTCAGCAGCGACCCCCAGGCCCCCCTCTTTAACCGGGCCGCCGTGGGCAGCTATCCTCCGGGCTCCACGCTGAAGCCCTTTACCGCCATGGCGGCGCTGCTGGAGGAAAAGGTGACCTTGAAGGAAAAAATCCGGGATACCGGCATATGGCGCTATCCCGGCGACGAGGCCAACAGCTACGCCAAATGCTGGAAGACCTCCGGTCACGGAAACCTGAACGTCAGCGGAGCCATTACCAACTCCTGCAACTACTTCTTCGCCGAGCTGGGCTTCCGCATGGGCATGGACACGCTGCGGGAGCGCCTGCTCCAATTCGGCCTGGGTGAGAAAACCGGCATCGAGATTCCCGAGACCGCCGGTCTTCTCCCGGAAAACCCCCAGGGTCAGAACCAGGCCCCCTGGGCGGCTTTCGGCCAGTCCAGCCAGCTTTACTCCCCTCTTCAGCTGGCCAACTACATTGCCACCCTGGTCTCCGGCGGAAAGCACTGCCAGGCCCATCTGCTGAAAGCCGCCAAGACCTATGACAACTCCGCCGTGGTGGCTATGGGAAACACCGAACCCCTGAACACCATTGACATCAGCGACGAAAACCTCCGGGCCGTGAAGGAGGGCATGAAGGGTCTGGTAGAGGGCACCCTGTCTCCCTACTTCCGCAACTGCGTGGTCTCCGCCGGAGCCAAGACCGGCACCTCCCAGGTCCGGGCCGACACCAAGAACCACGGCGTGTTCGTCTGCTTCGCTCCCTACGACGACCCGGAGATTGCCGTGGCCATCGCAATTGAGCGGGCGGACGCCGGCGCGGCCCTGGCTTCCACCGCCGTCAACATTCTCAACGCCTATTTTACTCCCAACGAGGACAGCTCTACGGTGACCGGGGAGAATCAGCTGCTCCCCTGACGGAAAGCGGCGGAGCCCTTCGCGCAGAGACAGGTCCTCCCAAACGGCGGTTCTCCGGAAGATCCGCCGTTTGGAAGTCTTTCCAAAATGTTTCACGTGAAACATTTTGTCTCTTCCCCGCGCCCTGGCCGGGTCCTTTCCCGGCCTCTTCTCCTCCCAAACTGGGGAAGTAAAAAAATGTCATTTTTAGAACCCCTTATTTCTATGAACAAGGAGTTTTTTCATGAACACACCTGCCGTCTTCGACTCCCGCGATGCCCACTGCAAACAGCCCTATGGAGCCCTCCCCTGCGGGAAGGAGTGGTCCCTCACCTGCCGTCCCCTCTCCAGCGAGGGGTTTACCCACTGCTCCGTCATCATTCGCCGGGAATTCGCCGGACATGAGATGGAGGCGGAGTTGCCCTTCTCCGGTTTTTGGGAGGACCGGGTCTGCTTCTCTCTGAATCTCATCCCCTTTCAGACGCCGGAGCTGGTTTGGTACTGGTTCCGATTCTGGCGGGACGACGGCACCGGCTGCTTTCTGGACAAGACCGGCTACCGCAGCGAGGGGGAGCCTTTGCCCTGGCAGCTGACGGTTTATGAGGAGAGCCACACCCCCGCCTGGTTCGGCGAAGGCGTGACCTACCAGATTTTCCCCGACCGGTACTGCCGCCTGGAGGTGCCGGACCCTGCCGGGCTGATCGGGGACCGCTGGGTCCACAAGGACTGGAACGACGCCCCCGCCTGGATGCCCGAAGGCGGCGAGGTGAAGAACCGGGACTTTTTCGGCGGCTCCCTGGCGGGGGTGGCCGCCCATCTGGACGATCTGGTGGAGCTGGGGGTCTCCACGCTCTACTTCTGCCCCATCTTTGAGTCCGCCTCCAACCACCGCTACAACACGGCGGATTACCGGAAGATTGATCCCATGCTGGGAACGGAGAAGGATTTCCGGGACTTCTGCGCCAAGGCGAAGGAGAAGGGAATCCGCGTCCTTCTGGACGGCGTCTTCAACCATACCGGCTCCCAGAGCATCTACTTCAACGCCGACGGCTTCTACCCCACCCTGGGCGCGGCGCAAAGCAAGGACAGCCCCTACTACGACTGGTTCCAGTTCAGCGATTGGCCCGGGTCCTATGACTCTTGGTGGGGCATCAGCACCCTGCCCAACGTCCGGGAGGACTGCCCCGGCTATGTGGACTACATCATCCGGGGAGAGGATTCCGTGGTAAAGCATTGGCTCCGGGCCGGAGCCTCCGGCTGGCGCCTGGACGTGGCGGACGAGCTCCCCGACGAGTTCATTGAAGCCCTCCGGACTGCTGTGGAAGAGACGGACCCCGATGCCCTGGTGCTGGGGGAGGTCTGGGAGGACGCCAGCAATAAGATCTCCTATTCCCGCCGCCGGAAATATTTTCATGGCCGGGAGCTCCACGGCGTAATGAACTACCCCTTCCGCACCGCCCTGCTGAACTTCCTGTTGGACGGGCCCGCCGAGGATTTCCAGGAGGCCATGGAGACCATTCGGGAAAACTATCCCCCCGCCGCCTTCTACTCTGCCATGAATTTCCTGGGCACCCACGATACCCCCCGCATCCTGACGATGCTGGGAGGCTGCCGCCTTCCCGAGGGCCGGGAGGCTCAGTCTATGTTCGCCCTCACTCCCGTCCAACGGGAGGCGGGACTGGAGCGGCTCTATGTGGCGGCGGCGATTCTCTTTACCTTCCCCGGTTCCCCGATGATTTACTACGGGGACGAGGCCGGTATGGAGGGCGCGGCGGACCCCTTCAACCGCCGCACCTACCCCTGGGGGCACGAGGACACGCAGCTGTCGGGCTGGTTCCGGACCTTGGGCCAGCTCCGTAAGAACCGGGTCTCCCTCCGCCGGGGGAGCTTCCGCTGGCTGGCCGCCCGAGGGCCCCTGCTGGCCTATCTCCGGGAGGAGGGCCGGGAGGCCACCGCCACCCTGGTCAACGCCAGCGCCGAACCGCTGACGGTGACTTTGCCGGAAGGGAGCTATCTGGACCTCCTCACCGGAGAAACCGTCCACGGCGGCGCGGCCTCCATCCCACCCTATCGGGTCCGGCTGCTGGGCCGGGACTGAACATTTAGCCTTGATTGTTTCACGTGAAACACTCGCTTCGCGCTGACGGCGGGCGAAATGTTTCACGTGAAACATTTTTTATGGCCCGGCTTTCAAAATTTTTCGGATTAGACCTTGAAAGGCTCTGCCGCCCTTGTTATAATAAACTGCATATGTGACCTTAACGCGCACGGGAGCGCGAGAAAGCTGGTGCAAGTATGGGAAAAATTATCGCGGTTGTCAACCAAAAAGGCGGCGTCGGAAAGACGACCACCTGCGTCAACCTGGCCGCCGCCCTGACGGAAGCCGGAAAGAAGATTCTCCTCTGTGACTTTGACCCCCAGGCCAACGCCACCTCCGGCATGGGGGTGGACAAGACCGTCTCCAAAGGCATCTACTCCGCCCTCATCAACGAAATGCCCGCCGCCGAGGCGGTGTCTCACACCCGCTACGGGGACGTACTGCCCTCCAACAAGGCCCTGGCCGGCGCGGGAGTGGAGCTGATCGGCATGGAGCGGCGGGAATTTCTGCTGCGGGACGCTCTGACACCCCTGCGGGAAACCTACGACTACATCCTGATCGACTGTCCCCCTTCCCTGGAGCTGCTGACCTTAAACGCCCTCTGCGCCGCGGATACCATCCTGGTGCCGGTGCAGTGCGAATATTTCGCTCTGGAGGGCCTCAGCGATCTGATGAACACCGTCCGGCTGGTGCGGCGGTCCTTAAATCCCTCCCTGGAATTGGAGGGGGTGCTGCTGACCATGTTTGACGGGCGGACCAACCTCTCTCTCCAGGTGGCGGAGGAAGTGAAGCACTACTTCCCCGGCAAGGTCTATGCCTCAGTGATTCCCCGGAATATCCGCCTCTCCGAGGCTCCCAGCCATGGCAAGCCCATCAGCGCCTATGACCGGACCTCCCGGGGGGCCGATGCCTACGCCGCTTTTGCCTCTGAATTCTTGAAATAACGGTTTCAATTGGAAAGGAGTACCGCTCATGGCAAATAAAAAGCCCTCTGGCCTGGGCCGGGGATTGGGCGCCCTGCTGGGCGACGACGTATTAAAACCCGAGGCTGCGGGGAACCTGTATTTACCGATTTCGCAAGTGGAGAACTATTCCGCCCAGCCCCGGAAGCTCTTTGACGAGGCGGCCCTGGCGGAGCTGGCGGATTCCATCCGGGAGCACGGGGTCATTCAACCCCTGACGGTGCGGAAGCTGGCCTCCGGCTATTATCAGATTATCGCCGGAGAACGCCGCTGGCGGGCCGCCCGCATGGCGGGTCTCACCGAGGTGCCCGCCGTGGTCATCGAGGCCGACGATCAAAAAGCGGCGGAGCTGGCCTTGGTGGAAAATCTCCAGCGGGAGGACCTGAATCCCATGGAGGAGGCCGCCGGATACCAGGCCCTCATTCAGACCTATCACATGACCCAGGAGGAGGCCGCCCAGCGGGTGGGAAAATCCCGCAGCGCCGTGGCCAACGCCATGCGGCTTCTGGGGCTCCAGCCCGCCGTGCGAAAGCTGGTGGAGGAAGGCTCCCTTTCCGCCGGACATGCCCGGGCGCTGCTGCCCCTCTCCCCCACCCTCCAGGAGCAGGCGGCGGAGACCGTCATGCAGGGCCAGCTCTCCGTCCGGCAGACAGAGGCCCTGGTAAAAAAGCTGTCCCTGGAACCGGAGGAGGAAGAGCCGCTTATGGAAGAGGCGGCTCCCCAGGAGGTAGACTACGCCAAGGAGGCGCAGGTCTCCCTGGCCTCAAAACTGGGGCGGGGCGTGCGAATCGTCACAGGCCGGAAAAAGGGACGCATTGAACTGGAGTATTACGGCGTGGACGACCTGAACGACCTTCTGGACGCGCTGGCCCTGCTGAAGATGAAACAGAAAGGACCGGAGGCATGAAGCTGACAAAACGAAGCAGCGGCGGGCCGGTGGAGCCGGAGGAGGATCTGACGCCCAAAGGGAAAAAGCCTGTCGTCGTCTATATCATGGTGCTGTTTATCGCGGCCTTCCTGCTGATGGCCTGGTCCTTCGCCTCCCACCAGCGGAGCAACACAGAGGCCATCGGGCAGCTGCAAAGCTCCGTCACCGCCATGCATGGAGTGCAGGACCGGGTGATCAGCCTCCAGGAGGAGCTGGAGGAGGCCCGGAAGCAGATTGACAACCTGGAGCGGGAGGTCAGCCTCCGGGAATATGAGCTGGAGGCCAGCAAACGGCAGCACATGGCCGCCTCCCGGCTCTACACCCTGGAGCGGCTCTACCGCCAGGAAAACTTGGAAAGCTGCCGGAAGGTCATTGACAGCATGGAGGAAGACAATCTGGTGGCCGGTCTCAACGATACGCTTACAGACTCCGAGCGGGAACTCGGCCTTACCGTTTCCAGCCGGGACCGTTACCAACAGCTCCGAGAGGCCGTAGAGGCCCGGGAGGCGGAAGCAGGCCAGGAAGGAGCGGAGGAATGACCTGGCTAAAAGCCCATTGGAAGGCCCTGGCCGTAACGCTGGCGCTGCTGCTGGCGGTTGTCTGGTACTCCCGCCCTGTGGACATTTACACCCTGGCTCCCGGACTCAAAGAGCCCAATACCATAGACTTTACCCTGCGGGAGCTGGGGGACGGCGGCGCGGAATACCCCCTCCAAAGCTTCTCACCGGAGGACCCGGAATGGGACGCCGCTCTGGAAGCCGTGGAGGCCCTGCGGTTCCGCCGTCCGCCGTGGAATCTCCTCTTGCAGTTTATACCGGAGGGCGCCATCCATGGGCGCGGAGTTCAGGACGGTGACCTCCACATCATGTTTTCCATTGGCCGTCCAAAAGAAGGCTCTGTGCAAATCCAATTCTTCATCGACCAGTGGATATACAACAATCCCCTTCCCTTTTCCTTCGCCAACCGGAATCTCACCCTCTGGACAGAGGATTCCAAGGAAACCGGAGAGGCGTTGGCGGAAACCTTCCGGCCCTGGCTGGAAGAGGAGTAACCTACGTTTCACGTGAAACAACCTTTCAATTTTACATGTTAAATTTTGAGAAAGAAGGAAATCATTATGCTTGATATCCGCTTTATCCGGGAAAATCCCGACCTGGTCAAAGAGAACATCAAAAAGAAATTCCAGGACACAAAGCTCCCCCTGGTGGACGAGGTCATCGACCTGGACACCCGCCGCCGGGCGGCTATCGCCGAGGCGGACCAGCTCCGCTCCAACCGGAACACCCTCTCCAAGCAGATCGGCATGCTGATGGGTCAGGCGAAAAAGGACCCCGCCAAGCTCCAGGAGGCCGAGGCCGTCAAGGCCCAGGTGAAGGAGCAGGCGGACCGCCTGGCGGAGCTGGAGAAGCAGGAGAACGAGCTGGAGGCGGAGCTCCACAAGCGGATGCTCCTCATCCCCCAGATCATCGACCCCTCCGTCCCCATCGGCAAGGACGACAGTGAAAACGTGGAGGTCCAGCGCTTCGGCGAGGCCAAAACTCCGGACTTCCCCATCCCCTACCATACGGAAATCATGGAGTCCTTCGGCGGCATTGACCTGGACGCCGCAGGCCGGGTCTCCGGAAACGGCTTCTATTACCTCCTGGGCGACATTGCCCGGCTCCACGAGGCGGTGCTGGCCTATGGCCGGGACTTCATGATCGGCAAAGGCTTCACCTACTGCATCCCCCCCTTCATGATTCACGGAAACGTGGTGGAGGGCGTCATGAGCCAGACGGACATGGACGGCATGATGTACAAAATCGAGGGCGAGGACCTCTACCTCATCGGCACCAGCGAGCACTCCATGATCGGCCGGTTCATCGACCAGATCGTCCCCAGTGAAAAACTCCCTCAGACCTTGACCTCCTACTCCCCCTGCTTCCGGAAGGAAAAGGGCGCCCACGGCATCGAGGAGCGGGGCGTGTACCGCATCCACCAGTTCGAGAAGCAGGAGATGATCGTCGTCTGCAAGCCCGAAGAGAGCAAGGACTGGTATGAAAAACTGTGGCGGTACTCCGTGGAGCTCTTCCAATCCCTGGACATCCCCGTGCGGCAGCTGGAATGCTGCTCCGGCGACCTGGCGGACTTGAAGGTCAAGTCCTGCGACATCGAGGCCTGGTCCCCCCGGCAGCAAAAGTATTTCGAGGTCTGCTCCTGCTCCAACCTGGGAGATGCCCAGGCCCGGCGGCTTCGCATCCGCTATAAGGACGAGTCCGGCAAGACCCAGCTCTGCCATACCCTTAATAACACCTGCGTCGCTCCTCCCCGCATGCTGATCGCCTTCCTGGAAAACAATCTCCAGGCTGACGGCACGGTGTTGATCCCCGAGGTCCTCCGTCCCTACATGGGCGGCACGGAAAAACTGGTCCCCCAGAAGTAAAAACCCCGTCGCCGTGCACAATTCCTGGTCAAATACCAGGGTATAGAGCGTAATAAAGCTCTTTTTGGTTCCTTTTCTCTCGAGAAAAAGGAACGGCGGCTCTCCAGCCAATAGAAAGGACTTGAACGATGAAACGTATTGCCGGATGGATTTTAACGGCTGTATTCCTGTCTGCGCTCTCAATCCCTTGCGCCGCAGTGGATACAGGAGCGCCGCATTCCCGTTTCTCCGACGTGGCGGAGAACAGCCGCTTTTTCCCAGCTGTCCGGTAATGCTGTGAGGCGGGACTTCTGGAACCGGCAGGCGAATATTACTTCGGCGTTCAGGAGCCCCTGACCAAGACAGACATGGTCCGGCTTCTCGCAAGGCTGTACAACCTCCGGCTGGGCGGAGACGGACGTATTCCGGCCCTGCCGGAAAATCTGGGTGATTACATCCGCTTCTTCGACGAGGAGGGGGCCCTGGTCCATCATCTGTTCTCCGCCAATTGCCTGGACTTTGTCTCCGTCCAGGACAGCCAGGTCACCGCCGTCTTTTATAGTGAGACCCTTTCTCAGGAACGTCTGACTATGGAAGTGGGCTTCCCCGAGGACGAAACCACCCGCATTGCCGAAGGCGTCCGGCTGGGCTATGACCCCGAGGAAGCATGCACACGCTACCGCTTTACGTTCCCGGAGGGAACCGGCGTACCGGACCTGACCGGGTACCAAAAGGACGCCATGTCCTGGCGGAGCACCTGGGAGGTCAACCGGAACTATCATCAGGAGGACCCCACCCCCTACGACGCGGTTTTGCATCTTCTCTACCGCACACCGGAGCGGCTTCCCCTGTGCTTCCGCACCATGTTCCTGGACGCCATGCCGTATGAATCCGTCTGGCGTATGGAGCTGGCGGTACCTCTGGCGGCTCTTTGCCGGAATCTGCCGGAGGTCTGGGAAGCGGACTTCATCCCCGACCTGCCTGACTGGCGGTTCCATGACGAGGAAACTGCCGCTGTCCTCTCCCTGTACCGCCAGGGAATTCTGGAAGGTTTTGATGAAGCGGGGACCTTTGCCGGGGCAGACTGGCTGACACGGGGACAGGCCGCTCTGGTCGCAGCCCGCTTTACGGACGCCATACAGGCGGAAAAGAAATCCGTTTTGTAATAATATCTATATACTATACGAAAGGGAATCAAATTATGGCAGACAAGACCTCCGGCTTCCTGGCGGAATTCAAAACCTTCATCGCCCGGGGCAACGTGATGGACATGGCGGTAGGCGTCATCATCGGCGGAGCCTTCTCCAATATCACAACCTCTCTCATCAACGACATCGTCATGCCGGTGCTGGGCATCTTCACCAGCTCCGTCTCCTTTGCCGACCTGACACTGAACATCGGCCCCACCGTGATCACCTACGGCAACTTCATCCAGGCGGTCCTGAACTTCCTGATTATGGCCTTTGTGGTCTTCTGCCTGGTGAAGACCCTGAACCGCTTCCACAAGAAAAAAGAAGCCGCTCCCCCGCCCCCGCCGGGCCCCTCTGCCGAGGAAAAGCTGCTGGCGGAAATCCGGGACCTGCTGAAAGAGAAATGATGGAAACCATCCTCCAAGAGGGCCTGTCCGCCCTCTCCCTCCCCACTCAGGGAATCCCGGCCCTGATTCGCTACGCGGAACTGCTGGCGGAAAAAAACCAGGTGATGAACCTCACCGCCATCACGGACCCCGCCGAAGTGGCGCGGCTCCACTTTCTGGACAGCGCCGCCCTCCTCACCCTGGCGGATTTCCAGGGGAAGCGGGTGGTGGATGTGGGCACCGGCGCGGGCTTTCCCGGCCTGCCGCTGAAAATCCTGGAACCCTCCCTTCACCTGACCCTGCTGGACGCCCAGCGGAAGCGGGTGGATTTCCTCCAGGAGGTCTGCGAAAGTCTGGGACTGGAGAACGTGACCTGCGTCCACGGCCGGGCGGAGGAATTCGCCCAGGAGCACCGGGAGAGCTTCGACCTGGCGGTCAGCCGGGCGGTGGCGGCTCTGCCGGTGCTGGCGGAGCTGTGCCTCCCTTTGGTGAAGCCGGGGGGACAATTCCTCTCCATGAAGTCCGTGGACTGCGGCGAGGAGCTGAACGCCGCCGGGCGGGCCGTCCATTTGCTGGGCGGGCGGATGGAAAAGCCCCAGGATTATGTGATTTCCGGCACAAATATCCGCCATCGGCTGGTCATTATGACTAAAATTTCGGAAACACCGAAAAAATATCCCAGAACGTTTGCAAAAATCAAGAAGAATCCGCTATAATAAGAGATGCATCCTCAGCGAAAGGAGGCGCGTTCCATGGCGGGCCAATGTATAGCCGTGGTCTCCGGCAAGGGGGGCACGGGGAAAACCTCGTTTACCGCCGGAGTGGGCGCCGCCCTGGCCCAGGCCGGGCGGCGGGTGCTGTGCGTGGACTGCGACATCGCCCTGCGGAATCTGGATCTGGCCCTGGGCCTGACGGACCGGGCCATTATGGATTTTACCGACGTAGCCCAGGAACGCTGTACCCTGGACACGGCGGCGGTGGAGCACCCGGACCTTCCCAGGCTGTTCCTGCTGACCGCCCCTGCCCGAAGCCGGGGCCGCCCTGTGACGGACGAACAGATGGCCGCCCTTCTGGAGGAGGCCAGGGAGCGTTTTGACTACTGTTTTCTGGACGCGCCGGCAGGGCTGGACAGCGGCTTTCAGCTGGCCACCTGCGCGGCGGACCGGGCCGTGGTAGTGGCCACGGCGGACGCCTCCTCTCTCCGGGACGCCCAGCACACCGTGATGGAGCTCCACCGCTTCCCCACCGGGAAGCTGCACCTTGTGGTGAACCGGGTGCGAAAGAAAATGCTCCGCAGCATGCACGCCACCATTGACGACGCCATCGACCGGGCGGGTCTGCCCCTGATCGGGGTCATTCCCGAGGACGACAGCCTGCCCCTCTCCCTCAACAAGGGGGTCCCCCTGCTGCTGAGCAGCAGCCAGGGCGCGGCGGCGGCCTACCGCAACATCGCCCAGCGCTTGGAGGGTGAGCGGGTTCCCCTGCTGCGGATTCGATAAGATGGAACGTCCGCAAAAGCGGCTATGACATAGAAAGGAGTACGATATGAACATCGCCCTGATGGCTCACGACAACAAAAAGGAGCTGATGGTCCAATTCTGCACGGCCTACGCCGGCATCTTGGCCCGGCACCAGCTTTACGCCACCAACACCACCGGCCACATGGTGGCGGACGCCACCGGCCTGGAGGTTCACTGCTTCCTGACCTACGCCCACGGCGGAAGCCAGCAGATCGGCGCCCGCATCTCTTACAACGAGTTCGACCTGGTACTGTTTTTCAACGATCCCGCCAACGAAGACCGCGCCGACGACATCTCCTACATCTCCCGCCTCTGTGACCAGAATCGGGTTCCCTTCGCCAGCAACATTGCCACGGCGGAAATGCTGGTTCTGGGTCTTGCCCGGGGCGATTTGGACTGGCGCCTGATCGTCAATCCCTCCACCTCCCGTCCTCTGGCCTGATACTTTCTTCAAGAAAATGTACCCAAAAAAGCGTTCCCGTGTTCTGGCAGCCGGGTGATGAGCCAAGCTGGAGCGGCGGCGGAGAACAGTTTTCTAAGAGGCCTCCAAGTTCTCCCGCTGATAACCGCGGCCGGAAAGACGGCGAATCGATACGGCTTGACATTTTGAGAAAAAGCGCATATAATCACAACGATTTCACCGCGAAGACGCCGCAGCAGTACTCCGACCCGTCACACCCACAGAGAGGGGCCCGCCCGCTGAAAGGGCCCCGGTCTGACCCGGAGGAAGGACAGCGGCGGAGCGGAGGCGGAAACGCCTACGGCCCTCTCCCCGTACCAGGAGACTTAAAGGAGGCGCGAGCCTTGAATTTGGGTGGCACCACGAAGCGATGAGCGCTATCGTCCCAAAACAGTTTTGGGAGGACGGCGCTCTTTTTTGGCATCCGCCCCAAACCAAATGTTTACACTGAGAAAAGGAGCAGCGTTATGGCAAAACAGACTCCCCGTACCCTCTCCGGTTTTATGGAGCTCCTTCCCGCCCCCCAGCGGCAGATGGAGCGCGTGATGGAGATTCTCCGGGAAACCTACAGCCTCTATGGCTTCACACCCCTGGACACCCCGGTTATCGAGTCCAGCGAGGTCCTGCTTGCCAAGGGCGGCGGCGAGACGGAAAAGCAGATCTACCGCTTCCAGAAGGGAGACGCGGACCTCTCCCTCCGTTTTGACCTGACGGTCCCCCTGGCCAAGTACGTGGCCCTGCACTACAACGACCTGACCTTCCCCTTCCGCCGCTATCAGATTGGAAAGGTCTACCGGGGCGAGCGGGCCCAGCGGGGCCGCTTCCGGGAGTTCTATCAGGCGGACATCGACGTGATTGGAGACGGGAAGCTGTCCATCCTCAACGAGGCGGAGATTCCCGCCATTATCTACCGGACCTTCTCCGCCCTGGGGCTGAGCCGCTTCCGCATCCGGGTGAACAACCGGAAAATTCTCAACGGCTTTTACGCCTCCCTGGGTCTCACGGAAAAGGCCGGAGAGGTTATGCGGACGGTGGACAAGCTGGAAAAGATCGGCCCGGAAAAGGTTCGGGATATTCTCACCGGGGACCTGGGCATCCCTCCGGAAAGTGCCCGGGAAATTCTGGACTTCATCGCCATTACCGGCGGCACGGAAGAAATACTCTCCGCTCTGGAGACCCGGCGGGGCCGGAACGAGACCTTTGACCAAGGGTTGGAGGAGCTGAACACCGTGGTGAAGCACCTGGGAGCTTTCGGCGTCCCGGTAGAGAATTTCGCCGTGGACCTGACCATCGCCCGGGGGCTGGATTACTACACCGGCACGGTGTACGAGACCGTCCTGCTGGACCACCCGGAGATCGGCTCCGTCTGTTCCGGCGGGCGATATGATAACTTGGCGGAATATTATACGGAAAAACAACTCCCTGGAGTCGGCATTTCCATCGGCCTGACCCGCCTGTTTTACGTTCTGGGGGAGCAGGGCATGCTGAATCCGGAGCTGCCCACCGCCCCGGCGGACGTGCTGATCCTGCCCATGACAGAGGATCTGTCCGCCGCTATCGCCTTCGCCACGGAACTGCGGGCCAACGGCATCCGGGCCCAGCTCCACTGCGAGGAGAAAAAATTCAAGCAGAAGATTTCCTACGCGGATAAGCTGGGGATTCCCTATGTGGTCTTCCTGGGAGAGGACGAGATCAGCGCCGGGGTGATCGCCTGCAAGGACATGTCCACCGGAGAGCAGACAAAGCTGGACCCCAAGGCCACCATTTACCGCATCAAGGCGGGGCTGGACACCCGGAATCAGGGGACGGTTATCCGGGAGTGACCGGGAAAGGAGCGGGCCTATGAAAGCCTTCTGGCAAGCCCACAAAAAGGCCCTCCGCCGGGGACTGCTGGTCCTGCTGCTGGTCTGGGCTGTCTGGTACGCCCGGCCCTTGGACGTTTACGACCTGATGGGCGGGGAACCGCCGGAGTATCTGCAAATCTCCATCTTTCCCCAATTTCAATTTC
Source organism: uncultured Oscillibacter sp. (assembly GCA_910588175.1). GTDB lineage: Bacteria > Bacillota > Clostridia > Oscillospirales > Oscillospiraceae > Oscillibacter. The sequence goes on from CAJUQQ010000023.1 coordinate 19,395, forward strand.
CCGAGGTGTTAAACGACAGCCTGGTCTTTGCCGCCGGGGATCCGGAGATGGACGCGGTGCTGGAACGGATGGAGGACATCCGGTTTCACCGAAACCCCCTGGAAGTAGTCCTGCAATTTCTACCCCAGGGGACCCGGACCACAGAGGTACACCCGGAGGACTACCGCGTTCACTTCTATTACTATGATGAACAGAGCCAGTTTCTCGGAAGCTTCTCCTTTGACCTCACCTACTGGCGGCGGTGGAACTTTCAGCAGCGGGACCTGCCCCTCTACGTCCTCCACGGCCAGGAGAAAGGCCGGGAACTGGGGGCATTCTTGTGGGAGATGACCCGTGTGAACTATGGCCTGACCTAGGGGGCAGCCCCCACAGGGAAGTCCATTCTCCCCAAGCACCAGGTTAGCGGCAGCGAGGACGGGAGGACAGTCCATGCATCAACCTCCAAAACCCACGCTCGCACCACGCCGCGTGCTGGAGACATTCGTAAAACCGGAAGCACTACCTCCGCGCCCCCGTTTTCTCTCTTCCACCGTGCACGGCGCATTCTCTCTTTTCGCAAAAGAGGGGCCCCCGCAAAATAGAAGATTTTGTGGGGAGAGGAGGGGCAAAGGAGTGCAGCGCAGCCGTCGCCGTCAGGCGGCTGCGGAGCGAAACGAATTTCGCCCCGACGAAATGGGGGGTGCATTGCACCAGCCATCGCTGGTATCCATTCTCCCCCGCCCGAAGGGCAAGTACAATCTGTATTTTATTGTATAATTATTCCATTTTGTAATAGAAAAGAGGAACCATCATGGTACAAAACCGCACCCACACCTGCGGCGAGCTCCGCCTCGCCGACGCCGGGAAGACCGTCAAACTCTCCGGCTGGATGGAGAACATCCGGGAGGTCGGCTCCGAGCTGGCCTTCATCATCCTTCGGGACTTCTACGGCGCCACTCAGATCGTGGCGGAGACGCCGGAGATGGTGGCCCAGTTCAAGGCCATCAACAAGGAGTCCACCATCTCCGTGGAGGGCGCCGTCCGGGAACGGGCCAGCAAGAACCCCAAGCTCCCCACCGGCGACATCGAGGTGGTCCCGGAGAAGGTGGAGGTCCTGGGCCGCTGCCGCCACAATGAGCTGCCCTTCCAGGTGAACCGCAGCCGGGAGGCCGACGAGGCCCAGCGCCTCAAGTACCGCTATCTGGACCTGCGGAACCCGGCGGTGAAGGAGAACATCGTCCTCCGCTGCCAGGTGGTCTCCGCCCTGCGCAAGGCCATGACGGACCACGGCTTCCTGGAGATTACCACGCCGATTCTGACCGCCTCCTCCCCCGAGGGGGCACGGGATTACCTGGTCCCCGCCCGGAACCACCCCGGCAAGTTCTACGCCCTGCCCCAGGCCCCCCAGCAGTTCAAGCAGCTTCTCATGACCTCCGGCTTTGACCGCTATTTCCAGATCGCCCCCTGCTTCCGGGACGAGGACGCCCGGGCGGACCGCTCCCCTGGCGAGTTCTACCAGCTGGATATGGAAATGGCCTTCGCCTCCGAGGAGGACGTATTCGCCGTTATCGAAGACGTGCTGCCCCCCATCTTTGCCAGGTACGGAACGTATAACCGGGCCAGCTCCGCTCCCTTCCAGCGCATTACCTATCTGGATGCCATGGAGAACTTCGGCACCGACAAGCCGGATCTGCGCATTGACCTGCGGGTGAAGGACGCTCCCGCCGCCCTCTATGACTGCGGCTTCGGGCCCTTCGACACCAGGGAACGGCAGGCCTCCGAGGGCGTTCTTACCATCAAGGCCGTGGTGGTCAGCGATTTCCACGAGACTCGGAAGTTCATTGACAAGACCCTGGCGGATGTGGAGGTGGTCTCCGGCGGAAAGCCCTACTGGTTCCGCCTGGACGAGAGCGGCGAGATCGTGGGCGGCATCGCCAAATTCGTCCAGCCCATCAGGGATGAAGTGATCTCCGCCCTGAACCTGAAGCCCAACGACTTCGTGGCCCTCTCCGCCGGCAGCCTGAACGCCGCCCGGAAAACGGCGGGCGTCCTGGTCAAAACCCTGGGAGCGGCGGTGCCGGGCCATATGGACAAAGAGCAGTATACCTTCTGCTGGATCATCGACTTCCCCATGTACGAGATTGGCGAGGAATCCGGGGAGCTGGAATTCTGCCACAACCCCTTCTCCATGCCCAACGGCGGCATGGAGCCCCTCCTCCTGGCGGAACAGGGCAAGCTGGACCCCCTGTCCATCATGGCGGACCAGTACGACCTGGTCTGCAACGGCGTGGAGCTGTCCTCCGGCGCGGTGCGGAACCACGACCCGGAGATCATGGTCAAGGCCTTTGAGATGGTCCGGCTGGGCGAGGAGGACGTAAAGGCCAAGTTCCCCGCCATGTACAACGCCTTCACCTACGGCGCGCCGCCCCACGCTGGCATCGCCCCCGGCGTGGACCGGATGGTCATGCTGCTGGCGGGAGAGGACTCCATCCGGGAGATCATCCCCTTCCCCATGAACAAAAACGCCATGGATGTCATGATGAGCGCCCCCAGCGAGGTGACCCAGAAGCAGCTGGACGAGCTGCACATTGCCCTGGTAAAACCGGAGTAATATGGACCAGGAAACCCGGACCCATCACGCCATGGCGGCGGTGGGCGGCTTCTTCGGCGTCTATGCCCTGCTGATCCGGGGCGGGACCTTCGGCTCCTCCGAGACCTCCAACCTGATTTACCTGGTGGTATCCGGCCTGGACGGGACCTGGGGGCCCGCCCTGGTCCGGCTGGGAGGAACGGCGTGCTACATCGCCGGGATTGTTCTGGCGGTGCTGCTCCGGCGGGCCGGAAAAACGGCCCGGCTCCGCTGGGGAGCCCTGGGAATCAACCTGGCCGCCTGTTTGGGGCTGGCCCGCGTTCCGGCGGAGACAGATCCCATTCTGGCCCTCTATCCCATGTTCTTCGCCACGGCGGTGCAGTGGGTGGCCTATTCCCAGGCGGCGGGGTACAACTGCGCCACCATTTTTTCCACCAACAACCTTCGCCAATTCACCGAGGGGACCACGGAATACCTCTGCTCCCGGAACCCGGAGCAGCTGCGGAAGCTGGTCTTCTACGGCGGCACGCTGCTCTGCTTTCACTTGGGAGCGGCCTGGGGCTGGTGGTGCGTAAAGCGCTGGGGCATTCCCGGAATTTACGGATGCCTGCCCCTGCTGGTACTCCCGGCGGTCTTTCTCCGGGCGGAAGGGAAAAACACCGCCGTCCCCTGCTGAGGACCAAACAAAGAGGAGGGCATAAGCCCTCCTCTTTGCTATGCGTCCAGCATACGCCGGATGGCATCCTCCGCTTCTTCCAAATTCTCATCGCATAAAACCGGCAGGAAATCCGCCAGCTTCTCCGGCGGGAAATCCCACCAGCGGAGCCGGAGGAGCAGGCCGGTGAGTTCCTGGGAAAAGCGCTTTTTGATGAACCGGGCGGGGTTTCCCCCCACCACGGCGTAGGGTTCCACGTCTCTGGTAACCACGGAGTAAGCGGCCACAATGGCCCCGTCTCCGATGGTTACGCCGGGCATAATCACGCATTCCCGACCCAGCCACACGTCGTTCCCCACCACGGTGTCTCCCTTGAAGGGGAGCTGAGAGAGGTGGGGCGGCGTCCGCTCTGCCCAGAGGCCGCCGAAGACAGAAAAGGGATAGGTGGAAACGCTGGACAAGCGGTGGTTGGCGCTGCCCATGATAAATTTCACGCCGCTGGCAATCGAGCAGAACTTTCCAATCACCAAATGGTCGCCAAATTCCGGCCAGTTGAACAGAACGTTGTTCTTCTCAAAGGCCGTGGGGTCCACGGGATCGTCGTAATAGGTGTAGTCCCCAACGGTGATGTTGGGGGCGGTAATGACGTTTCTCAAAAAGCAGGATGTGCCGTATTCGTTGGGAAACCGCACATCCGGGCTGGGGATGTTGTTCATAAAAGCCTCCTTCTGTTATCGAGCGATCACCTCCAGACGAATTTCCCCGGCCGTAGCAACGGCCCTCTTTTTGCGAATCTCCTTCATTTCCAATCATCCTCTCGGGTTGTTTTTATCATCGGACAGATCATAACATACAAGCCTCCTGTTCGTCAAATCCTACCGATAGATAAGAGTGCGCGGAGAACGGCGGCCCACCCAGGCCGGCTGAAAAAGCCGCCAGCGCCAAAACCCCGCCCGCGCAGCGGACAGGGACATACCGGTCTTATACCCACCGCGTCCTCTTGCCTTTCTCTTTTGGACCGCGCGAAGCGAGCTGTCTTCCTATCGGAATTCCCCCATAAACCTTGACAAGAGCCCCAAAACATGATACAGTGACGAAAGTTCAAAGGCCACAAAGGGGAGAAGCCTCCCCCATCCCGGTGAAGAGAGAGGGCGGTTCGGTGCGAGCCCTTCCGGGAGGGAGAGCGCTCGGCGCCCTTTTCAGCGCCGTGGGGAGGAAATGCCCCGCCGGGTCCCGCCGTTACCGGGCAGAGCGCCCCCGCAAGGGGGAATTCAGGTGGAACCACGGACTTTATCAAGTTCGCCCTGAGCCAACGAAGGCTCGGGGCATTTTATTTTTAAGGAGAGAATGACTATGGACAACAAGCAGAAATCCATGGAGAAAATCGTCGCCCTCTGCAAGGGCCGGGGTTTCGTCTTCCCCGGCAGCGAAATCTACGGCGGCCTCGCCAACAGCTGGGACTACGGCCCCCTGGGCGTGGAGCTCAAGAACAACGTGAAGCGGGCCTGGTGGAAAAAGTTCGTCCAGGAAAACCCCTACAACGTGGGGCTGGACGCCGCCATCCTCATGAATCCCCAGGTCTGGGTGGCCTCCGGCCACGTCTCCACCTTCAACGATCCCCTCATTGACTGCAAGGCCTGCAAAATGCGGCACCGGGCCGACAAGCTGGTGGAGGGCTTCGTCCAGGAGAACGGCCTGGACGTGAACGTGGAGGCCATGACCCAGGAAGACCTGGTGTCCTTCATCCGGGAAAAGCAGGTTCCCTGCCCCGGCTGCGGCAAGCACGACTTTACTGACATCCGGAAGTTCAACCTGATGTTCAAAACCCACCAGGGCGTCACCGAGGACTCCGCCAACGAGGTCTACCTCCGGCCCGAGACCGCCCAGGGCATCTTTGTCAACTTCCCCGCCATCCAGCGGACCACCCGGCGGAAGCTCCCCTTCGGCGTGTGCCAGGTGGGCAAGAGCTTCCGCAACGAGATCACCCCGGGCAACTTCATCTTCCGCATCCGGGAGTTTGAGCAGATGGAGCTGGAATTCTTCTGCAAGCCCGACACGGATCTGGAGTGGTTCCAGTACTGGCGGACCTACTGCCACGACTGGCTGACCGGCCTGAACGTGAAGGAGGAAAACCTCCGCCTCCGGGACCACGAGCCCGAAGAGCTGGCCTTCTACTCCAAGGCCACCACGGATTTCGAGTACCTCTTCCCCTTCGGCTGGGGCGAGCTGTGGGGCGTGGCGGATCGGACGGACTACGACCTGAGCCAGCATCAGAAGCACTCCGGCCAGGACCTCACGTACTTCGACCAGGAGAAGAACGAGCATTACGTGCCCTACGTCATTGAGCCCTCTCTCGGCGCGGACCGGATGACCCTTGCCCTGCTGGTGGAGGCCTATGACGAGGAAGTGGTGGACGAGGCCAAGAACGACGTGCGCACCGTCATGCGCTTCCATCCCGCCATCGCGCCCTTTAAGGTAGCCGTCCTGCCCCTCTCCAAGAAGCTCAGCGCCAAGGCCCAGGAGATTCAGCAGGAGCTCTCCAAGGACTGGATGGTGGACTTCGACGAAACCGGCTCCATCGGCAAGCGCTACCGCCGGGAGGACGAAATCGGCACCCCCTATTGCGTCACGGTGGACTTCGACACCGTGGGCGACGCCGAGAAGGCCGGGGACAACTGCGTCACCGTCCGGGAGCGGGACTCCATGGCCCAGGTCCGCATTCCCATCGGCGAGCTGAAGGCCTACCTCACCGAGAAGCTGGCGTACTAATCAAACCATCCGGGCCGTGGGGAATCCCCACGGCCCCTGCCCTTATGTGAAACATGAAAAAACAGTTTGCTTTTCAAAAACACCGGGGACCTATCGGCCCCGCCTGGCTCCGCTGGGTCCTCTTTGCCGCCGCCGCGCTTTGCATGGGATTGGCCGTCACCGGGGCCATGCAGTGGATTTCCATCGGAACCCTGCCCGGCGTGCTGGAGTGGGCCCGGGATTACCCCGCCCATCTGGCCATGACCACCCTGCTCTGGGCCGTGCCCCTCTGCGTCCTGGGGACGCTGACGGGGCGGCTGTGGCTGGCCGCTCTGCCGGTGGGGGCCGCCGGGCTGCTTCTGGCCCTGGTGGACTACTTCAAAAACGCCATCAACGGCACGCCCCTGGAGCTGGCGGATTTCGGCCTGGCCAGACAGGCGGGGAATGTGGCGGGACTGGCCGGGGACCTGACGCCGCCGGAGGACTTCTGGCTGGCGGCGGCGGGGCTGCTTCTCTGCGTTCTGGTCCTGCTTCTCACCCGGCGGCTCACCGCCCTGGAGGGTGCGGCCCGGGGCCGGACCTGCCTGCTGTCCCTGACCCTGGCGGGGGTGCTCCTCACCGGCACGGGAACCCGGACGGTGGGGAGCTGGCTGGGGGTGGATTTCTACACCCGGATGGACCCGGCGGAAAACCACAGCCTCCACGGCCTGACCCTCAGCCTTTGGCGGGACGCCTTCCCCCAGCCCAAGACCCCGCCGGAGGGGTACGACGAGAACTACATGCTGGAGGTGCTGGCCCGGATCGACCAGCTGACAGAGGCCCGGGAGGAGCCGGAGGTCCGGCCCAACATTCTCTTCATCCTCTCCGAGTCCTTTTACGACCTTACCCGCCTGCCGGTACTCCAATACGAGGGAGACCCCCTGGAGAACTTCCACGCTCTGGAAGCGGAGAGCGTCAGCGGGACCTTCCACAGCCACTACCTGGGCTACGGCACCGGGTATCTGGAGATTCCCATGCTCTACGGGCTGAACGCCCTGGACCTTCCGCCGGGGACAAATATCTGCTTCCAGGACGGGGCGGTCTATGAGCGCTTCGACGCGCTGGCGGAGCAGTTCACCAACTCCGGTGATTACAACGCTGAAATGCTTCACGCCTATGATAACACTCTGTATAATCGAACGGTGACCTATCCTTTACTTGGTTTTAACGATTTGTATTTTTCTGATGATATTCAACAAATTGGAATTGACCGGGAGGATGGGGCCTACGGCGGCTTCTACATGCGGGACGGCTACTTCTTCCAGGGGATGCTGGAGCGGATGAAGGCGG
>CAJUQQ010000024.1 GCA_910588175.1 uncultured Oscillibacter sp.
TCGTCCACCAGGTTCCGGGCGATATAGAGCAGCAAGTCCTTCATGCGCCGCCCTCCGGATCAGAGAACGTCCACTTTTTTCAGCAGAGCCCGGACGGTGTCGGTGGGCTGAGCGCCGGATTTAATCCACGCCTGGGCCCGCTCCGCGTCGATCTTGATGGCGGCGGGGGAGACGCAGGGGTTATACGTACCGATCTCCTCGATAAAGCGGCCGTCCCGGGGGAACCGGGAATCCGCCACAACCACCCGATAGAAGGGAGCCTTCTTCGCGCCCATGCGGCGCAGTCTGATCTTCACCATGTTGCTGTACCTCCAAAATATTTTGATTCATAAAATTTATATTTCACCTGTACGGTTGAAACCTGCTGGACCGCTCCGCCTTAGCGGAAGCGCTTTTTCCGGCCGAAGCCGTGGAGCCGGGAGGGCGCCTTGCCCATGCCCCCGGGCATCCGCCCGCCCTTGGCCATCTGGCGGGTGAGCTCCCGCATCATGTCGAACTGCTTGAGAAGGCGGTTTACGTCCACCACCTCCAGACCGCATCCGGCGGCAACCCGCTTTTTCCGGCTGGCGTTCAGCACTTGGGGGTTCTCCCGCTCCTGAGGGGTCATGGAGAGGATGATGGCCTCGGTCCGGGCCATGGCCTTCTCGTCGATGGACGCGCCCTGGAGCTGTTTGCCTAAGGCGCCCGGCATCATGCCGAGAAGCTGGCTCAGGTCGCCCATGTTTTTCAACTGCTGGAGCTGGTCGTAGTAGTCCTGGAGGGTGAAGCGGTTTTTCCGCAGCTTCTCCTCCAGCTTGGCGGCCTGCTTCTCGTCATAGGCCTGCTCCGCCTTCTCGATGAAGGAGAGCATGTCGCCCATGCCCAGAATGCGGGAGGCCATGCGGTCCGGGTGGAAGGGCTCGATCATGTCCAGCTTCTCGCCGGTGCCCGCGAACTTGATGGGCTTGCCCGTGGCCGCCCGGATGGACAGCGCCGCGCCGCCCCGGGCGTCGCCGTCCAGCTTGGTGAGGATGACGCCGTCAATGCCCAGGGCCTCGTCAAAGGCCGCGGCGGCGTTCACCGCGTCCTGGCCGGTCATGGCGTCCACCACCAGCAAAATCTCGTTGGGATGGACGGCGGCCTTCATCCGCTTGAGCTCGTCCATCAGATTCTCGTCCACGTGGAGCCGCCCGGCGGTGTCCAGAAAGACCATGTCGCTGCCGTGGTCCCGGGCGTGGCGGACGGCGTTCTGGGCGATCTTCACCGGGTCCCCCTGGCCCTCCTCGAAGACCGGGAGCTCCAGCTGTCCGCCCACCACCTTCAGCTGTTCGATGGCGGCGGGCCGGTACACGTCGCAGGCGGCCAGCAGCGGCCGCTTCTGGTACTGCCTGCGCATCAGGCCGCCCAGCTTGGCGGTGGTGGTGGTTTTGCCCGCGCCCTGGAGTCCCACCATCATCACCACCGTGGGGCCGCTGTTGGCCATGGTGATTTTGGCCCCCGCTCCGCCCATGAGGGCGGTCAGCTCCTCGTCGACGATCTTGACCACCTGCTGGGCGGGGGTGAGGCTGTCCAGCACGTCGCTGCCCACGGCCCGCTCGGTGACGGAGGACACGAAGTCCTTGACCACCTTATAGCTCACGTCGGCCTCCAAAAGGGCCAGGCGAACCTCCCGCATGGCCTCCCGGACGTCGTTTTCCGTCAGGCGGCCCTTGCCCCGGAGGCGCTTAAAGGCGGCGTTCAGTTTTTCAGTCAATCCTTCAAATGCCATAAGCTCATTCCTTCAAAGCGGCGGTTTCCCGGCGGATCAAGTCCGCCAGCTCCGTCAGACGCCGGTCCTCGTAATAGCGGTAATTCAGGGTGGAGATTTCCTCGGCGGCCTCGGCGATGGCGTCCACGTGGGCGCTCCGGGCGAGGAAGCGCTTGATGATGCCGGTTTTGTCCTCCACCTCCTGCATGGAGGCTTCGGCCCGGACGATCACGTCCCGGACGCCCTGGCGGGAGATGCCGGCGTTCTCGGCGATTTCGGCCAGGGAGAGGTCCTCATTATAATAGAGGTCAAAGAATTCCTTCTGCCGCTCGGTCAGGAGCTCTCCGTAAAAATCGTAGAGCATCGTCATCCGGTAGGTCTGATTCTTCACAAAGAGGCCCCCTTCCGCCGTGTAAAGCCATGCCGCTTTACAACGTTGCCTAGTTTACAGGAAAAACAGGGAATTGTCAAGGGGAAAATTGACCGGGAGCAAGACTTGTGTTTTGGAAAGGAAACTGTTATACTAGTAAAATCCATCGGTATGCTTAGAACCTGTATTCACAACCGTTGGACGCCGTATGAGCGGTCCTTTTCCCGCCATACCGCGTCAAATTTCCTTGTCCGGCGGGAAAAATCCCCGCCCATCCGGCATCCCCGGTTATGGATACAGGTTCTTACTTCTTCATGAAGGAATCAAGGAGCGCGCCATGAACAACAAAAAACTATCCCGCCTGCTGGAGCCCAATTTGCAGTTTTACTTCCTCTGCCTTCTGGCCTTCACGCTGGCCGCCGTCACCGTCAGCCCGCCTCTGGCCCTGGCGGAGGGCGCCGCCACCGTGGCGCTGTACGCCTACTTTGTCCGCAGCAACAAAAAGCGCCGCCAGAGCGTCCTGCAATATATCGACAACGTCACCGGAAACGTGGACACCGCCAGCAAATCCACCCTCATCAACTCCCCCCTGCCCATTATGGTCTTCCGCCCCGACACCGGGGAGGTGATCTGGAGCAACGAGAACTTTCTCCAGCTGGCCGGGGTCCGGGAGCATCTCTTTGAGATCAAGGTGGAGGACGCCGCCCCGGAGTTCCCGGTCCAATGGCTGCTGGAGGGGCGGCAGGAGTGCCCGGAGCGGGTGGTCATGAACAGCCGCCGCTTCCGGGTGTACGGCAGCCTGGTCCGGGCCAAGGGCCGCAGCGGCGAGCAGAACTTGGTGGCCACCACCTACTGGGTGGACACCACGGAGATGGACCGCCTCCGGGAGGATTACGACGCCACCCGGTTGGTGCTGGGCATCGTGATGGTGGACAACTACGAGGACATGATGAACGCCTGCGCCGACACCCAGCGCAGCGCCGTCCTGGCCCAGATTGACGAAAAGCTCAGCAGTTGGGCCGCCGTGGGAAACGGCCTGCTCATCAAAACCGAGCGGGACCACTACCTCTTCCTCTTCGAGGAGCGGTACTACGATCACTTCGTGGAGGAGAAATTCTCCGTCCTGGACGCCATGCGGGACATCAAGGTGGGGGAGGGCGGACACCCCACCCTCTCCATCGGCCTGGGCCGGGAGGCGGACAGCATCCCGGCGCTGCACAAGAACGCCGCCCTCTCCCTGGAGATGGCCCTGAGCCGGGGCGGCGACCAGGCGGTGGTCCGGGGAAAGACGGACTTTGCCTTCTACGGCGGAAGGGCCAAGACCACGGAAAAGCGCACCAAGGTCAAGTCCCGGGTCATGGCCAACGCCCTGGGGGAGCTGCTGGCGGACTCGGCGGACATCTACGTCATGGGCCACAGCTTCGCCGACATGGACGCGGTGGGCGCGGCGGCGGGCGTTTGCTGCGCCGCCCGGAAGCTGGGCCGGCGGGCCCAGATCGTCATCGACCCGGAGAAGAACGCCGCCCAGTCCGTGCTGGCCATGCTCCGGGCATTGCCGGAGTATGAGGGCGTGTTCGTAAACCCGGCGGAGGCCTTTGTGAAGATGCGTCCCGGGACGCTGCTGGTGGTGGTGGACACCAACCGGCCGGATTTGGTGGAGAGCCCCCAGATCTTGGAGTCCAGCAGCCGGGTGGCGGTCATCGACCACCACCGCCGGGCCGCCAGCTATATTGAAAACGCCGCCTTCAGCTTCCACGAGCCCTACGCCTCCTCGGCGTCGGAGCTGGTGACGGAGCTGCTGCAATACCTCATCGAGCCGTCCAACCTCCTGCGGGAGGAGGCGGAGGCCCTGCTGGCCGGCATCGTGCTGGACACGAAGCACTTTGTCCTCCGCACCGGGGGGCGGACCTTCGAGGCGGCGGCCTTCCTCCGCCGGGCGGGGGCCGACACGGCGGACGTGCAGCGCCTCTTCCAGGGGGACCTGGAGGGCATGGTGTCCAAGTACGATATTGTCCGCCAGGCGGAGCTGTACCGGCCGGACGTGGCCCTGGCCGTGGTGGGGCAGGACGGCGTGGACCGGGTGGCCGCCGCCCAGGCGGCGGACGAGCTTCTGACCCTGCGGGGGGTGAAGGCCTCCTTTGTGGTATACCGCAGCGGGACGGCCATCCTGATGAGCGGCCGGTCCCTGGGGGAGATCAATGTCCAGGTGATTCTGGAGGCCCTGGGCGGCGGCGGCAACTCCGCCACCGCCGGAGGGCGGATTGAAAACGGGGACATCCTGGACGTGCGGGAGAAGCTGACCCAGGCCATTGACGCTTATTTTGAGAAGTGAGAAAGTTCTGTCCAAATGCCAGCAGACCTGGGAGAATGGCCTGGTCAGGGGACCAGGCCCCACAAAGGAAGCCCCAGCTCCTTTTGATAGTGCTCAGCATCTCGCTTTTCACTTCTCCTGACAGCGGAAAGATCCCTGTAGAAGCACTCTTTAGAAGCCCCAGCTTTTTGATGCAGCATGTTCCTTTAGCGGCAAAGGCTTTCTCTGTGGGGCCTGACCCCCTGGTCAGGCCATTCCCATGGAAGCTCCAGGCCCATAGGAATCAAGCAATATAAAAAACCGGAAAGGAAGTTATCCATATGAAAGTCATTTTACAGCAGGACGTCAAGGGCCAGGGAAAGAAGGGCCAGATGGTGGAGGTCTCCGAGGGCTACGCCCGGAACTTCCTCCTGCCCCGGAAGATGGCCGTCCCCGCCACGGCGGACGCCATCAACACCATGAACCTGAAAGAGAAGGCGAAAAAGGCCGAGGAGCAGCGCCAGAAGGCCCTGGCGGAGGAGACCGCCGAAAAGCTCAAGGAGTGCATGGTGAAGCTCACCGCCCGGGCGGGGGCGGGGGGCAAGCTCTTCGGCGCCGTCACCACCAAGGAAATCTCCGAGGGGCTCCAGAAGCAGTTCGGCATCGATATCCCCAAGCAGAAATTGGTGCTGGAGGAGCCCATCAAGGCCTTCGGCAATTACGAGATCAAGGCCCGGCTGGGCTTTGAGGTGACGGCCACCGTCTACGTATCCGTGTTTGAGGAAAAATAACGCCCGTCCCGGGCGGCTTTGAGGGAGGCGGCGCGCCATGGCAAACGAAGACCTGCTCCTGCGGCAGATGCCCCACAGCCTGGAGGGAGAGCAGGCGGTCCTGGGCTCCATGCTCATTGACCCGGACTGCGTGAAGAACGTGATGGACCGGCTCCGGCCCGGGGACTTTTACCTCCGGCAGAACCGGGAGATTTTCGAGACCATCTACACCATGTTCTCCTACGCCCGGCCCATCGACGGCATCACCGTCTTCGGGGAGATGGAAAAGGCCGGGCTCACCGACGGGAATACCCGGTCGTACCTGGCCCAGCTGATGGAGATCACCCCCACCAGCGCCAACGTCATGGAGTACGCCGCCATTGTCCAGGACAAGGCCCTGCTCCGGAGCGTGGCCCAGGCGGCGGGGGAGATCACCGCCCTGGTCCAGGAGGGCATGGGGGAGGCCGGGGAGATTCTGGAGGCCTCGGAGCAGAAGATTTACGCCATCCGCCGGGGCCAGAGCGCCCAGGAGATGGTGCCTCTGCGAAACGTCCTCCCCGACGTGCTGGACCGGCTGGGCGAGATGAGCGAGCATGAGAACCACCTCCCGGGCCTGTCCACGGGCCTGTCCGCCATTGACCAGAAGATCACGGGGCTGAACAAGTCGGACCTGATTCTCCTGGCGGCCCGGCCCGGCATGGGCAAAACCTCCCTGGCGCTGAACCTGGCGCTGAACGTGGCCCGGGGGGGGAAGACCGTGGCGGTGTTCTCCCTGGAGATGTCCCGGGAGCAGCTGGCCACCCGGCTCCTCAGCTCCGAGGCCCTGGTGGAGAACAACCGCCTGCGCACGGGCCTCCTCCGGGAGACGGACTGGGAAAAAATCGCCGGGGCGGCCACGGTGCTGAACCGGCTGGACATCCTGATTGACGACAACCCCCTTTTGTCCGTGGCGGACATGAACGCCAAGTGCCGCCGCCTGGAGGGCCTGGCTCTGGTGGTGGTGGACTACCTCCAGCTGATGACCTCCGCCGGGGGAAACAGCCGGGGGGGGGAGAACCGCCAGCAGGTGGTGTCCGACATGTCCCGGATGCTGAAAATCATGGCCAAGGAGCTGAACGTCCCGGTGATCTGCCTCAGCCAGCTCTCCCGCGCCAACGAGAAGCGGGACGACAAGCGGCCGCAGCTCAGCGACCTCCGGGAGTCCGGCGCCATCGAGCAGGACGCGGACATCGTGTTGTTCCTCTACCGGGACGACTATTACAACGAGGATTCGGACAAGCACAACATCGCCGAGTGCATCGTGGCGAAAAACCGCCACGGGGAAACCGGCAAGGTGGAGCTCCGCTGGATGCCGGAGTACACCCAGTTCTCCACCCTGGACAAGCGCTATGACGGCGAGGACTGACCTGCTGAGGCGGGCCCCTCACGCCGCTCTGCCCCGGCGGGGGGAGAAGGTCCTCTGCGCCGTTTCCGGGGGGCTGGACTCCATGTGCCTGCTCCGCATGCTGGAGGCGTGGTGTGAAGAGCGGGGCGGGCAGGTCATGGCCGCCCACTTCAACCACCGCCTCCGGACCCGGGCGGACCGGGATGAGGAATTTGTCCGGGAGACCTGTGAATCCTGGGGGATTCCCCTGTCCGTGGGCCGGGGGGACGTGGGGGAACACGCCAGGCGGGAGGGGCTCTCCACGGAGGAGGCCGCCCGGAACCTGCGCTATGCTTTCCTGCGCCGGGCGGCGGCGGAGGCGGGCTGTAAGCGGGTTTACACGGCCCACCACGCGGACGACAACGCCGAGACCATCCTGCTGAATCTGATTCGCGGGACGGGTCTGGCGGGCCTGACGGGCATGGACTGGGAGCGGGAGGGCCTCTGCCGCCCCCTGCTGGGCGCGGCCCGGGCGGAGCTGGAGGAATACGCCGCCGAATGGAAGATTCCCCACATGGAAGACGAGACCAACGCCGACCCGGAGGCCGCCGCCCGGAACCTCCTGCGGCTCCAGGTGATGCCGCTATTAAAGGAGCTGAACCCCCGGGCGGTGGAACACATCTGCGGCGCGGCACGGCGGCTCCGGGGGGTGGATCGTTCCCTAGAGGCGGACGCCGCCGCCCGCACGGCCCATGTGGAGGTTCAGGAGGGCCGGGTAACCCTGTCCATGGAGGCGCTGGCGGCGGCTCCGGCGGCGGTCCGCCCCCGGATGCTGCTGTGGCTTTTTGACCTTTTAGGCGTGGGGCGGAAGGACGTCGGAGCGGCCCACCTGGAAGCCTTGATGGACCTGGCCCGCCGCACGGCCTGGGGAAAGGAGGGGCGGCTGAGCCTCCCCCATGGCGTCACCGCCCGGTACTGCCGCCGGTGGCTGATTCTGGAGACCCGGCCCCAGACTTTGACGGAGGTCCAGCTGGTCCCGGGGCGGTCCCTCCGCTGGGGGGACTATGCCCTGACTTTGCTGGACAGACCGGAGGGAGAGGGAATTTCCTTCTTCTGGCGGGGAAGGCCGGGGCAGAGCCCGGTGGTCACGGCGGCCCCCTGCCCGCCGGGAGAGCGTTTGACCCTGCCGGGGGCCCGGGGGAGCCGGAGCGTGAAGCGGCTCTGCCTGGACCGCCGCATTTCCCTGGCGGAGCGGGACCGCCTGCCCGCCATTTACGTGGAAGGCGAATTGGCCGCCGTGTGGCGGCTGGGTGTGGACGCGGCCTTCGCGCCGGAGGGCGGAGCGCCCTGCCGGTTTATCAAAATTGAGAAACAGATTGAGGAGGACGGACATGATGCGCAGTGAAATGGAGCAAGATATCCTGAAGGTGCTGGTGACCGAGGAGGAGCTGAAGACCCGGGTAGCGGAGATGGGCGCGGAGCTCTATGAGAAGTTCCAGGGGAAGAAGCCGCTGTTCCTGGGGGTTTTGAAGGGCAGCTTCGTCTTCATGACGGACCTGGTCCGGGCCTGCCAGCTCAAGAGCGACGTGGAGTTCATCGCCGTCAGCTCTTACGGAAATTCCACGGCCTCCTCCGGCCGGGTGCAGATCGACCACGACCTCCGGCAGGACATCACCGGGCGGCATCTGATCATTGTGGAGGACATTCTGGACTCCGGCAACACCCTGGCCTTTTTGAAGGAGTATTTCCTGACCAAGGGGGCGGCGTCCATCACCATCGTCACGCTGCTGGACAAGCCCGCCCGGCGGGAAAAGGCCATCACCGCCGATCTCTCCGGCTTTACGGTGCCCGACGAGTTCGTGGTGGGCTACGGCCTGGACTATGCCCAGATGTACCGGAACGTCCCCTATATCGGCGTATTGAAGCCGGAGGTCTACGCGTAATACCCGTCACGGACAGCCGAAAGGAGGAATGCCGTTGTGTCCAAGCAAAACCGACCGTCCGGTCTCAGCTTTTTGATGCTGGGGCTGGTGATTCTGCTGTGCCTGAGCTGGATCTGGCAGCTGAACGGCGAGAACGAGCGGGTGGAGTTCTCCCAGGTGGAGCAGCTCTTCCGCCAGGAGAAGGTGGAGTCCTTCGTCATCCGGGACAACACCCTGCTGCTGACGCTGCGGGGGGAGCCGGAGGGCCGGAACACCCTGCGCTATGAGCTCTACGATTTCGACCTGTTCTATGACAGCCTGGGCGAGGTGGTGGAGGCCCAGGCCGCCAAGGGGGTCCTCACCTCCTATGACTACCAGCAGAACCACTCCACCAACTGGCTGGAGATTTTGCTGCCCTGGATACTGACGGCGCTGCTGATGGGCGGCATGTGGTACTTCCTCATGCTCCGGAGCCAGGGGGGCGGCATGGGGGCGGACCGGATGGCCAAATTCGGTTCCGCCCGGACCCGGACCCTTTCGGAAAAGGACAAGAAGGTCCGCTTCAGCGACGTGGCCGGGGCGGAGGAGGAGAAGGAGGAGCTCCAGGAGATTGTGGAGTTCCTCCGGGACCCCCGGCGGTTCATCTCCCTGGGGGCCCGCATTCCCAAGGGCGTGCTGCTGGTGGGCCCTCCGGGCACGGGCAAAACCCTGCTGGCCAAGGCCGTGGCCGGGGAGGCCGGGGTGGGCTTCCTGTCCATCTCCGGCTCCGACTTTGTGGAGCTGTACGTGGGCGTGGGCGCCAGCCGGGTCCGGGACCTCTTTGACCAGGCCAAGAAAACCTCCCCCGCCATCGTCTTCATTGATGAGATCGACGCCGTGGGCCGCCAGCGGGGCACCGGCGTGGGCGGCGGCCACGACGAGCGGGAGCAGACCTTGAACCAGCTGTTGGTGGAAATGGACGGCTTCGCCGCCAACGAGGGCGTGGTGGTTCTGGCGGCCACCAACCGCGCGGACGTGCTGGACCCGGCCCTGCTGCGGCCCGGCCGGTTTGACCGGCAGATTTACGTGGGTCTCCCCGACATCAAGGGCCGGGAGGACATCCTGAAAATTCACGTGAAGGGCAAGCCCCTGTCCGAGGACGTGGACCTGCGGACCCTGGCCCGGGGCACCGCGGGCTTCACCGGGGCGGACCTGGAGAACCTGGTGAACGAGGGGGCCCTTCTGGCCGCCCGGCGGGACCGGGATTATATCACCATGGGGGACCTCCGGGAGGCGGAGATCAAGGTCATCGCCGGTCCGGAGAAGCGCAGCCGGGTCATCTCCCCCCACGAGCGGGAGCTGACCGCCTGGCACGAGGCGGGCCACGCCGTGGTGATGGAGACGCTGCCGGAGCACGACCGGGTGAACCAGGTCACCATTGTCCCCCGGGGCCAGGCGGGGGGCATGACCATCGCCCTGCCGGAGGAGGACCGGACCTTCCTCTCCAAGCGGTATATGGAGGACCGGATCGTGGCCCTGCTGGGGGGCCGGGTGGCGGAGAAGCTGTGCCTGGGGGACATCTCCACCGGGGCCAGCAGCGACATCCAGCGGGCGACCTCCATCGCCCGGAAGATGGTGGCGGTGTACGGCATGAGCGAGACCATCGGCACGGTGTCCTTTGAAGGGGGCCATGACGAGGTGTTTATCGGCCGGACCATGAGCCAGGGCCGGAGCTATTCCGAGGCCGTGGCGGCCCAGATCGACGAGGAGGTCCGCCGGGTGGTGGACGAGGCCTACCGCCGCTGTCAGGAGATTCTGACGGAGAAGCGGGAGGCGCTGGACGCCGTGGCGGCGTACCTCCTGGAGCACGAGACCATGGAGCGGGAGGCCTTCCTGGAGGTCTTCGGCGCTCCGGAGTCCCCGGCGAAGGATGTGGCGGAATAAACGGACATCCAGCCAGGGGGAACCCCTGGCTGGATGTGAATGCGTGAATGACATATGTAATGTTCGGGAGGTTTATAACGATGAAAGATCTGATCGGATACTGTGGGATGGACTGTGAAAAGTGCGACGCGTATCTCGCGACCGTCCATGACGATCAGGCGCTTCGGGAGAAAACTGCGGCGCTGTGGGCGGAGCTGAACCATGCCCCCATTCTGCCGGAGCACATCAACTGTAAGGGCTGCCGCGTTGACGGGGTGAAAACGGTATACTGTGAGAGCCTTTGCGAGATTCGCCGGTGCGCGATGAAAAGGGGCGCGGCAACCTGCGGCGGCTGTCCGGAGCTGGAAAGCTGCCGGACGGTGGGCGCGATTCTCTCCCATGCTCCCGACGCACTGAAAAATCTGAAGGGATAAGACAGGCGCCGAATGGGCCTTTTTGAAATGACAGATCTCTTTGACGGGATGTGAAACAGCGGGTCCTCCGAATGGTTCGGAGGACCCGCTGCTTGCGTTCGTCAGATCAGGCCTTGGGAAAGCATGGTGTTGGCCACCTTCATAAAGCCCGCGATGTTGGCGCCCAGCACCAGGTCGCCGGGCTTTCCGCACTCCTCCGCGGCGGTGTAGATGTTGTGGAAGATGTTGGTCATGATGTCCTTGAGCCGCCGGTCCACCTCCTCGAAGGTCCAGGCGTAGCGCATGGAGTTCTGACTCATCTCCAGGCCGCTGGTGGCCACGCCGCCGGCGTTGGCGGCCTTGGCGGGGGCGAAGAGGACGCCCGCGTGCTGGAACTCCTGAATGGCCTCCGGGCGGCAGGGCATATTGGCCCCCTCCGCCACGGCGAGGCAGCCGTTTTTCACGATGATTTCGGCGGTTTCCCCGTCGATCTCATTCTGGGTAGCGCAGGGCAGGGCGATGTCGCAGGGGACGTTCCAGATGCCCCGGAAGCCCTCGGTATAGGTGCTGCCGGGAACCCGGTCCGCGTACTCCTTGATGCGGCCCCGGTGGCCCAGCTTGATGTCCTTCACCACGTCCAGGTCGATGCCCTTGGGGTCGTGGATATAGCCGTTGGAGTCGCTGAGGGCCACGACCGTTCCGCCCAGCTCCGTGGCCTTCTGGCAGGCGAAGATGGCCACGTTGCCGCTGCCGGAGATGACCACGGTTTTGCCCTGGAAGCTGTCGTGCTTCATCTTGGACAGCATCTCCTGGGTCAGATAGCACAGGCCGTAGCCCGTGGCCTCCGTGCGGACCAGGGAGCCGCCGAAGGAGAGGCCCTTCCCCGTCAGCACCCCGGCGGCATAGGTTCCCCGGACCCGGCGGTACTGGCCGAAGAGGTAGCCGATTTCCCGGGCCCCCACGCCGATGTCCCCGGCGGGCACGTCCACAAACTGGCCGATGTGCCGCTGAAGCTCCGTCATGAAGCTCTGGCAGAAGCGCATGACCTCCTCGTCGCTCTTGCCCTTGGGGTCGAAGTCGCTGCCGCCCTTGGCCCCGCCCATGGGCAGGGTGGTGAGGCTGTTTTTGAGAATCTGCTCAAAGCCCAGGAATTTCAAAATGGAGAGGTTGACGGTGGGATGGAACCGGAGCCCCCCCTTGTAGGGGCCGATGGCGGAGTTGAACTGGACCCGGTAGCCCCGGTTTACGCGGATGTTCCCCTTGTCGTCCACCCAGGGCACCCGGAAGGTGATGACCCGCTCGGGCTCCACAAAGGTTTCCACAATGCCCTTCTTCTCATACTCGGGATGCTGGCCGATGATCTGGTCCAGGCTCTCCAGAAACTCCAGCACCGCCTGGTGGAATTCCTTCTGGTCCGGGTCTCTGGTGACTGTCTGGGAATAGACGCGCTGTAAATACTCGTTCTTTAACATGAAAACCGCCCCTTTGTCCGGCCCTTTCGCCGCCCCGGCGGAAGCCGGGAAACCTTCCATTTTCTGGGAGTTTTGGCGTGTGAGCGGGCCGGGAATTTTCCTGTCTATAGAATATAGGAAAACCGGGAAGAAGCACAAGAAATAAAGTTCCTAAAATGCGGGAGAAATTTTCGCCGGGTTAAAGCGAAAATGACCAAAGCGCCCCCGGAGGCGGCGCTTTGGTGAAAGTTTTCACAAAGAGCGGGCGCCGTTCACGGGAAGACACTGGGAACGGCTTCCGCTCCTCCCGGCGCGGCTCAGCGGTAAAAACGGTGACAGCCGATGGTCTGCCGGTAGGCGCGGCTGGAGTCAATCCAGGTCCCCTGGGACAGGGCGGGGGCGAAGAAATAGAGGGCGTCCCCGGCGGTGTTTTCCCCGGCCAGGGCCCGGCGGGCCGCCTCCCGGGACAGCTCCGTGGGCTCCTTGGTCACGGAGCCGTTGGACACCGGCTCGAACTGCACGCCGTTCTCATCGTCAAAAATGACCCCCGGAACGCTGTCGGGGAAATCCTCGCTGGACACCCGGTTCAGCACCACGTTGCCTACGGCGATCTGGCCCTCCAGGGCCTCGCCGCCGCTTTCGGCGTGGATGATGCGGGCGAGCCAGTAGTAGTCCATGGCGTCATGCTCCGCCCCGGGGGAGGTCACCGCCGCCCCGTCCAGCCAGGGGTCCCACCGGACGCTTCCGCCCAGGGCCTCCGCCGTCAGGCGCAGGGGCACGTAGGTCCGCCCGTCCACCACGTCCACCACGCAGGGATAGCGGGTTCCGTTGACGGTCAGGACGCCGCCGGGCTCCGCCGAGAGGGACGCGCCCTCGGAAACGGCCCGGGCGGCGCTTCCGTCCCACCAGACGGTCCAGCCGCCCAGGGCGTCCAGCAGGTCCCGGAGGGGGGCGTAGGCGGTGCCCTCCTCCACGTAGGCGGCGGTCTGCAAAAGCTCGCCGTCCACTTGGAGACCGGCGGGCCGGGCGGCCTGGACGGGGAGGCACAGGGAAGCGGCTGCGAGAAGTCCGACAAAGAATCTTCGTTTCATAGGTTTCCTTACGTTTCCTTTCTTGTGTGGAGTTCACAAAACAGGATACCGGAAACCAGGGCCGGGGGCAACCCTCAAAATCTGGCGGGGAAGGGAGGGGCTGGAAAACGCGGGGCAGACCCGTCCGTCCGCCCCGCTGGTGCTCTTATTTTGCCTGGGCCCGCAGGCGGAGCTGTTCCTCCGTGACGGCGTAGGCCTGTTCCGCCCAGCGGTCCACGGGCCGGTCCACCGGCAGGGGCTTGCCCCGGCGGGCGTAGAGGGCGGCGGCCGCCGTCTCCAGCAGCTTGGGGTTCTTCACCAGCAGCGGCCCGGTGAGGTGAGAGGCGAAGACGTTCTTCCAATGGAAGCCCTCCGGCCCCCCCTCCTTCTCGTTGCCAAAGCCCAGGTCCAGCCCCGTCAGCAGCGGCGTCTCAATGCCGGCGGCCACGCCGCATTTGTTCAGAAAGCCCACCACCGCCTCGGGGTAGAGGTCCGTGTGTCCGTACACGTCCCCGACGATGCGCCGCTTGCCGTGCTCCACGGTGAAGGAGGCCAGGCCTAAGCCTTCATAGGAGCTTCCGTCCGCCTCCCGCACCGTCCTGCCCAGCAGGTCCATGGCCGTCCCGGCGAAGAGCATGGGGGCGCAGTCCTGGGCGGCGGCTTTCAGCGCGTCTCCATAGCGGGCGAAATCCGCCATGGCCGCCTGTGCCGCCCGCTCCGTGCCCGCGCCCATGAAGAAGAAGTCCCCCCGGGCAATGTCCGTCCCGCCGCCGGGGACCACCGCCTCCACGGTGACGTCACAGTCCAATCGCTCCAGATAGCGTTTCAGGGCCAGCACGTTGGCCCGGCTGCCGTAAAGGTCCATCAGGTCCGGGTAGAAATGGATGATCCGCACGTCCATGCCTTACGCCTCCTTTTCCACGCGGCTGAGAATCTTGTCCCGGTCGGAGAAGCAGGTGACCACGAACAGCTCCTCGTCCCCGCTGCTTTTCAGCGCCGCCGCCGCCGCCGGGATGTCCGGCTCCACGGACCAGTTCTCCAGCTCCGTGTAGGAGAACCGCTCCGCCAGATCGCAGCAGTACCGGCCCGCCAGCACCACCCGCTTCACATGAGGGACGTTCAGCTGGTCGAAGTCGATGTCCCACAGCCAGCTGGTCTCGCTGGTAAAGTACTTCCGGCTCACCGCGTCCACAATCACCAGCACCACGCAGTCCTTCTTCGAGGCGGCGATGTAGCGGAGGTTGGTGTCGTAGGCGATGGAGTTTTCATGCTTGCTGGTCAGCAGGGTGCCGTGGCGGGCCCCCAGGCGGAAGGTCTGCATCCGCCCGTTTTTCAGCAGGTAGCTGCTGAGAACGGCGGCGGCGGTTTCGCCGGATACGCCGCACTCCCGGCAGGCGGCGTAGGCCGCCAGGATGTTGTAAATGTTGTAGATGCTCCGGAAAGCCAGGGTGATGCCGGTTTCCCCGTCGATGGTCACCGCGGCGTTTTCCAAATCCACCGCCGTGACGGCGTAGTCCGGGGCGGGCCTTTTGTGGCCGCACTTGGTGCAGCGGTAGGCCCCGATGTGGTTGTAATGGACATAATCGTACTCCATGGGGGCGCGGCACACCGGGCAGTAGGCCCCGTCGTGATAAACGCCGGTAGGCGCCTCCGAGGAGACGGAGCACTTCTCCAGGCCAAACCACTTCACCCTCTCCCGCCCCCGGGCGAAGCAGGAGGACAGGGGGTCGTCGGCGTTCAGAATCAGCTCCGTCTCGGGGTGCAGGGCGGGGAGGATGGAGTCATAGACCCACTCCGGGTGCCCGTTCCGGGTGAGCTGGTCCCGATAGAGGTTGGTAATCACAAACTCCGTGGGGTGAAAGAACCGGAAGGTATGGGCGGCGTAGCGCTCGTCGGACTCGATGAGGAGCACGTCCGCCTTTACCCGCCCCCCCAGGGTGGCGTGGGTCAGCACCAGGGTGACGACGCCCTCGATCTGGTTGGAGCCCTCCTCGTTGTAGACCACGTTCCGTCCGTCCGCCCGGAGGATGGCGGCGATCATCTCCACCGTGGAGGTCTTCCCGTTGGACCCGGTGACGGCAATGATATGCTCCGGCAGCTTCACCCGCCGGAGGATGTCCGGACAGATTTTCAGGGCGAATTTTCCCGGCAGGGAGCTTCCCTTGCCGATGAGCCTGCCCGCGAAGCGCCCCAGCTTGCAGACCGCGATGGCCAAAAAGGTTCTCACCGTCTTCTCCTCTCTCCCTCGAAGGACTCCCGCAGCTCCGCGAAGGCGCGGATGGGAGCGCCGTCGGTATTTTGAAATTTCATGGGCAGGGCGAAGAACAAAAAGTCCTTCCGCCCCCGCACCTTTTTCAGGCACAGGTTCTCCAGAATCAGCACGCTGTCCTTCAGCAGAACGCGGTGGATGGGGAGGTGTCTGTCCCCGATCCGGTCGATGCCGATGGCGTCGGTGCCCACGCCCTTCAGCCCCCGGGAGACCAGATACCTGGCCGCCGCCTCGTCGGGGACGGGGAAGCTGTCCTCCAGGAAGCGCTCCGTGCCCCAGCGGTCCTCCCACCCGGTGTAGAACAGGATGAAGTCGGCGCAGTGGATGGCGTCGTAATTGGACTGCAAAAACGCCTCGGTGATGACCGGGCCCGCCTCGGACACGTCCAGCACCGTGGCCCGGCCGGAGAACTGGGACATGGGCATGTCGTCCAGGGTCCGCCCGTCCTGGAGCAGGTGGGCGGGGGCGTCCATATGGGTGCCGGTGTGGGAGGAGAAGGACAGCAGGGTTTCCCGGAACCCGTCCCGGGTCAGGGTGCAGGCGGGGGAGAGGCTGGGGACCGGCGTGCCGGGATAGATGGGGATCTCCGGAGTGATGGTGTGGGTCATGTCGATCAGCATGGGAAGCGCTTCCTTTCCTGTTTAGTATTGACAGCTCTCCCGGCCTGAAAACCGGAATTTCTATTTTTCCAGAGTAATCATCAGCGCGGCGATATCCGCCGGGGACACGCCGGAAATACGGGACGCCTGTCCCAGGTCCAGGGGCCGCACCGCCGCCAGCTTTTCCCGGGCCTCCAGCCGGAGACCCTGGATGGAGCCGTAGTCCAGCTCCGGCGGCAGACGGTGGGAGGCCATCCGCTTAAAGTCCTCCACCTGGCTTTGCTGGCGGCGGATATAGCCCTCGTACTTCACGGAGATTTCCACCTGCTCCCGCACGTCCGGGGGCAGGTCCGGCCTGCCGGGGTCGAAGGGGGCCAGCTCCTCGTAGTGAATCCGGGGCCGCCGCAGCAGCGCGTCCAGAGGACAGCCCCCCGGGGCGTCCGCCGTGTCCTTGGAGCGGAGGAAGGCTGCCAGCTCCGGCGAGGGGGAGGCCCCGGTGTGGCGCAGCCGCTTGATCTCCCGCTCCACGGCGGCGTACTTCGCCTCCACGGCCCGGAGGCGCTCCTCCGAGACCAGCCCGATCTCATAGCCCCGCCCCGTCAGCCGCAGGTCCGCGTTGTCCTGGCGCAGCAAAAGCCGGTATTCGCTCCGGGAGGTCATGATGCGGTAGGGCTCCTCCGTGCCCTTGGTCACCAAGTCGTCAATGAGGGTTCCGATATAGCTCTCCGCCCGGGAGAGGATGAAGGGCTCCTGCCCCCGGAGCTTCCGGGCGGCGTTGACCCCGGCCATGAAGCCCTGGACCGCCGCCTCCTCATAGCCGGAGGAGCCGTTGAACTGCCCCGCGCCGTACAGGCCGGGGACGGCCTTCACCTCCAGGGCGGGGCTGAGGGCCAGGGGGTCGACGCAGTCGTACTCGATGGCGTAGGCGGGCCGGGTCATCACCGCCCGGCGGAGCCCCGGCACGCTGTGGAGCATTTGGATCTGCACGTCCTCCGGCATGGAGGAGGAGAAGCCCTGGATATAGACCTCCTCCGTGTCCAGCCCCATGGGCTCCACAAAGAGCTGGTGGCGGAGCTTGTCCGGAAAGCGGACAATCTTGGTTTCAAAGGAGGGGCAGTACCGGGGCCCCACGCCCTCGATGAGGCCGGAGTACATGGGGGCCCGGTGCAGGTTTTCCTGGATAATGCGCTTCGTCTCCTCCGTGGTCCAGGTGAGATAGCAGACCGCCCGGTTTTCCGGGGGGGCCTGGGTGGAGTAGGAGAAGGGCACGGGCAGCGCGTCCCCGGGCTGGACCTCCATCTCATCGAAGTCCACCGTCCGGGCGTTCACCCGGGGGGGCGTGCCGGTTTTGAAGCGGCGGAGGGGGAGGCCCAGGCGCAGAAGGGACTCCGTCAGCCTCGCGGCGGCGTGCATGCCGTCGGGGCCGGAGTTTTCCACCCACTCGCCCACGATGGTCCGGCCGGTCAGATAGGTGCCCGTGGCCAGGATGACGGCCCGGGCCTCAAACACCGCCCCGGTGGCCAGAACAACGGCAAAGCCCCCGCCCTCCAGCGGGCGGAGGGCGACGGCCTCCCCCTGGCGGACGGAGAGGCGCTCCTGCCGCTCCAGGGCGTGTTTCATGCGGCCCTGGTACTTCCGGCGGTCCGCCTGGGCCCGGAGGGACCAGACGGCGGGGCCCTTGCCCTTGTTCAAAAGGCGGTATTGGATGCAGCACTCGTCGGCGGCTTTTGCCATCTCGCCCCCCAGGGCGTCCAGCTCCCGGACCAGGTGGCCCTTTCCGGTGCCGCCCACGGCGGGGTTGCAGGGCATGTTGCCCACGGCGTCCAGGTTGATGGTGAAGACGGCGGTTTCCATGCCCAGGCGGGCCGCCGCCAGGGCGGCCTCGATGCCGGCGTGGCCGGCGCCGATGACGGCGATGTCGTAGGTTCCTGCTTGAAATTCTCGCATGGCGGGCTCCTTGGTGGGGGCCCCCCCTTTAGAGGGGGGGCTTGTACTCGCCCTTCGGGCGGGGGGGATTGGATATCAGCGATGGCTGGTGCATTGCACCCCCCATTTTCTCTTTTTCTTGCCAGAAGAAAAAGAGAAAACGGGCCGTGCACGGTCCAAAAGAGAAAAAGAAGTATACGGGGGACGCGACGGGGCGCGCCTGAATGAGCGGCGGAGCCGGAATGACTTCCCACGCGCAATCAGATTTAGCGGGGGTTTGTCCCTCACTGAATGGACAAGCTCCTCTTTTCGCTGCCGCTGATGCTCTGGTAAACGTATCTGTCCGCCTTTTTCCGGGCCTGCCTTTCTATCGGCAGACCACCTTACCCCCGGTGGGCATACCGGTTCTCCGTCCGGCCCATCAGCCAGTCTACGGACACATCATAATAATCGGCAATGCGGAGAAGATTTTCATACCTGGGCAGGGAACCCAGTTCCATTTCCTGATATCCGCGCATGGTAAGCCCAACCTTCTTTGCAAATTCGGCCTGTGTTAAATGCTCCGCCCTTCGGAGCCTCCGGATTCTTTCCGAAAAATCCATAGTTCCCCCTTGACATACAAAGAAGTTGGTGTTATGATAAAAACATGATAAATACACGAAAATTTTCGTAAACTGGGAGGGCGCCATCATGACGGAAATCCCCCAAATTGTCGAAGACCTGTACGAGCAATTGGTGATTATCCCTGACCAGAAGGACTGGCCGGACTACCTGGGCGGCAATCCCGCTGTCGCGCACAGACTGTATTCCTTCTATTACGGCCTCCGGGCGGGGTACCAGCTGGCGAACGCTCTGCGGGAAACGCCGTTTATTCCATAAATGGGGCCCCCGCCGCAAACCAGCGCGGCGTTTGCGGTGGGGAGAGGAAGAACAAACAGAGCAGCTGGAAGCCTGCCCGCAGGGCGGGATTCATGGAGCGGAGTTTGTTCTGACGAGAATAACTACCGCCACCTCCGGCCGGTTGAACAACCGGAAGCTGGGCCCTGTGTTCCCCAGTCCCCGGGTGACGAACAGCGTGGACCCGTTTTTCTCGTACAGCCCCGCCGTGTAGGTGGGGAAGAAGGTCCGGTCCGTGGACAGCAGCCCGTCCGTGAAGGGCAGGCGGATAACCCCGCCGTGGCCGTGGCCGGAGATGACAAGGTCCGCCCCCAGGAGACTGTACTGCTCCGGAAAGTGGTCGTTCCGGTGGGCCAGCAGCATCCAGAAGGCGTCGTCCCCGTATGCCCCCCGGACCTCCTCCGCCACCGCCTCCGGGGACTTCTGGTCCGCGTAGCCGTTGGGGTCGTCAATGCCCGCCAGTATGATCGTGTCCCCGTTCCGCTCCAGCGCCGTAAATTGATTGGACAGCACCGTCACGCCCTGGTCCTCCAGGGTTTTTTTCAGCTCCGGAACCTCCCCGATGGCCCACTCGTGATTTCCGGTGACGTAATAGGTGGGGGCGATGGCCGTCAGGCTTGCCGCCGTCTCCCGGGCGTAGCCCTCCGGAATGTCCCGGAAGGCGTCCAGCAGGTCCCCCACCAGGAAAATGTACTCCGGCCTCTGGGCCCGGACGGTCTCCAGCAGGGTCTCGTTTTTCTCCCCAAAGAAGGCGGAGTGCAGGTCCCCCAGCACCACGAACCGGCAGCCGTCAAAGCCCGGGGGCAGGTCCCGGAAGGCGGGGGCGAAGGACTCCGTCTGAAGGGTCGTGTTGCCCCAGCGGACGTAGAGCCCCGCCAGAGCCGCCAGGGCCAGCAGAAACAGCAGCCCCCTCCGGCGGGGCCGTTTGGAACGCCTTCCCATAGATACCTCCAGGCCGTCAAACCGTGATGATTCCTCGATTTTTTCAGTATAGCACAGGAAGTCTTTCCCTGGCGAGAGGAAAAATACACAAAGAAGCGGCGGAGGATACAGAAAACTTCGTGCGCCCCGCCCGGAAAAGGGCGGCCTTAGGGCGGGGTGACGAAAGTTGTCGAGGGAAAAATAAAATTTTTATGAAATACAGAAAATTCCTCTTGCATTATGTCTACCAATGTGGTATAGTTCTTTACAGATATTTCAAGAAGAGAGGAGACACACGAGATGAGAATTTTTTCACAAGCCCTGCCTGATGATTTGGACGACATGATCTTTCTGGATGAGCCTTGGACTCACAGCGAGCGCTGAAAACCGGAGACCACGCCGTCGGCGTGGATTTTTCTTTTTCCGCGAATCGGGCCAACGCCCGTTGACGATATGACGGCCCCGCCCCGCGGCGGCAGCCGTAACCCCATATTGCCTCGTTGAGAGATCGAAAATGAAAGCACCGAATGAACCCCCGCCCCATTTTGGGGCGGGGGTTTTGCCGGCCGCCAGATCATGTAATACCTGTCAAAAAACCCGTCGAAAAATCGTGGATTTTATGGAAAATTTTTGTGGCGTTTTGCCGCCGGATATGATACATTTGAACTAAAGAAGGGCCCCGGAACGGGCGGTCCGCCGTCCGCGAAACCGGAGCCCCGGGCGGAAGAAGGGGGGATGCCGCGATGCGTAAAACACTGCTTGCGCTGTTGTGCGCGCTGCTGCTGCCGGGCTGTGCCGCCCCCTCGGAGGAGGCCCCCGCTCCGGCCTCCGCTCCGGCGGGCCGGATGGAGCGGATGAGCAGCTCCATGGTGGAGTCCTCGGCCCGGCCCCTGCCGGAGGCGGAGATTTTGGCCGCCTATGAGTGGGCCCAGCGGGTCTACGGCTGGTTCGACCGGGCCCCCCTGCCCCTCTCGGAGGAGTCCGCCGTCCTGAGCGG
Source organism: uncultured Oscillibacter sp. (assembly GCA_910588175.1). Classification (GTDB taxonomy): domain Bacteria; phylum Bacillota; class Clostridia; order Oscillospirales; family Oscillospiraceae; genus Oscillibacter. The sequence continues at coordinate 20,887 of CAJUQQ010000024.1, forward strand.
CGCGACCTATTACCGGGTGAACATGCCCGGCGTGGAAGACCTGGAGGATTTGCGGACCTACCTGCGGGGCGTTTTCTCCCAAGAGCTGACGGACCGGCTTCTGGACGGGAGCGGCGCCCGGGTCCGGTACCGGAATGTCCGGGGAGTGCTTTACGCCTCCGGAGAGGCCCGGGAGCGGGACGCCGGAAAAGGAGAGATCCGGGTGGAGGTGGAACGGCTGGCGGAGGACCTCTATTCCGTCAACGTGATGGTGGACCTGCTGGCCGAGGACGGGAAGTCCGTGGCGGGCCTGGAGAGCTGGTCCTTCCCCTACGCCTTTATCGAGGACCGCTGGGTCTTTACAGACTTCCGGCTGGTCGACTGAAAGCCGGCGATGTGATCATGCGATGAATGGAAGCGCCCCCGCCGGATTGCACCGCCCCAGTAAAACCGGACAATAGACAAAACGCCCCCTGTGTAGGATAATAACTACACAGGGGGTTGTAATTTATGGCAAGGAAATATCAACACACAATGGAGCTATTGCCGCAAATCAAAGAGATGTTGGCAAAGGGAATGACACAGAAAGAGGTAGAGAATGCCCTTGGCCTGACAGGAAGCAGACCAATACATCATTTGTTAAGCCGAGAGAGGAAGAAGGACACACAAGGGATACCGAAGTCACGAGGACGCAAACCGGCAAAGACGTTGGCAGAATATAAGTATGAAAATAAGAGGCTGCGGATGGAGAATGAATTACTGCGGGATTTTCTGCGGTTCATAGAAAGGGAGTGAGGCCAAGAGCAAAGTATCACGTCATTGACCGCCATAAGCAAGAGTACCCGGTAGCGGTCATGTGCCAGTTCTTTGGAGTATCCAGGAGTGGCTATTATGATTTCTGCAAGCGGGTCAACACTCCAGAGCCAGATGCAGAATTGGCAGAGCTTCTTAAAGGCCAGCAGGAGCGGTGTAGGCAGACCTATGGTTACCGAAGGATGTGGTTGTGGCTAGAGAAACAGGGAATCCACCACAATCCCAAAACTGTGTTGCGAGTGATGAAGAAATATGATTGCGTAGCCTTGATTCATATTCTCCGCCAGCCTGCGGGCGTAGGTGTCCAGCAGACGGTCTATCTTCTCATGGTGGATGGGGTCCACCATCCGCTTCTGCTGCTCCGCGATCTCGGCGGCCTTATCCACCGCCTGCCGGTAGGATGCTGTGGCGCTCCCCGGCACATAGTCGGAGAAGCTGATCATCCCTTTTGCCCTGCGGGCCAGTTCCTCATTGATGGGATAATATTTGATGGTTCATCACCTCCAGGTAATGAAAATGCTGTGAAACGCGTCCCAATGAACACGCTCCACAGCTATCGTTCCGGTACTTTTCTCTTTTTCTGCCGACCTTTTGCCACAGGCGGCGGCAGTAGTTCGGCTGGCGGTGTGTCGGAGCGCAGCAGGCCCAGAAGGCTGTGCCGCGCTCCGATGTTCGTTGCCGTGATCTCCCTGACGCAGTACCGCAGCCAGGGCAGTTCCTCCGCCATCCGCTGGGTCAGGACAGCCACATCCAACGCGGTCAGTTCCTCAGTAGAGACATACACAGAACAAAAACATGGTGCAATCCATTCTTCAAAATGAGAAATACTGCGGCGACGTCATCATGCAGAAGACCTTTCGCAAGGACTGCATCAGCAAGGAAACCGTCGTGAATACCGGGCAGCTCCCCAAATACTGGACTCAGAATCGCCACGAGGCTATCGTCAGCCGTGAGATTTTCGACGCCGTCCAGGAGGAGACTGCCCGCCGGAAGGCCATGGCCTCCGGCACAAAAAAGAGTGCGCCCACCGGCCTTGGGAAGTACAGCTCCAAGCACGCTCTCACCGGGCTCCTCATCTGCGGGGAGTGTGGCACGCCATACCGCCGTGTTGTCTGGACGCAGAAGGGAATGAAACGTCCCGTGTGGCGCTGCGTCAACCGGATTGACCACGGAAGGACCTACTGCAAGCGCTCTCCCACTCTGGATGAGAAGCCGCTCCAGCGGGCCGTGCTGGCCGCTGTCAATATTCTCATGAGCCGCAAGGACGTGCTTGCAAACGGAGTGGCTTCGGAAATGGCCCAGGAGCTGGCCCCTGTCCCCGGCGAGGTCATGAGCCTCGGGGATATCGAGCGAGCCATCGGGGACCTCTCCAAACGGTTCGACCGCCTCATGAACGAGACGGACGGCGAGGAGAGCATCCAGCGGAATATGGACCAATTCCGGGATATCAGCGAACAGCTGGCGGCGCTGAAGGAGCGCAAGGCCCACGTCTTTGGCCTCCGGGCTGAGAACGACCTGCTGACGCGGCGGCTCGAATGGGCGGAACAGGTTATGGCGGAGGCCCCGGCGGAGATCACGGAGTGGAACGAGAGCATCGTCCATCAGCTGGTGGAGGAGGTCAAAGTGCTGTCCAAGGGCGAGATTGAGATTACATTTAAAAATGGGGCGAAAATCGTCCAAACGATTTACGTAGAACGGCAGGAGGCGGCTTCCTGATGATTTTTATAACTGGCGACACCCACGGTGGTTTCCAACGGTTCTCAACAGATCATTTCCCTCAGCAGAAGCAAATGAACCGTGATGACTATGCGATCATCACAGGCGATTTCGGGGGCGTGTGGGACGATTCGCCCAGGGAGGCGTACTGGCTCGACTGGCTGGAGGAAAAGCCGTTTACCACCCTCTTTGTAGATGGAAACCATGAAAATTTTGAAAAGCTGAATGCCCTGCCGGTTCACACCTGACACGGCGGGAAGGTTCACTATGTCCGGCCCCATGTGATCCACCTCATGCGCGGGCAGGTCTTTGAGATTGGCGGTGTGACCTTCTTTACCATGGGCGGCGCTGCCTCTCACGATATCCAGGACGGCGTCCTCGATCCGGCATCCCCCGATTTTGAACAGGAATATTGGTTCAAGCGCCGGACGCGGCAGACGTTCCGGGTGAAGGGGGTCTCCTGGTGGTCCCAGGAACTGCCCTCAGATGCGGAGTATGATGAGGCGGTCAGGAACCTGGAAAGGGTCAACTGGAAGGTAGACTGTATCCTGACCCACTGCGCCCCCACCAGTATCCAGCAGAAACTGGACAGAAATTACTCCCCTGACCGGCTGACAGATTTCCTCCAGATGGTCAAGCGGATGTGCCAGTTCGATGACTGGTTTCTGGGCCATTACCATCGGAACTGCGTGGTAGATGACCGCTTCATCGTCCAGTGGGAGCAGATAGTAGAACTGCGGCGGGAGTAACAGCGGTATGACCTGATACCGCCTAAGGGGCAAGCCCTCGGCTTCCGAGGGCTTGCCCGTTGGCGATTTCAAATGCAGAGAATAAAAAAGGCGCACCCGCGCCGGAAAGGAGCTTGGATGAACGTCAGAAAACCTATAGACTACAGCGCCATGTTCGTGGCGCTGGATACGTTGATGACGGCAGACCTGCCCCAGATGGAACTGTACTGTGAG
>CAJUQQ010000025.1 GCA_910588175.1 uncultured Oscillibacter sp.
TAAAGGTCTGAAAACTTGCTCAGGCTGGCGAAAACACTTTTTCGACAGCCTGAAGGCCCCCGGCTTGTGCCGGGGGCCTTGCTGTTCAGTCGTTGGCGATGAATTTGCAGTTGGGGTAGCTTTCGGAAATCTGCTTGTTTGTCCAGCCCTCAACCACGCCGCCGCTGGGGCCGTAGATCGTCAGGCCTGTGTTGTTCTGCTTGGCATTCTGCATGAGGCCTTTAAGAGCGGTTCCTTCGATTGCTTGCAGGGAAAGTTCGCCATGCAGGACGATTTCAGTCAGGTTAAAGGCCTCCGACAAAGCACCATCCATGTTTTCCACACTGGCGGGAATTTCGATGCGTGTGATTGGAGTAGAGGCGATGAATTCGAAGCCGATTTCGGTCAAGCCGCTGGGCAGGGTCAGCTCCGTCAGGCTGGTTCCGGAAAACGCCCATGATCCAATCGTGGTTACTCCGTCGGGAATCTGGATGCCGGTCAGACTTTCACAGCTGGAAAACATACTATCACCGATTTGGGTAAGGCCGATGGGCAGCGTGACGCTGGACAAGTTCTTGCAACCATCAAATGCGCCTTTGTCGATTTCCGTCACGCTGTCGGGAATCCGGATGCTGGTGAGGCCGGACTGACTAAAAGAGCTGGGTCCTATGCTGGTCAGGGTGTCCGGCAGGGTGACCTCCTTCAGATTTTCCAAGTGGTCTAACGCGTGATAGGCAATAGATGTAATGCCCTCTTCCACGACAACCTTTTCGACCGCCGCCATGGCCTCGCTTCTGTTGGTTGAGAAAATGGCGTTTTGAACGACCGGGATCCAACTCTCAGGTCCACTTCCGCGGGCATTGACCTCCCCGCCGCCGGAGCAGGTCAGCACGCCGTTTTCAAAGGTATAGGTTGGCGGTCCGGCGGGCAGGGGCTCGGGTTCCGGTTCAGGCTCCGGCTCGGGTTCCGGCTCCGGTACGGCGGCGGGGGCGGAGGCGTCCTGGGTCTCGTCCGGGGTTTCTTCCGGGGTGTCCTCGGGGGTCTCGGCGGTCTCGGCGGGTTCCTGAGTTTCCTGGGGTTCGGCGGGGACCCCGGTGGGGGCCGGGTCCGCCTTGCCGCCGCAGGCGCACAGGCTCAGGGCCAGCGCCAGGGCCAGCAGCAGCGGGGCTCTCTTTTTCAGTGTGTTCACGGGTCTTCCTCCTAAAACGTTACTCAATGGCTCCGCCCCCGGGGCCGCGCTCCACCCCGGCCCCGAAAGGCGTTTCCATTGAGACAACAAAAGCGGCGCAGGGAATCAGTCCCTACACCGCCGGAAGCCGCACACACGACAAACTGGCCCCCTCCTCTTGCCTCTTGAAAAAAGGTGGGGAACCGGATATAATGACGAATGGGCGCAGTATACCTGCTGTGTGGGAGGGTGCGTCTCCTGCATAGGGGCGCGGGAGGATTAGGCCCCTCCTGTGCCCTGCCTTTATGCCTCTGTGTCTCGGGGATATTGTAGCGCATCCTGTCGGAAAATGCAAGGGCAAAACGGAAAAACGGGCCGCCCCGGGTATGGACGAACCGCAAACAGAGCAGTGCGACAAAAAACACGGACAGGAGACCTTCCTGTCCGTGTTTCAGCGTTCCTTGTTGAGCCCCAGCAGGTAGTCCGTGCTGACACCGTAATACTTACTCAATGTGATCAGATGGTGGATGGGCAGCTCGTTGGCACCCCGCTCATAGCGTGCGTACATGGTCTGGGACGTGCCCAGGACCTCGGCGATCTGTGACTGTGTCTTGTCGGCGTCTTCGCGCAAATCACGAAGAATACGTACATACTCCATCTCATCCACGTTCGACACCCCCCTATTGACTTTTACCCTGTTTGTCTTCCAGCTTTACTTTAGCATAAAAAAACTGACAAGTCGGGTTCACAATACACAATTTTACTTAAATTTCTTCGGGTTTCCTTGTATAATGTGTGGGTTTCTGTAGATTTTAATTGATTAAAGTTTTAAAATCTTCAAAATTACAGGTCTTGTAAGGCCGGACCGCTTTACAAGCGGCTTCTTTTTCGGTATAATACGCTTGAAAGTCTGTGTTCATTTTAACATATGCCCCACTACGTGAAAAGAGGAAAATTTTTATGGAGTATACAGAAGGAGTCCGGTTTGACAGCCTGGGACTGTCTCCGGAGATCATGCGGGCCATCCAGAAACGGGAGCTGGAGCGGACGACGCCGGTCCAGGCCGGGTGCATTCCCCCCATGATGGACTGGCGGGACGTAATCGCCAAGGCCCCTACCGGCACCGGCAAAACCTTTGCCTACGGCATCCCGATTATTGAGCATATCGACCCGGAGGACGACGCCGTCCAGGCCGTCATTCTGGCCCCCACCCGGGAGCTGGCGATTCAGATTACCGATGAGCTGCGGGACATCGCCGCCTTCCGCCCGGGGGTCCGCTGCGTGTGCCTCTACGGCGGCCAGCCCATCGGCAGGCAGATCGACGCGCTGAAAAAGCGGCCCCAGATCGTGGTGGCCACGCCGGGGCGGCTCAGCGACCACATGAAGCGCCGGACCGTCCGGGTGGACAGCGCCCGGACCGTGGTGCTGGACGAGGCGGACCGGATGCTGGATATGGGCTTTATCCACGACGTGACGCGGCTGCTGGACAAGATGAACAAGCGGCGGAATCTGGGCCTCTTCTCCGCCACCATCTCCCGGGAGGTGATGGACATCGCCTGGGTCTACCAGCGGGACGCGGAGGAGGTCACCGTCCAGGAGGACGAGCAGAACAAGCCCGATATCAAGCAGTTCCGCATGGACGTGGCCCAGAATGAAAAGGCGGACGTGATTGCCCGGATTCTGGAGGAGACGGGCTTTGACCGCTGCATGGCCTTCTGCAACACCAAGGGGTCCACGGAGCGGATCTGCAAGTTCCTGCAAATGCGGGGCATTGACGCGGAGTGCATCCACGGGGACATCCCCCAGCGGCGGCGGGAACAGGTGATGAACCTCTTCCGGGAGGGAAAGCTCCGGGTCTTTGTCTCCACCGATGTGGCCGCCCGGGGAATTGACGTGGACGATGTGGACATTGTCTTCAACTGCGACGTGCCCGACGAAAACCAGGACTACGTACACCGCATCGGCCGCACCGGCCGGGCGAAGCGCCAGGGCGTGGCGGTGAGCCTGATTGCGGATTACCCCTCTAAAATGCGGATTGACGACATCGCCCAGAAGACCCGGAACGAAATTGTCTCCGTGCGCTTCGGGGAGAACGGGACGCTGGAGACCATCGAATAAGGACAAAAAAGGAACCCCCAAGGGGGTTCCTTTCGCGGTTTTCAGCGGCAATTTCCGATGGCGGCGCGGGAAAATCAGAAACCGGCACGGCGGTCAGGCCAGAATGTCCGCCGCCAGGGCGTCGGCCAGAGCCTCCAAGCCCTGGCGCTGGGCCTCCTTTACAGAGGACTTCAGGCTGACGGCGCCCTCCAGCACGGTGATGTCCTTCATGGTTCCCAGCAGCTCGGTCATCTGCTTGCCGGATACGGCGGCCCAGGTGCCGTTTTCGATGATGCCCACCGTCCGGTTCCGCAGGCCGTGGGACTTCAGGTCCCGGAGGAAGTTGTCCATGGGGGTATAAATTTCCCCGTTGTAGGTGGCGGAGGCGAAGACCAGGTGGCTGCACCGGAAGGCCTCGGCCACCAGCTCGGAGACGTGGGTGTGGGACACGTCGTAGAGCCGCACGTCCCGCGCGCCCTTGTCCGCCAGCCGGGCGGCCAGAATCTCGGCGGCGTTTTCCGTGTTGCCGTAGATGGAGCCGCAGAAGATGGCGCAGGTTTTGTCCTCAGGGGTGTAGCTGCTCCAGCGCTGGTACTTCTCGACGAACCAGCCGATGTCCTCCCGCCAGATGGGGCCGTGGAGGGGGCAGAGATACCGGATGTCCAGCGCCGCCGCCTTTTTCAGCAGGGTTTGGACCTGAGCGCCGTACTTGCCCACGATGTTGGTGTAGTACCGCCGGGCGTCGGGGAGCCACTCGGAGGGGAAGTTCACCTCGTCGGCGAAGATGCTGCCGCTGAGCGCGCCGAAGGTGCCGAAGGCGTCGGCGGAGAAGAGGACCTTGTCCGTCTGGTCATAGGTGACCATGACCTCCGGCCAGTGGACCATGGGGGCCATGGCGAAGGTGAAGCTGTGCCGCCCGGTGGAGAGGGTGTCCCCCTCCTTCACCACCACACAGCGGCCGGTGACATCGGCGTTAAAGAACTGGCCGATCATGGAGATCGCCTTGGCGCTGGCCACCACCTGCGCGCCGGGATAGGTGCGGAGCACCGCGCCCAGGGTGGAGCAGTGGTCCGGCTCCATGTGGTTGACAATGATGTAGTCCAGGGGCCGGCCCTGGAGGGCGTACTCCAGGTTCTCATAAAAATGAGCGCCCACGGCGGAGTCCGCCGTGTCCAGCAGGACGGTTTTTTCATCCCGGACGAGGTAGGCGTTGTAGCTGACGCCCCGGGGGACAGGGAAGACGTTCTCAAACAGGCTGAGCCGCCGGTCGGACCCGCCGATCAGCAGGACATCCGGCGTGATGTTCCGTACACAATACATAATGGATGTTCTCCTTTACCATGATAGTTTTTGCAAAGCTAATCTAACCCAATTTCCCCGGTTTGTCAAGGGCTTCCCGGAGATGGGAGCGCTCAAACGCGCATGCGTGGGAGGGAAACAGCCCGTCCCCGCGGCATGAAATCCCCCCCTGGGCAAGCAGAAACGGACCGCCGGGAGGCGGTCCGCTTCTGCTTGCCCCCAAAGTGCCGTCTGTAAAGAGGCCGGAAAGGAAAAGAGCTACGAGAGAAACCCATCAGGGGTTTCTCTCGTTTTCAATCAGAAGGTTTTCAGACTTTTTGAGGTCTGAAAACCTTGCGCAGGCTGGCGAACAGGTATGTTCGCCAGCCTGCGGCGGTCCGCCTGATTTCCTTACTGGATGCCCAGCACCTTGTAGTCCTGATCTTCCACGGCCTTTTTCAGCGCCTCGTCCGCCAGAACCCCGGAGAGGGTCACCACCGCCGTGCCGCTCTCGTGGCTGACATTGGCGGCCTGGACCTCCGGCAGGGCCTCCAGGGCTTTTTTCACCCGGGCCTCGCAGTGTCCGCACATCATGCCCTCAATTTTCATGGTTTTTTCCATTGTCGTTACCTCCTCGGAATGTTTGGAATGTTTGGATTTCAGGGGTTTATCTTTCTTCGCGTCCCGCAGGTTGAACAGATTCAGCCGCAGGGCGTTGGAAACCACGCAGAAGCTGGAGAGGCTCATGGCCGCCGCGCCGAACATGGGGTTCAGCGTCAGGCCGAAAGGAATGAAGAGCCCCGCCGCCAGGGGAATGCCGATGGTATTGTAGAAGAAGGCCCAGAACAGGTTCTCGTGGATGTTCCGCAGGGTGGCCCGGCTGAGCCGGATGGCGGCGGGTACGTCGGAGAGGCGGCTTTTCATCAGCACCACGTCCGCCGCGTCGATGGCCACGTCCGCTCCCGCGCCGATGGCGATGCCGGTGTCCGCCCGGGTCAGGGCCGGGGCGTCGTTGATGCCGTCCCCCACCATGGCCACGCTGCCCTGTTCCTTGAGCCGGCGGATGACGCTCTCCTTGCCGTCAGGCAGGACTCCGGCGATCACCTCGTCTACTCCGGCCTGCTTTCCGATGGCCTCGGCGGTGCGCTGGTTGTCTCCGGTGAGCATCACCACCCGGATGCCCATGTTTTGGAGCTCCTTCACTGCCTGGGGACTGTCCTCCTTGATGACGTCTGCCACGGCGATCACGCCCAGCAGCATGCCGTCCCGGCTGAAAAACATGGGGGTCTTTCCCTGGGCGGCCAGCGCCTCGGCCTTGGCCCGGGTCTCCTGGGACACCGCTGCGCGGGTGCTGATGAAACTGTAATTCCCGCCGCTGAGGGTGGCGCCTTTCCACTTCCCGGTCAGTCCGTTTCCCGGAAGGACCTGGAAGTCCGTGACATCTTCCAGAGGAACCTGTTCATCCTCCGCTTTCTGGAGAATGGCTCGTGCCAAGGGGTGTTCGCTCTTTCTCTCCAGAGCGCAGGCCAGCCGCAGTAGTTGCTGCTCCCCATCGAGCCCTACCTCCGGAAGGATATCCGTCACCCTGGGCTCTCCCCGGGTGATGGTGCCCGTCTTGTCCAGGGCCACAATCTCTGTCCGGCCCGCCGCCTCCAGGGAGGCGGCGGTTTTAAAGAGGATGCCGTTTTTTGCTCCCATGCCGTTGCCCACCATGATGGCCACCGGCGTGGCCAGCCCCAGGGCGCAGGGGCAGGAGATCACCAGCACGGAGATGCCCCGTGCCAGGGCGAAGCCGATGCTCTGCCCCAGCAGCAGCCAGGCTAAGGTGGTGACCAGGGCGATGCCGATCACCGCCGGGACGAAGACGCCGGAGACCTTGTCGGCGATTTTGGCGATGGGGGCCTTGGTGGCCGCCGCGTCGCTGACCATCTGGATGATCTGAGAGAGGGTGGTGTCCTCTCCCACCCGGGTGGCCCGGCACTTGAGGAAGCCGGACTGGTTCACCGTGGCGGCGGACACGCCGTCTCCCGGAGCTTTGTCCACGGGGATGCTCTCCCCGGTGAGGGCGGACTCGTTGACGGCGCTGGAGCCCTCCACCACCACGCCGTCCACCGGGATGTTCTCGCCGGGGCGGACCAGGAAGATATCGTCCTTTTGGACCTGCTCAATGGGCACCGTGACCTCCTGGCCGTCCCGCTCCAGCACGGCGGTCTTGGGGGCCAGCTTCATGAGGCTTTTCAGCGCGTCGGTGGTCTTCCCCTTGGAGCGGGCCTCCAGCATCTTGCCCACGGTGATGAGGGCCAGAATCATGGCGGCGGATTCGAAGTAGAACTCCATCATGTAGTCCATCACCGCCGCCGCGTCTCCCCGAATTTGAGCGTCTGTCATGGCAAAGAGGGCGTAGGTGCTGTAGACAAAGGCCGCCGAGGCCCCCAGGGCCACCAGGGTGTCCATGTTCGGGGCCCGGTGCCAGAGGCTCTTGAAGCCGCTGATAAAGAATTTCTGATTGATGACCATGACGGCCACCGTCAGAAGGAGCTGGATCAGGCCCATGGCAATGTGGTTTCCATGGAGGAAATGGGGGACGGGCCAATTCCACATCATGTGGCCCATGGAGAAGTACATAAGCGCCGCCAGGAAGAGCAGGGAGGACCACAGCCGCTTTTTCAGCAGGGGGGTCTCATGGTCCGCCAGGGCCTCTTCCGAATTGGCGGCGGGCCCGGCGGAGGCCTTCTCCGCGCCCTTTGGGGACGCGCCGTAGCCCGCGCTCTCCACGGCGGCGATGATCTCGGCGGCGGAAGCGCCTCCCTCCACGCCCATGGAGTTGGTCAAGAGGCTGACCGAGCAGGAGGTGACTCCCGGCACCTTGCCCACGGCCTTTTCCACCCGGGCGGAGCAGGCGGCGCAGCTCATGCCGGTGACGTTGTATTGTTCCATAAGGGACCTCCTTTATTTCATCAGCTTTTGGAGGGTGCCAAGCAGCTCCTCCACCGTCTCGTCCCTCCCCTCCCGGATGTCCCGGGTGACGCAGGTGCGGATGTGCTCGCTGAGCAGCTCCTTGGCAAAGGCGTTCAGCGCCGCGTTGGCGGCGGCCACCTGGGCCAGGATGTCGGGACAGTAGGCGCTGCGCTCCACCATGCCCCGGATGCCCCGGATCTGGCCCTCCACCCGGTTCAGGCGATTCACCAGCCGCTTGACCTCCTCTTCGGAGCGCTCCTTGGTCTTGTGGCAGTCGCAGGTTTCCATAGCGGACGCCTCCTTTGTTAAGATACCCCCTCGGGGTATTTTTATCATATACCCCCTAGGGGTATTTGTCAAGCCCTGATTTAAAAAGAAAACCCGGCACAGGGAGCGTTCCCCCATGCCGGGCATTAGAACCTGTATTCACAACCGTTGAACGCCGTCTGGGCGGTCTTTTTCCCGCCATACCGCGTCGCTTTCCCTTGCAATCCGTCAGGATTGCTGCGGAAAATCTCCTTGTCTGACGAGAAAAATCCCCGTCCATCCAGCATTCCACGGTTATGAATACAGGTTCTTCGTATGAGCGCGGTCAATCCTGATGAACAATCGTTCCGGGCCCCTTGAAAATGCTGTCCGGCGGGACGGCCCCCCGGACGGAGGACAGGGGGTAGACCCTGGAGGCCCGGCCGACGATGGTCCCGGGGTTCAGCACGCTGTTGCAGCCCACCTCCACGTGGTCCCCCAGAATCGCGCCGAATTTTTTCCGGCCTGTCTCCAGGCGCTCCCCGCCGTTCCGCACGACGACCAGGGTCTTGTCGGACTTGACGTTGGAGGTGATGGAGCCCGCCCCCATGTGGCTTTTGAAGCCCAGGATGGAGTCCCCCACGTAGTTGTAATGGGGGGTCTGCACGCCGTCAAAGAGGATGACGTTTTTCAGCTCCACGGAGTTGCCCACCACGCAGCCCGCCCCCACCAGGGCGGAGCCCCGGATAAAGGCGCAGTGGCGGACTTCGGTTTCCGGGCCGATGACGCAGGGCGCGCCCAGAAAGGCCGTGGGGGCGATGGAGGCGGTTTTGTGGACCCAGACCTGAGGAGCGCGTTCCTCATACTCCGCCGGGTCCAGGCTGAGGCCCAGCCGTAAGATCAGGTCCTTGATGCCGTCCAGGGCCTCCCAGGGGTATTGAAATTGGGCCAGGTAGTCCCCCGCCAGGGTGTGGGACAGGTTCAGCAGGGCCGTGGTAGTCAGATTCATAGCGCGCCTCCTGTTTTCGCCGCCAAAAGGGACGGCGGTCTGGCGTTATTATATACCAGTTTTCCAGGAGTTGCAAGGGGAAGTCAGACCTCCGGCAGCTCCTCCAGGGAGGCGAACTGATAGCCCATGTCCTCCCATTTGGTCAGAAGCTCGTCCAGAATGTCCGCGTTGGTCTTGGACGTGGAGTGGAGGAGCACGATGGCCCCGTCGTGAATCCGGGGGAGAAGCTTGCTGTAGGCCTGCTCCGCCGTGGGCTGGTTGTCTGTGTACCAGTCCACATAGGCCAGGCTCCAGAACACCGTTTTATAGCCCAAGGCCTGGGCCTGTTTCAGGTTTTCCTGGCTATATTTGCCCTGGGGCGGGCGGTAGAAGGGGGGAAGCTCCTTCCCGGTGGTCTCCCGGTAGAGGTCCGCCAGGCTGTCCAGCTCCTTCTGGAAGGCCGCCTGGTCCGAGATGGCGGACATGTCCGGGTGGTGGAAGGTGTGGTTTCCCACGATGTGGCCCTCCTCCGCCATGCGGCGGATGATGTCCGGGGCGGTTTCGATCATGTTGCCCACCACGAAGAAGGCCGCCGGGGCGTTATGCTTTTTCAGGGCGTCCAGGATTTGTTCCGTGTAACCGTTTTCATAGCCGCAGTCAAAGGTCAGGTAAATCACCTTCCGGGACGTGTCGCCCAGAAACCAGGCGTCGTATTGGGCCAGGTCTTCCGCGCTGGCGTTGCCCACGGGGGACTGCCCCTCGTTGGGAAAGGAGAGGCCCCAGTTGTCCGCGGAGGCCGGGATGATGGCCGGGGCGGCGGCGGGGAGGGATTTTCCCTGCAAGTAGAGCATCGCCCCCAGGAAGAGAACGGGAAGCATGAGGAAAATGAAGTTTCGCATACGCTGAAGCATAGGCGCCTCCTTGTTGAATGTTGTCATCATTCAGCATGTCCGGGGGCGGATGGATTATCGGTTGAAAAAGCTGGCGGAAAATGTTATATTTGGAGTGTCGAATAACGGCGGTTTAAGGAGGACATGTATGGCGAAGCGAAGAGGAAGAACAAAGCAGCGGCTCAGCCCCAAGCAGACGGCGGCGCTGCTGGCGCTGTGCGTAATCGCGGCGGCGGTGCAGTGGTATCTGCGGCCGGAGCCGGTGTCCCTGGCGGACATCCCGGAATGGAGCGGCGCGGCCTATGTGGAGCTGGAGGACAACCAGCCGGGCTTCACCAAGGAGGAGATGACCCTGGAGGCCTTTGAGGATTACAGCGAGCTGGACTACCTGGGCCGCTGCGGCGTGGCTTACGCCAACATCTGCCCGGAGCTGATGCCCACGGAGGAGCGGGAGGCCATCGGGAATGTGAAGCCCACGGGCTGGGTTTCCGCCAAGTACGACTGCGTGGACGGGAAGTACCTCTACAACCGCTGCCACCTCATCGGCTTCCAGCTGGCGGGGGAAAACGCCAACGAAAAAAATCTCATCACCGGCACCCGGTATCTGAACGTCACCGGTATGCTGCCCTTTGAAAACGACGTGGCGGACTATGTTCAGCGGACGGACAACCATGTGCTCTACCGGGTGACGCCGGTGTTTGTGGGGACGGAGCTGGTGGCCCGGGGGGTGCAGATGGAGGCCTATTCCGTGGAGGACGCCGGGGACGGCGTGTGCTTCAACGTCTTTGCCTATAACGTTCAGCCCGGTGTGGTCATTGACTACGCCACCGGCGAGAGCTGGCTGGAGGAGGACGCGGCATGAGGCTTTGGGAACAGTTTGACCGAATGGTTGTGTTTGATACGGAAACCACCGGCATTGATTTCCGGCGGGACCGAATCATTGAGATCGGCGCGGTGTCCCTGGAGAACGGGGCGGAGACCGGGAGCATGGACCTCTTTATCCGCCTGCCGGAGGGACGGCGGCTGGACCCTTTCATCGTGAGCCTCACCGGCATTACGGAGGAGCGGCTGGAGGCCGAGGGCGTGGGAGACCAGGAGGCCGCCGGGGCCTTCACAAAGCTGCTGGAGGGGGCGGAGCGGCCCTTGATCGCGGCCTATAACGCCCAGTTTGACCTGAACTTCCTCTATGGCCTCCTCCGGCCCTGGGGCTTGGCGGAGGCATTGAGAAAGCCCCGGTTTCTGGACGCCATGACGGTCTACAAGGACCGGCGGGACTACCCCCACAAGCTGGAGAACGCCATTGCCGCCTATCACCTGGAGGACAGGGCGGTGAACAGCCACCGGGCCATCGACGACGCCCGGGCGGCGGCGCTGCTGCTGGAGGCCATGGCGGAGGAGCGGGACGACCTGGAGCGGTACATTGACCTGTTCGGCACACACCCCAAATTCGGGGTGTCGGGGCGGAAGATTTCCTCCGTTACCTACCGGTCCCAGCCCTATGAGCGGGGGAAGCCGCTGTATGAGCTGGTATAGGGGGAGCATATGGCGGTTCCCCAATATTAGGAGTATTCCGGCCTGCGCGATCATGGCCTGGAGACCGGAGAGCCGCTGAGAAGATCTGTTGGAATCCGTTGAGGCGTGCAAAACGTCAGCGTCAAGATTTAAAACGGTGGTTTGGAGTAAAAAGAAGAGGTCCCATGAATACAGGAACGCGCCCGGCACCAGCCGGGCGCACCAGAGTGTCAAAAAACGGTAAAACCATCCGCAACGGGAAGGAAGAGAGTTACGAGAGGAACCCAGGAAGGGTTCCTTTCGTTTTAAATCTAAAGTTTTTCAGAACTTTTCAAGGTCTGAAAAACTTGTTCAGGCTGGCGAAAATACCTTTTCGACAGCCTGACGCGCCCGGCACCAGCCGGGCGCGCTTCTTTGTCTTATCGGGTTAAATACGCTTCCGCCTCTCGGACCGTATGGACTAAATACCGCATGGCCTCCACGGGATACCTCCCCACGGCGGTCTCCCCGGTGAGCATCACCGAGGCCGCGCCGTCCAGCACAGCGTTGAAAATATCGCTGACCTCCGCCCGGGTGGGGACGGGATTTTGTTCCATGGAGGCCAGCATTTGGGTCACCACCATGAAGGGCTTCCCCGCCGCCCGGCAGGCAGCAGACACCCGCTTTTGCAGGGCCGGGAGCTTCCAGAGGGGACCGGCGTTTCCCAGGTCTCCCCGGGCGATGACGATTTCCTCCGCGGCGGGAAGCAGCTCTTCCAGCTTCTCCACACCCTCCAGGCTTTCGATCTTGGCAAACAGCCGGATGTCTCCCGCCTCGTCCAGAGAGGCCCGGACGGACTCCAGGTCCTCCCGGCTTCGGACGAAGGGCTGCATGACGCCGGTGACGCCGTAGTCCCTGGCCAGGCGGAGGTTTTCCCGGTCGCTGTCCGTCATGGCGGGAAGATGGATGTCCACGCCGGGGAGGGCGGCGCTTTTCCGGCTCCGGAGGACGCCGCCCCGCTCCACCCGGGCCAGGGCTCCCCCCGGCAAAATTTCCGTCACCCGGAGCAGGAGCTTTCCGTCGTCCAGCAGTACCTCCTGGCCGGGGGTCAGACGGGACAGGACGGCGGGGGGCAGGGGGAGCTCCGCCCCCAGGCGGACGGAGGCCCCGTCCTCCAGCGGGAGAGGCGCGGGAAGAACGCCTGTCCGGAGCTCCGGGCCCTGTAAGTCGATGAGGAGCTGGGGGGTCACGCCGCATTGCCGGGCGGCGGCGTGGAGGCGCCGGATTTGCTCCGCCGCCCCGGGGAGGCCCACGTGGGACAGGTTCAGCCGCACGCCGGTCATGCCGGCCTCAAAGAGCCGGGCCAGGGTCTCCGTGCCGGAACAGGCGGGACCCAGTGTACCGTAAATCTGGACCATCGCTTCCCTCAGCGGAAGAGGGCCGCCAGGCTTTCGGTATAGGGGGCCCGGCAGATGCCCTTCTCCGTGACGATACCGGCGATCAGCGTGTGGTCCGTCACGTCGAAGGAGGGGTTGTAGCACTTTACGCCGGGAAGGGCCATGGGCTTTTCGTACCAGAGGGTTTTGATCTCCTCCGGGTCCCGGAGCTCGATGGGGATGTGGTCCCCGTCGGGGCAGCTCAAATCAATTGTGCTGGTGGGACCTAGGACATAGACGGGGATTCCGTAGTGCTTCGCCAGGATGGCCACGCCGCTGGTGCCGATTTTGTTGGCTGTGTCCCCGTTGGCGGCCACCCGGTCGCAGCCCACAAAGCAGGCCTGAACCCAGCCGTTTTTCATCACCATGGAGGCCATGTTGTCGCAGATCAGCGTCACGTCCACTCCGGCCCGGTGGAGCTCGTAGCTGGTGAGCCGGGCGCCCTGGAGAAGGGGGCGGGTCTCGTCGGCGAAGACGCGGAGGTTCATGCCCCGCTCCGCCGCCAGCAGGAAGGGCCCCTGGGCGGTGCCGTAGCGGGAGGTGGCGAGGGGACCGGCGTTGCAGTGGGTGAGGACGCCGTCCCCGTCCTTCAAAAGGCTCAGGCCGTAGGCGGAGATGGCCCGGCACTTGGCGATGTCGTCCTCGTGGATTTCCACCGCCTTTTCATACAGGGCCTCCAGGAAGACGGGACGGGGGTCTTCCAAATGGAGGGCGGCGGTTTTCTCCATCTCCTCCAGGGCCCAGCTGAGGTTTACCGCCGTGGGCCGGGAGGCGTTCAGCTGGGCGGAATACGCCCGGAGCCGGGCCTGGAAGGCGGCGGGCTCCGGCTCCTCGATAGAGCGGGCGAGAACGTAGAGGCAGTAGGCGGCGCAGATGCCGATGGCAGGGGCTCCCCGGACCCGGAGCTTTTGGATGGCCTCCACCATCTCCTCCACGGTCTGGAGGCGGATTTCCCTTTCCTCGTTGGGCAGGAGGCTTTGGTCGATGATGTACAGGGCCTCGGCGGCCTTGTCATAGCGGATATTTTGAGCGTGGGTGACGGCTTTCAGGGAGGTAGGCATGTGGAGGGCTCCTTTCTTTTGCGGCGGCTGTATAAGGACCTGTATTCACAGCCGTTGAACGCCGTCAGTGTGGTCTTTTTTCAGCCATACTGCGTCGCTTTCCCTTGCCATACGTCAGTATGGCTGCGGAAAATCTCCTTGTCTGGCAGGAAAAATCCCTACCCATCCGGCATTCTCCGGCTATGAATGCAGGTTCTAAACTAGATTCTAGCATAGGCCGCCGCTTTTTGCAACGGCTCCGGCCAAGGGTCAAAAGCGCCCGGACACAAAGTGTCCGGGCGCTTTCCTTTCAACTGCGAGAGGCGCTCAGCGGAAGTCGCCGCCCACCTCAATGGCGCGGATGACGCCGTCGTCGCTGGCGTACATGTCGCATTTTTTGGCGTAGGCGTGGGCGATTTCCACAACGCTCCGTCCGTCCTTGGCGGAAATCCACTCCATGGTGTCCTTGTTATAGGCCATGACCGTAGCCGGAATGCTGTAGGTCCGGCCATCCACCGTGACGGCGCCCTGGCCGCTCCAGGCGGTGTTGGGGACTTCCTTCAGGGCGGTGAGGGGTTTGAGGCTGGAGTAGCCGCCGGTGCCCGCGGTATCCACCACCGCAGACACGTAGACGCCGCCGCCGATGTCGTAACGGGTGGGATAGGGGCCGGCCACCTTGCCTTGGTCGCTGTAGATGGAGAGATAGGAGGTTCCCCGCTCCGAGTAGGAAATGGAGGTGCGTCCATAGAGCGTCGCGCCGCCGCCTACCTGACCCAGGGCAATGATGTCCACCTGCCCGTTCCAGTTGGTGTGGGCGTAGCTGATTTCCCCGTTGGGAATGGTCCCAATGCCGAGATCATCCAGGCTGAGGACCTCAATGCCATTCGCGGTGTAGCGGAAGACGCTGACGGTCTCCGCCAGATAGCTGGCTCCCAGACGCCGCTTCTCCAGGTCCAGCGCGCCGGAGACGCCGCCGCCCAGGCGGACCAGGCCGAGAGCGTTCTTGCCGGTGGAGGTGACCCGGACCAGGCGGTTCTGCATCCGGGCGAGTTCCTCCTGCCGCCACTGGGAAATATAGTTGCCGGTTTCCTCGGTGATGCCCAGATCCACCGTGCCGGAGATCTCAATGCCGCAGAGCAGCTTTACCGTGGCGCTGGTGCCGGAGACCGAGGTGGCGATGCCGATGGCGTTGGCGTTGGCTCCGGAGGTGCCGGGCTTCACCGCGCCGGCCACCTTGCCGTCCTCCGTCAGCAGAAGGGTGATCTGACTGCCGGGGCGGAACTTGGCGAGGCTTGCCTGGGCGGTGGTCAGAACGTCGAAGTCGTGGCCCAGCACACGGATGGAAGTAGGCTCCGTGGGGCTGGGGGTGCAGGATTCGTAGTAGCCCGTCAGCCGGGTGTCGCAGACCCGGATGGTGTTGGTGGAGCTGGCGTAGGTGGCCACGTCATAGGGGCGCATATCCCCGGCGTTGGCCCGGCAGCCGTTCTTGTAGACCTTGTAGCCGCTGACGCCGCCGGCCAGGGAGTCGAAGCCCTTGGTGGAGCCCCGCTCATAGACGATGACGGCCTCGGTGGAGCTGTCGCCGCCGCCGACGAAGATGTATTCCACGTTTCCGGCGGTGCCCAGGTACAGCGTCAGGGATGTACCGGGATTCACCCAGGACTTGGCCTCGCTCCAGGAGGTTTCC
Source organism: uncultured Oscillibacter sp. (assembly GCA_910588175.1). Taxonomy (GTDB): domain Bacteria; phylum Bacillota; class Clostridia; order Oscillospirales; family Oscillospiraceae; genus Oscillibacter. The sequence goes on from CAJUQQ010000025.1 coordinate 15,259, forward strand.
GCCCCCTGGTAGAAGACGGAGGTGTCCGAGGTGACGTTGTACTTCGTGCCGGAGCGGTCGGTGATCTGATAGCCCTCGATTTTGGCGACGTAAATGACGCGGCTCTCGCCCCGGGCGTCGGGCAGGAAGGTGACCACCCGCTGGCCGTCCAGCACCAGGGTGCCCTTATAGCCGTTGAGGGAGCCGTTGGACGCCTTGTCCCCGGCCATCTGGTAGAGGGAGCCGTCGGCGAAGAGCATGGCGGTTTCCTTGCCGTCGGGGCCCCGGGCGTTGGAGGACACCAGGACCATGTCCTTCTTAACGGTCAGTCCGGCGGCGGTGAGGAAATTACCGCCCCCCTCTCCCTGCACGTCCGCCCGGAGAAGGTTGGTAAAGAGGATGGCCGCGTCGGCCCGGGTCAGGGGGGAATTGCCCTTGGCGGTGTCCACGCCGTCGGTGAGGCCGATGGAGGCGGCGAAGGACAGATAGCTGTCCGGCCACACGCCGCCGATGTTCTCGTCCTTATAGCCCAGGGTCCGCAGCAGGATGGTGGCCGCCTGCCCCAGGGTGACGGTGCGGTCGGGGTAGAATTTCCCGTCGGAGAAGCCGGAAATGGCCTTCTTTCCCTTGGCGGCCATGTTGATATAGGCCGCCGCCCAGTGGGAGGGCTTTACATCCGGATAGATGGTGACGGTGCGGTAGAGCCCCAGCTCATCCTCCGCGTTCAGGGCGCAGACCACCATCTTGCAGAACTGGGCCCGGGTGAGCTGGCTGTTGGGGCGGAAGTTGCCGTCGGAGAAGCCGTCCATGATTCCCATCAGCCGCAGGGGTTCTACGGACATAAAGGCGTCGCCGTTCAGGTCGTAAAAGCGGTTGGCGGGGGCGGCGGCCTGGACGGCCGGGGCCAGCAGGGACGCCATCACGGCCGCCAGAAGCAAAAGGGACAGGATGCGTTTTTTCATAGTCTTCCTCCTATTACTCTGCCCGAAGGGCTTCCACGGGCTGGAGATTGGACGCCTTCACCGCCGGGTAGCAGCCGAAGACCACGCCCAGCAGCACCGAGAGGCCGAAGGCCCCCGCCGTTACCGCAGCGGAGGGGTAAATGGTCATTTGGAACAACAGATTTCCCAGGATGAAGCAGCCCAGGGTGCCGATTCCGATGCCGATGATGCCGCCGATGCCGCAGAGCATGGCCGCCTCAATTAAGAACTGGGTGACAATGCTGCTCCGCTGGGCGCCGATGGCCCGGCGGATGCCGATTTCCCGGGTGCGCTCCGTGACGGTGACCAGCATGATGTTCATGATGCCGATGCCGCCCACCATCAACGAGATGGCGGCTACTCCCGCCAGCACGCCGCCGATGAGGTTCAGGGATTCGGTAACGTAGTCCATGTTCTGGTTTTCGGGACGGACGTTGTAGTCGTTGGTGCCCCGGTTCAGAAGGCCCTTTAAAAAGCCGTCCAGCTGGGTGACGATGGCATCCATTTGGGTGGGGTCCTTGGCCACGACGATGAAGGTGTCGCTGCCCTGCTCGCCTCCCAGGACCCGCTTGCAGGTGTAGGGGACCAGGACGAAGTTGTCCAGCGTGCTCATGGAGGTGCTGCCCTCCTTGATGCGGGAGGCGTAGACGCCGATGACCTCAAAGTTCTGGTTGTTCAGCTGGACGGTTTCCCCCACGGGGTTGGCCGAGCCGAAAAAGATTTTGGCTGCCTGAGACCCCAGGACGACCACCTGATTGTAATTCTGGATGTCCAGATAGCTCAGGTCCCGCCCCTTGGCGATGGTCAGGTTGCTGCACGCGGAGTACTGGTCGCTGCCGTAGTAGAACTCCGGCGGGGCGCTGATGAGGTTCATGCCCGATTCGTCCCACTGGTACTCCATGTTGGCGGTGGTTTTGGTGCCGTAAACCATGGTGGCGCTGAAGTAGGCCTGGGGCGTCACGCCCACGACCAGGTCCTTCATGCCGCTGCAATATTCGTAGACGTCGGGGAAGTAGTCCTTTCCCAAGGGGACCATATTGCCGTTTTCGTCTTCGGCCCATACATTGTTGTAGACGCTGACCTGGATGCGGTTGGTGCCCATGGCCTCGAACTGCTCCATCATTTTGCTGGCGTACCCCGTGATGACCGAGACGATGGTCATGACGGACGCGATGCCGATGATGATGCCCAGCATGGTCAAAACCGCCCGGCCCTTCTTGCCCCAGATGGACTTCCAGGCCATTTTCACTGCCTGCCGGATGTTCAAAACCAGTCCACCTCCTGTTCCCTGTCCTCCACGATCTTCCCGTCCGTCAGGCGGATTACCCGGCGGGCCGTGGCGGCGATTCCGTTGTCGTGGGTGATGAGAATGACGGTGGTGCCCTCCCGGTTCAACTGCTGGAGGAACTCCAGCACCTCGTGGCCCGTCCGCGAATCCAGCGCGCCGGTGGGCTCGTCGGCCATGATGATGGGGGGCTTGGTGGCGATGGCCCGGGCGATGGCCACCCGCTGCTGCTGGCCGCCGGACATCTCCGTGGGCTTGTGCTTGATCCGCTTGGAAAGCCCCACCCGCTCCAGGGCCTCCAGGGCCAGGTCATAGCGGTCGTCCGCGCCGATGCCCTGGTAAATCAGGGGCAGCTCCACGTTTTCCAGCACCGTCAGGGTTTGGATGAGGTTGTACTGCTGGAAGATGAAGCCGATCTCCTTGTTGCGAATCTGGCTCAGCTCCTTGTCCGTCAGCTCCCGAACGTCGGTGCCGTCCAGAAGGTAATCCCCTCTTGTGGGGATGTCCAGACAGCCCAGGACGTTCATCATCGTGGATTTGCCGGAGCCGGATTGGCCCACCACCGCCACGAACTCCCCCCGGTCTATGGAGAGGCTGACCCCGTCCAGGGCCCGGACCTCGCTTTCAAGACCCTCGCCGTAGATCTTGAAAACGTCTTTTAACTCTACTAATTTCGCCATATCAGAAACCCCAGGAGCTCGATATCTGAATCTGGGTAAAGACCTCGGTGTTTTCCTCCACGCCGGACTTGATCTCCACGTTGTAGTTGTCGGAGATGCCGATTTCCACTTCCACGGGCCAGTAGCCCTCGGGAATCATCTCGTCAATCATCACGCCTTCCACGGCGTTTTCCGGCTTGCTGCCGCCGACGTAAACCACGGTCATGCTCTCGCCCTCCTCCGTGGAGACGGTGCGGACCGCCTGGAGAGGCAGAATGAGGCAGTTATCGTTTTCACTGGCGGTGAGGGAGTAGTTGATGTAGCTGTTGACCTGGAGCGTTTCCTCCGCGTTGTCCACGGAGATGACCATGGGATAGGTCGCCACGCCGTTGTTGATGGTACTGGAGAGGCTGACGCTTTCCACCGTACCCATGGCGGTGGTGCCCCACTGGTCCAGGTCCACCATGGTTCCCACCTGGACGGCGCTGACGTTCCGCTCGTCCACGGTGGCGTTGACAATCAGGGAGGAGGTGTCGGAGATGGTGACCACGGAGGTGTTGGCGGCGATTTCGTCGCCGGGCTTCATGGTCAGGCCGATGATCTTGCCCCCGATGGAGGACACGGCGGAGCAGTTCGCCAGGTTTTTCTCGGCGGTTTCCAGCCCCTTCTGGGCCTCGTCCAGACTTTGCTGGGCGGAGAAGATCTCCGCCTCGCTGTCCTCGCCGTCCACCCGGACCAAGACCTGCCCGGCGGCGACCTGGAGGAAGTCCACCAGGCTGCTGGAGAGCACGGTGCCGTTGACGGTGGATTTCAGGTCGCCGGTGCGGTAATACTCCAGCTTCCCGGGCTCGTAGGGGTAGACGGTCTCCCCGTCCACCACCACCGTGGCGGAGGCCGCCATCTCGGCGCTGAGGGCCCCCTCGTTCTCCACCAGAATGTCGGCGGAGAAGAGCTTGGTTCCCTCCGGAGTGATGCGGCTGACCATGTTGACCGCCTCCACCGTGCCGGGGAGCGCGCTCATCAGGGCGGGAATGGACACGTCCACGCTCTGGCCCTGGTGAATCATGCCCTCATAGGCGTAGCTGTAATATTGGGTGAGGCGCAGGCGGGTGTCGTCCGCCAGGACAGCCACCTTCTGCCCCTTGCTGATCTCGTCGCCGGGATTCAGGTCCACCGTCTCCAGCAGCTTTCCCGGATAGCCCGCCGCCAGGTTCAGCCCGGCTACGTCCTTGAGAAGGGCGTTGAGCTGCTTTTCCCGGCCCAGCACATCCTGACGGGCCTTGTCCACGGCGGTGCGGGCGGCGTCGGAGTCGATGATGAACAGCGGCGTGCCGGGCTCCACAGTGTCGCCTTCGCTGACAAAGACCTCGGACACGGTTCCCGTGGTGGCGATGGTTATGGTTTCGCTGTCCTTGGCCTTGGTGAGTCCGGAGCCGTCCACCGTGGCGGTGATGGAGCCGTACTGCACCGTGGCGGTGAGGACCTCGGTCTGCTCCCCGGCGTTCTTTCCGGCCAGGAATTGGCGGACGCCCACGCCGATGGCAATGAGGATGAGGAGGAATAGGAACCACCGGACGATCTTGCGGCGCTTCCTCCGGGGCATGCCCTTCCACTTTTTCCAAAGGGAGGTCTTTTCCGCCGTTTCCGGCGCGGGAGGCGGGGCCGCCTCGGGGGCTGCCTGGGGGGCCGCCTGGGCGGTCCCGGTCTGCTGTTCGCGATCCATGACTTCTGACATAGGCTTTCTCCTTCACCGGTTGGATGAATTTCCTGAAACAGAGGCCCCGGCGGAGCCGTGCCGCCAGGGCGGCGTGAAAACAGGATAACGGGGACTGGCATCAAAACTGTATCATCTATGCTAGAACAGTTCGCGGTGGAAAACAACAACAAAACGGTTACAGATTTCTTAAGATTTTCTGAAGATTTGGGCAGAAGAATCCTTTCTGGTTTAGACGTTGGAACAGGCGGAAGGGTTCCGGAAAAACTTCCACAAGAATGCGGGATAAGAGAGGGGATTTTCCGTCAAAAAGCCGAAGAAAAACCGCCCCGAACGGGGCGGTTTGGAGTGTGCTCAAGCTGTGGCGGCGCCCTTCTTCGCCATGGCTCTCTGGTAGAACACCAGGACGGCCAGAACGGCAAGGCCCACCACGTCCGTGGCGTCGCCGGGAATCATCATGGCAAGGCCCGCGACGACCAGGGCCAGCCGCATCCACCGGGGAATGGGCCGGAAGAGGAAGCCGTTCAGCGCCGCGGCCACGCCGAAGATGCCCAGCAGCGCGCTGACGACGATTTGTATCACCTGGAACACGCTGGTCACGTCCACAAAGAGCATGGCCGGGCTGTAGGCGAAGATATAGGGGACGATGAAGGCGGCGATAGCCAGCTTGGTGGCGTTGACGCCGGTTTTCATGGGGTCGGATTTGGCGATGGCGCTGCCGGCGTAGGCCGCCAGGGCCACGGGGGGCGTGATGTCCGCCACAATGCCGAAGTAGAACACGAAGAAGTGGGCGGGAATCTTGCCGATGCCCAGCTGAATCAGAATGGGGGCGCAGGTGGAGGCCATGATGCAGTAGTTGGCCGTGGTGGGCACGCCCATGCCTAGGACAATGCAGCAGAGCATGGTCAAAAACAGGGCGATGAACAGGGACAGGGACGGAATGGGGACCATGCTGCTGATGTTCACCACGGCGTTGATCAGCTTGGAGGCGAGGCCCGTCACCGTGATGCACCCGGCCACCATGCCCGCCATGGAGCAGGCCACGGCCACGGTGATGCAGCTCCGGCCGCCGGCCTCCAGGGAGTGGATGATCATGGCGGCGGTGTTCTTCACAAAGGGAACCGCCCCGCCTTCGTTATGCTGGGTCCGGCTGGCCGCGAAGATGTGGGGCAGGCTCACCAGAATCGCCAGCAGGATGGCGATGGAGGCGGAATACTGGAGGGTCCGGGTGCCGGTGGAAACCATCCACACCAGAACCACCAGGGGCAGCAGCAGGTAGATGCTGCGGATCAGGATGCCGAACTTGGGCAGCTGGTCCCGGGGAATGCCCTTCAGGTTCAGGCGGCGGGCCTCCAGATGGACCGCCAGGAAGATGCCGGTGAAGTACAGCAGGGCGGGGAGGATGGCCTTCACCGCCACATTGGCGTAGGTGGTGTCCATATACTCCGCCATGAGGAAGGCCGCCGCGCCCATGATGGGGGGCATGATCTGCCCGCCGGTGGAGGCGGCCGCCTCCACGGCTCCGGCGAACTCGCCCTGATAGCCGGTGCGCTTCATCATGGGGATGGTGACGGAGCCGGTGGTGACGGTGTTTCCCACCGACGAGCCGGACACCATGCCGCAGAGGGCGGAGGAGATGACCGCCACCTTGGCGGGGCCGCCGGAGGTGCTGCCCGCCAGGGAGTTGGCCAGATCGATGAAGAAGCTGGAGATGCCCGTCCGCTCCAGGAAGGCGCCGAAGATGATAAACACGGCGATGAACTTGGCGCAGACCTGGATGGGGGTGGCCATGACGCCGGAGGTGCCGTAGAACAGGGTGTAGACCACCCGGGCCAGATTTTGGCCGCTGGCGAAGGTGTACACCAGGAGCACGCCCACCACGCAGAGAATGGGAAGTCCCACGCAGCGGCGGCAGAGCTCCGCCAGACAGAGAACCGCCACTACGCCGATCACCAGATAGAACCACGCGTTGGGAATGGCGGTTTCGCTGGCGGGGTTGATTTTGCCCGCGCTGGTGATTACCATGACCAGGGATTTGTAGTTGACGCAGTAGTAGAAGAAGGAGCCCGCCCCCAGAAGCATCAGCACCACGTCATACCAGGGCATGGAGTTGGGCTTCACATGGTCCTTCCGGGCGGGATAGGTCAGATAACCCATGACAATGATAAGCCCCAGGAAGGAGCTGAGCCGGATGGGCATGTCCCAGGTGCAGAAGAGGGTGGACCAGATGCAGTACAGGGAGAACAGGGCCATGACCACGCTGACCACGGCCTTAGGCGTTCCCTCCCAGATGCGGGTGGCGGATTCCCGGTCATACTTCCGCATGACCGCGTCCATGTCCGCCGCCGTGCCGGTTTCCACGTCGGGGAGGTCCTTCTTGTCTTTCTCGCTCATAGAATCGCACTCCTTGATTAAAATAAACACCACAAAACAGTGGTTCCCAAGGTCCTTGCCGTATTGAAGGGGCGGCGGACGGCCGCCCTTTCAATGCGGCAAGGGCCGCTTGGAGCGGCCCTTGCCGGGGATGGGAGAAATCAATAGGTCCCGGCGGGAATGGTGTAGGCGCTGTAGTAGGGAGAGACCTCCAGCAGGGCGTTGGTGTGCTCCTCGTCCAGGCTGACCAGGTACACGGGGCCGCTGGTAGCCAGGTCCACGATGGAGGTGGTGGGCGCGCCGGCCACCACGAAGGCCGCGTCGATCTTCTTGTCCTTCAGGTTTTCGGTGCTGTCGGCGAAGCCCAGGTACACGGGGCTGATGCCGGTGTCAGGGTCGATGTCATAGGCGCTCAGCACGTCCACGGCGTTGAACCACACGCCGGAACCCCGGTCTCCGATGGAGACGGACTTGCCCGCAAGATCCGCGACAGACTTGATGTCGGGGTTGGTGGTGACGATCTGGACCTGCTCCATGTAGAGGGCGGCCACCACGGAGAAGTTCTCCACTTTGGCGTCGAACAGGCGCTCGCCGTTGTAGGCGTAGCTCATAACGTCGGACTGGACGAAGCCCAGCTGCACGTCGCCGGCGGCCAGGTTCTCAATGTTTTCCTTGGAGCCGCCGGAGGTGATGGCGGTGACGGAGACGCCGGTGGAGTTGGAGACAAAGTTGCTCAGCACGCCGCCGAAGGCGTAATAGGTGCCGGACTCGCCGCCGGTGCCGAAGGTCAGGGCCTTGGAATCGCCGGAGCCCGCGCCGTCCTTCACGGAAGCGACTTCCTTGCCCTTCTCAGCGAAGTACTTGGCCGCGCCGGGGTGATAGGGCACGGAGGTGACGGAGGAGGCGAAGTCCAGGTCCAGCTCGCCGCCCTTGGCGTGCTGCTCGGTGATGGCTTCGATATTTTCGAAGATGGCGGAGGTGAAGGCGTAGATGTCGTCCTCGGGCACGTCGTCCCGGGCGATGACCACCGCGCCCACGGCCACGGTATTGGTGTCCTCGGCCACGGCGGAAGCGCCGGAGCCGTCGGAGCTTCCGGAATCGGCGGGGGCGGAGGCGTCGGCGGGAGCGGAGGTGTCCGCGGGGGCGGAGCCGCTATCCTTATCGCCGCCGCAGCCGGCGAGGAGCATGGCCAGCATGAGAACGGCCATCAGCAGAGAGAATTTCTTTTTCATCGTTCTTCCTCTTTTCGGGATTTGGATTTTGCGAGGGTTGAAGCCAACTCTTGCAAGTATGCGCCTATCATACCACAAAATGTACATTGTTACAAGGGCGCATTTTAATATAGTAAATAATTTTTGCAAGTTACCATGAATCAACTTGCATACAGAGGAGCTTTTGTGAAAGTTTGCGGAACGCAGCGAAGGAAAACGGCGGATTTGCACAAGCGGGCGCTTTCCGGGAGTGGAAATTTTATACATAAAGACAAGCCGCCCGGAGGGCGGCCTCAGAGTGTCGAAAAACGGTAAAAACTCCATCAACGGGAAGGAAGAGAGTTACGA
>CAJUQQ010000026.1 GCA_910588175.1 uncultured Oscillibacter sp.
CTCCGCTTTCTTTCAACATAGCCAGATTTCCTATGTTCTAATTCGGGAGTAATAAAAGAAAAATTATGTAAAAAATTTTGCCAAGGGTGTTGAAAAACCGTGATGGATGTGGTATCCTCTTAAGATTATAAAGGGGTATCAGGCAAATAATCGTTTGCTTACAGGTTTTTCGCCTGATGAAACGGTTCGGGAAGCGCCGGCGTGTCCGCCGGAATGGGACGCCTCGCCGGACAACCCCTCCGGGAGATAAATACCGGCGTCCGAGGTGTGTAGGAGACCGGTGTTTATAAATATTCTAGTTATGAGGAGAAGACAAACATGAAGAAGAATCTTGCGGCATTGTTCCTGGCCCTGGTCATGGTGCTGACCCTGGCCGCCTGCGGCGGCGGAAGCGGCGGCGCGTTGAACCAGGCCGCCACCTCCGGCAATACCTCCGGCGGCGGAGCCGCCGCCTCCGGCGATCTGCCCACCATCAACTGGAAAATGGGCTCCACCTGGGGCGCCGGCAACGTCCACTTCTCCGTGGACCAGCGCTTTGCGGAAATCCTCAGCGAGCTGACCAACGGCGGCTTCACCGTCACCAACTACGCCGAGGGCGAGCTCTGCTCCGCGTCTCAGCTCTTTGATTACGTGTCCGAGGGCACCATCGAGTGCGGCGGCGACTGGGGCGGCTATTGGTCCGGCAAGGACACCGCCTTCGAGCTGCTGTCCACCATCATGGACGACTTCACCGGTCTGGACTATTACATCTGGATCTATGAGGCCGACGGCATGCAGTGCTACAAGGACATGTACGGCCAGTACAACATGGAGTACTTCCCCCTGGTCACCAACCCCTCCGAGTCCGGCATCCGTTCCGTGAAGCCCATCACCTCCATCGCCGATATGCAGACCATGAAAATCCGTCTGGGCGGCATGATGGCCGGCAAGGCGGCCCAAAAGCTGGGCATCAACATCACCGCCGTGCCCGCCGCGGAGCTGTATGAGTCCCTGCAGCGCGGCGTCATCGACGGCGGCGAGTTCTCCGGCCCCAAGGCCGACGACTCCCTGAAGCTCCAGGAGGTTGCCAAGTATTGGTGCGCCCCCGCCTGGTATCAGTCCGCCGGCGTCAACGGCGTCATGGTCAACAAGGACGCCTGGGCCCAGCTCCCCGAGGCTTATCAGACCGCCTTTGAGATGGCCGCCCGCCTCTGCTGCGGCGAGCAGCTGGCCCGTTACTACCACAACGATATGGTGGTCACCAACCAGATGATCGACGAACAGGGCATCGAAGTCACCCACTTGAACGACGCCGACTGGCAGACCATCCGCGAGACCTGCAAAGAGACCTATGAGGAAGAGTGCGGAATCAACGCCAACTTCAAGATGGTCTATGACTCCATGATGGCCTATCGCGACTCCGCCGACAACTACCGCGACTGGACTGCGGACTACGGCTTCGGCTTCAACAAATAATCCCGCCTCTTTGACATACGTTCCGATTTCTGAAATGTACAAGAGAGGTGCTTGAATGAAACTGCTCAAAGGTATCAGCAAGGGCATTGACAAGGTGAACGATGTTCTGGGCAATCTCTTTTCCGTCCTGGTTTTGGGAATCCTGGCCATCATTCTCTGCGAGGTCATTCTGCGCCGGGTGTTCAACAGCCCCCAGATTTGGACCCAAGACCTGATCGTCATGCTCTTCGCTTCCTACACCATTTTGATCTGCGCTTACGGCTTCCAGAAGAAGGCCTTCGTGGCCGTGGACGTGGTGTTCGCCATGATGCCCAAGGTGGCTCAGTACGCCCTGCATCTGGTGACCTACCTGTGCTTCCTGGTGCCCTTCGTGTTCTGGATCCTTCCCAAGAGCTTCAACTTCTTCCTGCGGGCCTACACCACCAACGAGCAGACCTATTCCGTGTGGGCCGCGCCGACCTGGCCGGTCAAGCTCTGCTTCTTCATCGGCCTGTTCCTTCTGGCTGTGCAGACGGTTTCCGAGATGCTGAAGCAGCTGGTGTGCCTCATCGAGGAGGTGCAGGGCAAAAAAGCCCTGCCTGACGGCGGAAAGGAGGACCAGAAATGATTCAAATGCTGACCAATCTGGTCCTGGCCATTGCCGGGAACAACGACATCAAGGTTGTCTTGATTCTGATCCTCTTCGGCCTGATGGTGGTCGGCCTGGTCCTGGGCCAAGAGCTGGCCTTCGTTCTGGGCGGCGCGGGCGTCATCGTGGGCGCCGTCGCCATGGGCGACTCCGGCGTAACCATTGCCATGACAAAGATATACGACCAGATGCAAAGCTATTCCATGGTCGCCATCCCCATGTTCGTGCTCATGGCAAACTTCCTGACCCACTCCAAGGTGGCGGACGGCCTGTTCGAGTCCATCCGCTACCTGCTGGGCCCCCTGAAGGGCGGCCTGGGTCTGGCGGTCATCCTGGTTTCCACCGTGTTCGCCGCCACCACCGGCATCGTGGGCGCGTCCGTGGTGACCATGGGCATGCTGTCCCTGCCCATCCTGCTGCGCAGCGGCTATAAGCCGTCTCTGGCCTGCGGCATGGTGTGCGCCGGCGGCTCCCTGGGCATTCTGATTCCGCCCTCCATCATGCTGGTTTCCATGGGCTCCTATGCCGAGGTCTCCGTGGGCAAGATCTTCTTTGCCGCCATCGTTCCGGGCCTGACCCTGTCCCTGGGGTACATCATCTATCTGATGGTGGTCTGCCACATCCACCCCGATTGGGGCCCGGCCATGAGCAAGGAGGAGCTGGCGGAGATGCCCATGAAGAAGCGCATCACCGGCTCCCTGGTGAACCTGATTCCCCCGCTGCTGCTGATCGTGGCCGTTCTGGGCTCCATCTTCGGCGGCATCGCCACCCCCACGGAGGCGGCGGGCGTGGGCGCGTTCTTCGCCCTGATTCTGGCCATTCTCTACAAGCAGTTCAGCATGAAGATGCTCTATGAGTCCATCATCGACACGGCCAAGACCACGGCCATGGTGTTCATCATCCTCTTCGGCGCGGCGGCCTTTACCGGCGTGTTCATGTCCCTGGACGGCGACCAGATCATTTCCAACTGGGTTCTGGGCATGGGCATCGGCAAGTGGGGCGCGTTCGCCATCATGATGGTCATCGTGTTCATTCTGGGCATGTTTATCGACTGGCTGGGCATCGTGATGATTGTCTTCCCCATCTTCCTGCCCATCATGGACCAGTTCGGCTTTGACCGGCTGTGGCTGGTGGCCGTCACCGCCACCATGCTCCAGACCTGCTTCATGACGCCTCCCTTCGGCTTCGCCCTGTTCTATGTCAAGGGCATCCTGCCTCCGGAGGTCAAGATTCAGGAGGTCTATAAGGGCGTGGTTCCCTTCATCGCCATCATCGTGGTGGTGACCGTTCTGTGCGCGGCGTTCCCGCCGCTGGTCACCTGGCTTCCCAGCATGCTGGCGGGCTGAAAGCAGCCGTTTGAAAGAGCCATCCGAAAAGCCTGAGGGCGGCCCCCCAAAAGGGGGCCGCCCTTTTCGCTCGTCAAAAACGGGAAAGGCAATTCAACGGGAAGGAAGGGTGTGCGCGGGAAACCCAGGAGGGGTTTCCTGCGCGTTTTCAATCAGAAGTTTTCAGAGCTCCCAGCTCTGAAAACTTGCTCAGGCTGGCGAAAATGTGTTTTCGACAGGCTGGGGCGGCCCCCAAAGGGGGGCCGCCCTTTTCGCTCGTCAAAAACGGGAAAGGCAATTCAACGGGAAGGAAGGGTGTGCGCGGGAAACCCAGGAGGGGTTTCCTGCGCGTTTTCAATCAGAAGTTTTCAGAGCTCCCAGCTCTGAAAACTTGCTCAGGCTGGCGAAAATGTGTTTTCGACAGGCTGGGGCGGCCCCCAAAGGGGGGCCGCCCTTTTCGCTCGTCAAAAACGGGAAAGGCAATTCAACGGGAAGGAAGGGTGTGCGCGGGAAACCCAGGAGGGGTTTCCTGCGCGTTTTCAATCAGAAGTTTTCAGAGCTCCCAGCTCTGAAAACTTGCTCAGGCTGGCGAAAATGTGTTTTCGACAGCCTGAGGGCGGCCCCCAAAGGGGGGCCGCCCTTTCGTTGTCACTGGTCATGCCCGCCGCGCAGAGTGGAGAACCAAGCAAAGAAAGCGGCGGCGGCATCGGCCAGGTGCTCCGGAGGGAGCTGGAGCCTGGTACACGTTTCCGCCAGCCTGGACACCGCCCGGCGGTCGGCGGAAAACGGGGCGGCGGCCGCCACCGTGACCCAGCCGTCCCCTTGCCGCTCCCGGACCAGAATGCCGTAAAGCACGGGGGAATGGGGAGAAAGGGGTGTGCTTGTGATCTCATAGCTGTACAAGCGAATCACCTCCTTCTAAGCCGCGTGCCGGACCAGTGAGCGGCAGGCCTCATTTTTCAAGTACATCCATGATCGCGTGAATGTGGGCTGTGATCGTCTTCTGATCTTCAGCGGGCAGGAAAGCAAACCACTCAAAACAGTTCAGAAGAACGGACAGCGCGTCCAGGTTCTTCATGACGATGACCTCACCGGTCAACGCGCTCAGGGGGACTTTCAGCTGCCCGGCAATGTGAAGGGCAGTATGGAGCGAGGCGTTGCCATCCTTCAAGACATCCTGAAGGGTGGACCTCGGAATATCCAGTTCCTCTGAGAATTCGGCCATGCTTGCGTTGTGGAGTCTGCGGATTGCTTCCAGATTATGTGCAAAGTTGCGGCATTCATCCATGGGGATCACCTCCTTTTTTCTTGTCTTAATTTCAAGAATAACGGAACTTCGCCGGATTGTGCGGTCGGATTTTCGGTTTAGTGTCCGGCTTTTCGGCCACGCAAAAAGACGGACCCTTTGGAATGGGCCCGTCTGAGGAAGAGAAGCTGCTGGAGCGAGTCGTCGTCCGGCCCGTAGTGTTTGGAGGAGGGATATGATGGCATTGTCAGATGGAGAGACGCAAAAGAGGAAACGCGGGAAGGCAGTTCGGTTTGAACTGCCTTCCCGCGTTGTTTCGGCGTATGACGGTTCCGAAGAACCGGTTGGAATCCTGTCCGGAAATTCCTCCGGAAACGGCTGGCAGATGTCGCGGCTTGCGCGCTTTGTTTGTTGGAGCTTTTTGCCCCCTAATGATAGCACAAAAGACGCCAAAGGTCAAATGGGGAACGGGAAGATGTTGGAAAATTTCAGAAGCCGTGCCATCCGCCGGAGCGCGCGGATTGGCGGAAGAAAATCGCCGTTGGCAAGGCAAAAAGCGGGAACGCGGAAAGCATTCCAAGCTTTTTTGCGAAGCCAACGGCGATTCGGCCGCTGAGGCGATGGGGGCGGCTTTTCACCCGATCCGGAACGGGACCGGAAGTCCCGGGCCGCCGGAGGAGGGCGGCCCGCCGTGCCAGGGGCACCAGGCCATATGGTCGTTGACCAGTCCGGCGGACTGGAGGTAAGCATAGACAATGACGGGCCCCACGTACTTGAAGCCCCGCCGTTTTAAATCCGCCGAAAGGGCCTGGGACAGCGGCGTCTGGGCGGAGAGCTCCTCCATGGACTGGGGGTGGTTGACGATGGGAACGCCGTCCACCCAGCCCCAGAGATAGGCGTCGAAGCTGCCGAATTCCTCCTGCACCCGCAAAAACGCCTGGGCGTTGGACACCGCGCAGCGGAGCTTGGAGCGGTTGCGGAGGATGCCGGGATTTCGCATCAGCTCCTCCAGCTTTTCCGGACCGTAGGAGGCCACGATCTCCGGCTGGAACCGGTCGAAGGCCTGGCGGAAGGCCTCCCGCTTGTCCAGAATGATTCGCCAGCTGACGCCCGCCTGCATGCCCTCCAGCACCAGCAGCTCAAACAGCGCCCGGTCGTCGTGGAGGGGGCGGCCCCATTCCTGATCGTGATAGGCAATTTCGGCGGGCGTGGAAGCCCAGGGACAGCGGGGGACGTTCATGGCGGCGCTCCTTTCCGTGGGTCCGCACAGCTGAACACCGGCAGATACCGGCGTTCAAACAGCGGCGACTGTAAAAAGCGGAGTTCCCGGGGGCAAAACGGTTGCCAAGGGGGAGGGGACTTTCTATCATAATACCACAGCGCCGGAAGAAAGGAAAGTGGTACGATGGGATCTTTGACAAAAGCACAGAGGGCGATTCTCGCAAAGGACAAGGACCAATTGCCGGTGACGGCCCTGCCGGGAATCGGGCCCCGCATCGGCCGGTATATGAAGGCCCTGGGCTATGCCCGGGTGGGCGATCTGCGGGGGGCGGACCCGGCGGAGATGTACGCCCGGCACAATGTGCTCCGGGGCTTTGAGGACGATCTCTGCTTCCTGTATGTATTCCGCATGGCGGTTCACTTCGCGGAAAACGAGGTCCGTGACCCGGAGCGGCTGCGCTGGTGGAACTGGCGGGAGGAGGACCCGCCCCGGGAGGGAGGGCCTACCGCTTCGCGCGGCAGCTCTTGAAGAAGTGGTAAGGGGCCTCGGCGGTGAACTTCTTGAAGTCGTGTATGAAATGGGCCTGGTCGAAATAGCCGCTGTCAAAGGCCAGGGCCGACAGGTCCGTATACTCTCCGGAAAACAGCGCCTTCAGCGCGCCCTGAAAGCGCATGACGCCGCTGTACTGCTTGGGGGACATGCCGTAGCCGTTCTTGAACTTCTCCCGGCAGTAGCGCTCGGAATAGCCGGTCTCCCGCTCCAGGCCCCGAAAGGTCAGGTTGCCCCGGGCGGCGCAGATCATGATGGTCAGATAATCCACAAAGGTGGGGGCGTAGCTGTAGTCAATGAGGTGTTCCCGGGCAAAGGCGTTGAAGAGGCTGATGCGGTCCTCGAAGCCGGCGGCGGGGATTTTCTCCACCAGCTCCCCGGCGTGGGGGAAGGCGTCCAGGAGGTCGGTAAACCGGTCCACCAGCTCCGTGTAGGCCATCTTGGGCGGCCGCATCCCCAGATTGGAGTAGGGCTTGAAGCCAAAGTAAGAGGTGTCCGGCTTCAGCACCAAGGTCTGCGGCTTCAGCGCGGCGCCGGAGAGCAAGGCCTGGGGACGGTCCGGATCGCAGATGAACAGCACGTTGATGCAGGCGTCCGGAAGGAGCTGGATGGCGCCTCCCTCCTCTCCGGAAGAGAACTCGTAGAAGAGCGCGTCGCTCTTCACGCAGACCGGATTCCAGTGGAGCTGGCGCTCCTGATAGCGCTGGACCCGGCTGTGGACAACCGGCTGAAAGGGCGGGGAGTTGCTCTGCATCTCTTCCAAAACCGTGGAAATCGTCATGGGAAGCTCCTTTCTCTCTGACGGATGAAGGCCATGGTACGATGTGAAAATGGAGCAGCGGCACTGGGCGGGGGTTTGCCGCCAGCACCGTTGCTCCATACGCGGGACTGCAAGACTACAGCGGCGGGGTCAACCGTGAATTTGTGAAAACGCGGAGACCTCCTCCGCCGGCGGGAGAGAGCGTCCGCCTTACAGGGTGGTGAACAGCTTGGAGATAATCTTCCACTCGCCGTCGGTCTTGATGAGGTGGAAGAAGTCCACCAGCGTGGCGGAGCCGCGGAAGCCGGTCTCGGAGACCACGACGGAGGCCACGCCGCCCTCGATGCGGATGGACTCGATTTCCGCCTGATAGGCGTCGCCCTTGGAGGCCATGGAGGGAGCGGAGGCGATGTCCTCGACAAAGGCGGCGGGGGTCGCCAGGACGCACTCGGGGCCCAGGTAGCCGTTCATGACGGCGTTGGGATGAAAGACGCTTTTCAGCTTTTCGATATCGGCCTGGTAGGAGCCGTCCATGTAATTCTGCATGACCTGCTTGATCTGGAGCGTTTCGACGTGATTGTTCATAATGTATATCCTCCTTTTTCTTGAGCCGTGAGGCTTTGGATATAATATACCATAGTTTGGGAAATTCGCATTGTATAAAATGGCGTTGCCCCGGGAGGGCGGCGGCGGCCCCCGGTCCGCCGGAAAACGCCGTTTTATACAATTCGGCGGAGCGGCCGCAATGCTACTATGATGAAAACAAAAGCAAGCCCACGGCGGAGACCCGGGACGCCGGACGCTGCTTTCGTTGCCGGCACGCCCCCAACGACGTGAAGAGAAAGGAAAGATCTTATGAACAAGAAGGGTCAAGGCCGTCTCATTCTGGCAGTGCTCATCATTGCCTGCGTGGGACAAATCAACACCATCGCGTCCGTCATGATGGCGGATATCGCAGCGGAGTTCCCGGACGCCTCCGCCACAGCCATCCAGTATGTCATGCAGTTCGGCATGATCGGCGGCTTCCCCGTTTCCCTGGCCATGACAGTTCTCTCCCAGAAGTTCCGCAAGAAGCCCATGATCCTCATCGGCATGGCCTGCATTCTCATCGGCGGAGCGATTCCCATCGTCTCCCACAGCTCCCTGGCGGTGCTGTACGTCTGCGCGTTCCTGGTGGGCGCGGGCCAGGGCTTCATCACCCCGCTGCTGGGCACCATCATCCTGCTGAATTTTGAGGGTTCGATGAAGGACCGCATGATCGGCCTGAACACCACCTTCGGCACCGGCGGCGCGGCGCTGCTGCTGGTGATCGCGGGCTGGGTCTGCAAGACCGGCTGGGTCAACGTGTATTACATCTATTTCGCGGTCGTTCCCGTGTTCCTCATCGCGCTGGTCTGCCTGCCCATGGATGAGAAGCCCCAGCCCATCGCGGCCACGGAGTCCGGCTCCAAGGCGGCGATTCCCGCCAAGGGCGCTATCCAATGCCTGCTGGCCGTGTGCATGATGATCGGCTACGTCACCTTCCCGCTGAACCTGGCCATGTTCGTGGTGGGCGAGGGCATCGGCGATCCCGCCTCCGTGGGCCTGGGCATGTCCCTGGTGACCATCGTGGGCGCGCTGGTCGGCCTGATTCTGCCCCAGATTATCAAGATGTTCAAGCTGTATATCTCCGCCCTGGGCGCGGCCTTCGGCTTCCTTTCCACGGTGTGCGTCATCGTCGCGGGCAACATGATGATGGTCTACATGGCCGCCATCCTGAACGGCATCTTCTTCGGCGTGGTCATGGCCGGCGGCGGCTATGTCATCGGCCGGATCTGCAAGCCGGAGCAGATCGGTCCCACCTTCTCCCTGTCCATGTCCTTTGTCACCCTGGGCACTATCATCAGCCCCATCATCGTCAACGCGCTGACCGCCGTCTGGGGCGGCGAGGGCTCCAAGGGCGCGTTCATCACCTCCGCGGGCATCTTCGCCGTGGTGTTTGTCCTCCAGATCTTCTGGGGCGCTTACCTCACCAAGACCTGCCCCGAGGCTCCCGTACCCCAGGCGTAATCCCAAGCCATTTCCGATCGGAAAGGGACAAGGGCCATGCCCTTGTCCCAGAGAGTCGAAAAAGTGCTGTCCGCAAGGGAACGGAAAGAAAAAGAGCTACGAGAGAAACCCATCAGGGGTTTCTCTCGTTTTCAATCAGAAGTTTTTTGGAACTTTTTAAAGGTCCAAAAAACTTGCTCAGGCTGGCGAAAAGATATTTTCGACAGCCTGAGACAAGGGCCATGCCCTTGTCCTTTTTTAAAGGAGGAAACGGTCGGACCCATGAACGACGGACGGAATTTTACCGAGGGCGGCATCCTGCTGCCCCTTCTGCGCTTTACGCTGCCGGTGCTGCTGGCGCTGTGCCTCCAGTCCATGTACGGCGCGGTGGACCTCTGGGTGGTGGGGACCTTCGGCCAGGCGGCGGACGTGTCCGCCGTGTCCACCGGAGGACAGATCATGCAGACGGTGACCAGCGTCATCACCAGTCTTTCCGCCGGGGCCACGGTTCTGCTGGGCCGGGAGGTGGGACGGCGGAACCGGGAGGCCGCCGCCTCCGTGGTGGGCACGGCGGCGTGCATGTTCGCCCTGCTGGCCGTCTGCCTCACCGCCGTGATGCTCTTTGCCGCCCGGCCCTTCGCCTCGGCGCTGCAAACGCCGCCGGAGGCTTTTGAAAAAACCATTGTCTATGTCCACATCTGCTCCGGCGGCGCGGTCTGCATCGTGGCCTACAACGTTCTGGGCAGCGTCTTCCGGGGGCTGGGGGACTCGCGGACGCCTCTGCTGACGGTGCTGGCGGCCTGCGCCGGAAACGTTCTGGGCGACCTGTTTTTTGTGGGGGCGCTGGGCATGGGCGTGGCCGGGGCGGCCATTGCCACCGTGCTGGCCCAGGCGGGCAGCGTGCTGCTGTGCCTGCTGCGGCTGCGGCGGAGGGGGGTGCCCTTCCCCTGCACGCGGGAGGCGCTGCGGCCCCGGAAGTCCGTAACCCGGAGCGTTCTGCGCCTGGGGGCGCCCATCGCCGTGCAGGATGGGCTGGTCAGCGTCTCCTTCCTGGCCATCAACGCCATTGTCAACCGCCTGGGGGTGGTTTCCTCGGCGGGCGTGGGGGTGGCGGGGAAGCTGTGCGGCTTCATCATGCTGGTGCCGGGAGCCTATATGCAGTCCCTCTCCGCCTTTGTGGCCCAAAATATGGGGGCGGGAAAGCCGGAGCGGGCCCGCCGGGCGCTGCTGTGGGGTGTGTCCACGTCCCTGGGCTTCGCGGTGGTGCTGTCCTGGCTGTCCTTTTTCCACGGCGAGCTGCTGGCGGGCCTCTTCGTCCGGGACGGGGAGGTAATCCGGGCCGCGGCGGAGTATCTGAAGGCCTATGCCATTGACACGCTGCTGGTCTCCTTCCACTTCTGCTTCGCCGGGTATTTCAGCGGTTGCGGCAGGACCAAGTTCGTCCTCTTCCAGGGGGTGGCCGGGGCCTTTGGCGTGCGGATTCCGGCCTCCTATCTCATGAGCCGCCGCCAGCCCCTCTCCCTGTTCCGGGTGGGACTGGCCACGCCTCTGTCCAGCCTGGTGCAGCTGATTCTTTGCGGTGGCTGCTTCCTTCTGACCTGGCGGAAGGACGCCGGAGAGCCGGACACGCCGCCGGAAGGGGAGGCGTGAGGAATCCGGAAAAGAGCAAAGAGCGCTGCGGGAGGCGTCCTTCTGGACGCCTCCCGTTTCCCGTCCCAGGAGAGCCTTTGGAAGATGGGAAGACGCGCGGGGAAAAAGGTCTCCGCGCCATGAGGAAAGCCCCCCGGCCGGTTGGCCGGAGGGCTTTCCCCAAAAAATGAGGGAGAAGTGTAGAGCGGAAATCAGAACTCCAGGTGCATCAGGCGGGCTATGTTGGTGTAGCCTACCTTGTCCAGAAGCTCGGGCTGGCCTTCGAAGGCCTTTTTCAGCTCCGCCACCGAGTAGTGGAAGGAGCCGAAGGGCACGTCCGTGCCGAAGAGGACCTTGTCCTCGCCCAGCAGCTCCACGGCCCGGCGCATCAGCTGGGCGGAGCACATGGAGGTGTCCGTGTAGACGTTGGGCAGATCTTTCACGCCCTCGTACAGGACCTCGCAGCAGCTAGCGGAGTGCGCGACGATGATCTTGTAGTCCTTCCACTTGTGGCAGAAGGGCACCACGGCGGTCTGGAAATCGCTGAACATGGGGTTGGAGGTCTTGCTGTGGGGATCGTCGTCGGTGTAATAGGCGTTGGCGCCGCAGTGGGTCAGGACGGGCAGGTCCGCCTCGCCGAAGACCTTGACGGCGGCCTCAATCCGGGGGTCGTCCAGGGCCACGTTTTGAATGGTGGGGTGGAGCTTGAGACCCTTGGCGCCGTTGCGGATGTCCTGGCGCAGCTTGCCGCACATCTCCTCCACGGGCATGTCCAGCACGCAGGTGGTGAAGGGGATGATCCGGGGCTCCAGCTTGGAGGCGGCCCAGTATTCCTCAAAGGTCTGGTTGGGCCAGATGGGCAGCATGACGATGTTTTTCACCTCGGGGTGGGCGTCCAGCTCCCGGGTCAGGTTCTCCAGGGTCCACTCCCAGCAGCGGTACTGACCGGCCTTGATCAGGCTGTAGACAAAGGGGCCGACCTTCTCCGGGTCCGCCATCACGTCGGCGGGGAAGAGGGCGGTGGTGTAGCCGGACTTTTCGCACTGGATGAAGGGGTCGTCGTATTCGCCCTTTTTGATGTTGGTCTTGAAGGTGATGTTGATGTTTTCGTGGAAGATATCTCCAATATGGGCGTGGGAATCAATAATACGCATGGGGCGCTCCTCCTTTATACCGTCTTACAGGTGCAGCAGCTTGGCGATGTTGGCGTAGAAGACCTTGTCCTTGGCGGCGGGGTCGCCGGAGAGGGCCTCGTCAATGACCTGGATGTTGAATTTTTCATAAGTAAAGGGATAGTCAGTGCCGTAGAGCACGCGGTCGGGTCCCATGTACTTCATGGCGTCCTTCACGGCAGCCACGGAGGAGAAGGAGGTGTCGGAGTAGACGTTTTCCAGACCCTTGACCCCCTCCATAAAGGGCTGGGCGAAGGCGGCGCAGTGGGCGGCCACCAACACCTGGTCCGGCAGGTTCCGGGCGAACTCAAAGAAGTCGCTCATGGCGCCGTAGGACTGGACCTGGTTGTGAATCATGTCCTCGTGGTAATAGATGCCCTCGCCCACGTGGATGACCACGGGCAGGTCCACCTCGGCGAAGACCTTGGCGGCGGCGTACATCCGCTCGTCCAGCAGGCGGACCTTCTGGAGCACGGGGTGGAGCTTGAGTCCCTTGGCGCCCCGGCCGATGTCCCGGCGCAGCTTGGCGCACATCTCGTCGATGGGCAGGTCCATGTCGGCGGCGGTGAAGGGGATAATCCGGGGCTCCAGCTTGGAGGCGGCCAGATACTCTTCAAAGGAGGTGTTGGGCAGGACGGGAAGCATCACGATGCCGGCCATGTCGTTGTCGTCCAGCTGCTTGGTGAGGTTTTCCACCGTGGATTCCCAGCAGCGGTACTGGCCTCCGTCGATAACCAGGTCCAGGTCCCGGGGGTCGCCGGTGAAGAGGGGCTTGGTGAACAGGGACTCCTCCAGCTCAATGAAGCGGTCCTCGTAGTCTCCCTTTTTTACGTTGGTCTTGAAGCTGACGTTGCGGTTGTAGTGGAAAATGTCGCCCAGGTGCGCATGGGAGTCGATGATGCGTCTTGCCATAGCGTGGTTCCTCCTTCATGTTCGTTGGGTCCGTACCGGGGAGCGGGGTCTTCTCTTGGTGCTTACGCCTATTTTAGCACCGGCGGAACCGGAAGAATTGTATATAAAGGAAGAAACCGGGTCCGGCGGGGAGAAAGGACCGCCCTCAGGAGAGGAGGCGCAGCTCCCGGGCCCGGTCCACGGCGGCCAGCTTGTTGTTGACCCCCAGCTTCCGGTAGAGGTTCTTCACGTGGTAGCGGACGGTGGGCACGGAGATGAAGAGCCGGGGCGCGATCTCGTGGTGCGGCAGGCCTTGGGCCAGCAGCCGCAGAATCTCCAGCTCCCGGCCGGTGAGGGTCACCCGCTCCCCGCCGCCCCGGTCCGCGGCGGCCAGGCGGCAGCAGTCCGCCAGGCGGGTCAGATAGTCCTCCGGATAGCGCTGGCGGATGAGCGGCTGATCCAGCAGGGGCAGGACGGTCCGGGCGTTCTCCGCGAAGGGGAGGAGGATGCGGTCCTTCACGGCGATGTCCAGAGCCGCGCACAGGGCCAGAGCGCCCCGCTCCGGCCCGTACAGCGCCGCCCGGGCCCCGGCCCGGAAGATGCCCCCGTAGAGAAAGCCCATCTGGCTGTTGTAGACGGCCCAGTCCCGCTCGAAGGAGTCGCAGTAGACCTCCAGCTGCAAATAGCGCCGCTCCAGCAGGGCGGCGAAGCCGGTGACCACGTGGTGGAAGCCCATGCCCGCGTAAAGAAAGGAGCCGTGGCTGGCGGCGTTGTTCCGCAGCCAGTCGGGGACGCGGTCCACCCGGCCCAGGCAGCAATCCAGATAAGCGCCGCACAGGGCGGCGGAGGTGGTCAGCACGCTGCTGTTTTCCAGCTCCTCCAGCATCGACATCTGGGAGAGGAGCTGTCCGGCGGCGGCGTCCCCCTCCAGCGCCGAGAGGCGGCAGAGGACGAAGGTGGCGCAGAGCTCAATGTCCGCCTGGTGGTAAAGCCGGGCCTCGTAGACCGCTTTCAAGGCGTGGTGGCGTACCTGGCCGAAGTCCCCGGTTTCCAGGGCGTACTCCGCCAGCACCAGGGACTCGCTGCCGGAGCCGCAGTCCTTCACCGCCTGGCCGAGGATGTGGAAATTCTGCGAGATGAACCGGGTGACCTCCAGCAGGGTCCCCGGGCGGCTGTAGTAGGAGTAGAGGAGGCTGACCGCGCCGAAGGTGAACTCCGTGTCGCTGCCGATCAGGCAGGAGAAGCGGCCGTTGAAGTACCGGACCGCCTCGGCGGCGCGGTGGACCATGGCCCGGGGGTCGTTGAACAGCACCAGGACCCAGGTGTTGCTGATCTCCCCCAGAACGCGGCTCCGGCGGTCCTCCGGCAGGTCCGCCGTCCGGAAATACGCCTCCATCTGCCGCAGGCGGCCGTCCAGAAGGCGCTGGTCCTCCCGGCTGCCCATCAGGGCTTGGGCGCGGATGTATTGAAGCGCCGCCAGGGGATACTGCTGGTAGACGCTGTCCGGCACGTCCTGGAACACCCGGCGGATCAGCTCGAACTGGGAGGAGCTGACGGTTTGGAAATCCTCCCTGTTCAGGGACTCCAGCACCGGCGTCAGTTCCCCGGCCCGGTGGAAGTAGTCATAGGCGGCGGCGTGGTCCCCCCGGCTCAAAAACCACTCCCCCGCCCGGCGGAACAGCTCCTCGGGACGGCAGCCGTTCTGGAGGGCCTTTTCCTGGAGGAATTCCCGCAGCAGCTCCGTCATCTGATAGCCCCGGACCTCCGGGTTATAAGAGAGGAAGGCGTTGCCCTGGAGCAGCTGGCGCAGGGTGCCGGAGGCGTTGGGGGTGTCGAGGACCTGAACCACCATCTCCGGGGTAAAGGCGTCCAGGAAGGAGAGCCGCTCCAGAAAGCGGCGGGTGACCGGGGGATAGGTGAGGTAGAGATTCCGCTCCAGAAGCTCATGGATGCTGGGGCCGCGGTTTTCCCGGAGCAGGCCGGGGTCTCCCCGGGTCATGAGGTAGATGCCGGAGATCCACCCGCCGGTCCACCGGACGATCCGGCGGACCTCCTCCTGGGGGACGGTGAGGCCGAGGAGGGCGAAATAGGCGGCGGCCTCCTGGGGCTGGAAGCGCAGGTCCTCCTGGGTGATGACGCAGGCCAGGCCCTTTTGGCACAGGTCGGCCTCCGGCAGGAGGCGAATCTCCCGGGTCAACAGCAAAACGTGGAGGTTGGGAATCCGCTCCCCCGCCAGGGCGCAGAGGAAGTCCACCGTCTGGGGGCATTCCAGCAGGTGGTAGTCGTCGATGACCAGGAAGAAGGGAGAGGAGATGGTGTAGTACAGCAGCAGCTCCAGGACTTTCGCGGCGGCGGCCCCGTTGGCGGGAAAGCCCAGCTGCACCAGCTGGCTGCCCAGCAGCGGGTCCCGCCGGGTGATCTGGGCGGTGAGCCGTTCCCAGAAATAGGCCAGGGAGCTGCCGGAGCCCAGCAGGGACAGGTAAATAAAATCCAATCCCTGGTTTTCCAGATAGGCCCGGACGGCGGTGGTTTTGCCAAAGCCCATGGGCGCCCGCACCACGGCCAGGGGACAGCGGCGCGTCTGGTCCAGGACTTGGTCCAGCCGCGGACGGGACAGAAGGATCTGACACACGGGAGGTATCTCCTTTCCTGACAGCTTGGAGTCTGTTTTAAAACAGACTCCAGCCCTTCCGCCGCTGGAAACCACCGATTTTTGCAAGCCGCCCGGCCATGGCCTTGATATGATAGGGGGGAGACCCTTGTGAAAACCGGCAGGGCCCGCCGGAGCTTCCGGCGGCGGAAAGGACGGATACAAATGGGAGACGAGTTGAAATGGCTGGGCGCTCCGCCTGAGATTTCGGAGGAGGCAATCCGGTGCGCCGAGACCGCCGACGTGGCCCGGTGCAACGAGCTGGCCCGCAAGGGCCATGACGAGGACTTTGGAAAGCGCCCGGACCGGCTGTTCCCCCTGGAAAAGAGCCCCTATTACGCCGTGAAGTTCGAGGCGGGGGGAATGCTGGTCTGCATGGGGGGCCTGGAGAGCGACCGGGAGGCCCGGCGCCTGGACCTCCGCCGGGAGCCCATTCCCGGGCTGTATGTGGCGGGCAACGTGCAGGGCAACCGCTTCGCGGTGGAATACTCCACCACCGTTCCGGGTCTCAGCCACTCCATCGCCCTGACCTATGGCCGCGTCGCCGGCCGGAACGCGGCCCTGGAAAAATAAGGAACGCAAAAACTATCACAAGTGATAGTTCCCTTTTCGGCGTTTGTCGTTTATAATAAAATAACAGAAGGAGTATCTCTCTGTTTTGGGCAAATTACCGGGAGACCCTCCGTTTCAGGCGCCGGAAAAAGAATTTGGCTCAGGGTAAAAAACCCCATGCTGATTCTATATTCCGACAGGGCATCCTGTCTTGTAAAAAACGGAGGCGCGCCTTGAAACGTACATCTCTGCCGCTGCTGACGGGGCTTTCCGTCGCGGCAATCGGAATCGGTTATATTCAGCAGATGGCCCCGTCGCCCATTCTGCACATTCTGCGGGAGGCCTATTCCCTGGAGGGCAGCGACGCGCTGCTGAACCTCTGCGTGTCGGTGATTTACCCCATGACCATCGCGGCCTCTCTCTGGGGCGGCCGCCTGGAGAGCCGGGTGGGCACCCGCCGCCTGTTTACCTGGGCGCTGTTCTTCCTGACCCTGGGGGTGGGGATGAATCTGATCGCCGGAAGCTACCTGCTGTTCCTGACGGGAAGAGTGCTGTTTTCCGTGGGCTTCGGCCTAGCGATTCCCTACATCGGCTCCGCCATTATGAACTGGTACGGCCCCCGGGGCCGGGACCGGATGAATACGCTGAACGGCATGTTTCCCTTCCTGGGGACGGTGATCAGCTTTTCCACCCTGCTGCCCCTGACGGAGCGCCTGGGCTCCTTCCGGCTGGCCCTGGGCCTGTGGGGCGCCGCGCTGGCGGTGCTGCTGGTTCTGTGGGTGCTGCTGGTCCGGAGCGGGGACGGTCCTCCTCCGCCGGAGGAGCCGGGCGTCTACCGGACGCTTTGGCGCATGCGGGACATCCGCCTTCTGTGCGCCGTCTTTGTGCTGGATTTCTTCTGCTATGCTTACTTGGTCGTGGTGCTGCCCGCGTTCTTTGCCGAGGCCGGAGGCATGGAGCCTGTCCGCGCCGGGCAGTGGGCCGCCCTGGCCTTCCCCGCCATGGGGATTCTGGGCACGCTGCTGGGCGGCTGGCTGATGGCGCGGCTGGGACGGCGCAAAATGGTTCTCAGCGCGGGCCAGCTGGTGAAGCTGGCGGGCATGCTGGTGCTGACCCTGGGCATCGGGTTCTCCCTGTGGCTGGGGGTGGCGGGAGCGGTGCTCTTCGGCCTGGGAAACGGCATGTGGATGCCGGCGCTTTACGCCATGCCCATGCACATGCCGGACATGACGCCCTCCCGGGTGGGAGCGGCCTTCGCGCTGATTTCCTCCTGCGGCTTCGCGGCGGGATTTGTGTCCCCCATTCTGGGGGGCTGGCTGACCGATCTGCTGGCGGCTTCCGCGGCGGGTCCGGCGGCCCACGCCTTTGGCCTGAAGTGGAGCCTGTTCCTCTTTGGATTCACCAACCTTGTGTCGTTTGCGGCTTCCCTGCCCCTGCGGGAGCCGTCCGGAGATCATACCACCCAGTAAAGGAGGCGCGGCATGAAGAGGCAGACCGTGGAAAAGACGCTGGTCCCGCTGCAGCCCCACGCGCGGGCAAAGTCGCACTACCAGGAGCGCCTGGTCAAGTGGAATCCCTACTCGATGAAAAACCTGGCCCTGTGCTATGAATTCCGGACGGGCCGGGAGGAGGAGACCCTGGACCTGATTCCCGACGCCTGCCCGGATTTCATGTTCCGCATCAGCGGCCGTCCCACCGCCGTGCTGATGGGGGTGCAGTCCGCGCCCTGTTCCCTGCGCCTGGAGCCGGAGGCGGTGTATTTCGGCTTCAAGCCCTACAGCGTCAAGGGAATGCGGGAGCTCTCCGCCGGATGGGCGGAGCTGCTGAACGCCCGGGTGGCCCTGGGGGAGCAGCTGGACTGCGGCCGCTTGCTGGAGCGGATGGTCCATGCCCCGGATTTCAGCGAGCGGATCCGCGTCATGTGCGCCTTCGCCGAGGCGGAGCTGGCGGACAACGCCTATACGCCGGACTTCGTGGAGTATTCGGAGCTGCGGCTGTGCAACGCCCGGGGCAACCTGCGGGTGGAGGACATCGCCAGCTACACGGGATACAGCGGCCGCTACTGCCGGGAGCGGTTCAAGGAGTCCTACGGCCTGTCCATCAAGCGCTACTCCAACATCATCCGCTTCCAGAACGCCATGCGGATGCTGGCGGACAAGCGGGTGGAGGACCTGTCCGACATCGTGTTTGAAAACGGCTATTTCGACCAGCCCCACCTGAGCCGGGAGTTCAAGCTCTACTCCGGCGACAGCCCCCTTCATTACCGCCAGAGCGTCTTGAAAATGGCCTGAAACGATCCGCCCCGGGGCGGCCGTCCATTTGGACGGCCGCCCTTTCTTCGCGTCTGCCGTTTTTTACAAGCCAATGGAAGGAAAGCTGTGTAAGCTGAAACTAAGAGCCTATCCCGAAATAAGGCGCGCGCAGATTGCGCCGTCAGATTTTACGCCAAACAAGGCGGTTTTTCGCGGGCGGGCTGCCGCCCGGCAAGGAAAACCAACGAAGCGTGGCGTGAAATATGCAAGCAAGATGTGTGCGAATTATTTTGGGATAGGCTCTAAGAACTGTCTCAGGAAAGACCGTCTCAGGACGGCAGGGACCGGAGAGAAAGGGAGGGACCATATGACAGCTGCGGATCTCATCATACAAAACGGAAAAATCGCCACGGTAGACCGGAATTTCACCTATGTGGAAGCCGTCGCGGTGCGGGACGGCTGGATCATCGACCGGGGGACCAACGAGGAGATGGCCGTCTACGCGGGACCCGCCACCCGGGTCATCGACGCTGGCGGGCGGCTGGTGCTCCCCGGGGCCAACGACTCCCACATGCACGCGGCCCATACCGGCTTTACCATGTCCCCCAGTTTTCTGGATTTCAACGGGCCCAAGTTCAACTCCCTGAAGATCATTCAGGACGCCATCCGGGAGGCGGCGGCCAAGGCCGGGCCGGGAGAGTGGGTCTTCGGCTGCGGCCATGTGGACGCCAACATCGCCGAGCTGGCGGCGGAGGGCCGCCCTCTGTACCGCTGGGACCTGGACGAGGCCGCGCCGGACGTGCCGGTGGTGCTGACGGACTTCTCCCTCCATAATCTGACGGCCAATTCCAAGGCCCTGGAAATCGCGGGCTTTGACCGGCACTACCCGGAGATTCCCCACAGCATCGGCGCCATTGAGCGCCGGGCCGACGGAGAGCTGACCGGCCGGTTCATCGAGTGGGGCGCCCAGAACCTCCTGCTGGAGAAGTGTCCCATCCTCTCGGACCGGGAGCTGGAGGACTGCATCCTCCGGGTCCAGAGGGCGCTGAACAAGGAGGGAATTACCTCCCACACGGACATTCTGGGCGAGGGCGGCGAGCACCTGTTCCGGGGCACCTGGGGCAGCCGGGTCATCGACCTGTACGAGAAGCTGGCGGAGGAGGGCCGCCTGACGGCCCGGTGCAGCATCGGCGTGTTTTCCGCCATCCTGGGCCAGGCCAGCTATGACGCCATCATCCGGGGGACGGACCGCGTCCGCCTGCCGGAGTTCAAGGACCGCAATTGGGTCAAGGCCGACGCCATCAAGTTCTTTGTGGACCTGGGCGGCCCTACCTGGCAGCGCCCGGGTATCCGGCCCGAGGGCTCCTTCGCCTCCTCCTGGGACGGCACGGAGGAGGAGCAGATCAAGGAGATCACCCGCACCATCGTGGAGCTCCACCGCAAGGGCTGGCAAATCAGCATACACTCCTGCGGCGGCGGGTCCATGGACTGCTGCATCGAGGCCATTGCCCAGGCCAACCGGCGGTATCCGGGAAAAGACCTGCGCCACTTCCTGATTCACGTGGACGACCAGACCGAGGCCACGGCGGCGAAGATGGCGAAAAACGGCATCCTGGCCGCCATCCAGCCCACGGCGGCCAACGTCGTCTTCGGCTGGAACACGCCGGTGCTGACGGACAAGGAACAGATTTTCAACTACCAGCGGTACGCGGAGCTGGGCGAAATTCAGACCGGCGGCTCCGACTCCACCTGCTTCTCCATGAACTGGCGGCAGGGGATGCAGTTCTGCCTGACCCGCACCACGGTGGACGGCTACTGCGCCCGGCCGGACCTGGCGATGAAGCGGGAGGACGCCATCCGGCTCTACACCATCAACGGGGCCTATCAGGAGCACATGGAGCATCTGCGGGGCTCCATCGAGGTGAACAAAGCGGCGGACTTCCAGATTTTGGACAAGGACGTGCTGACCTGTCCGGAGCGGGAGATCGGAAGCGCCAAGGTGGTCATGACCATCTGCGGCGGAAAGGTTGTGTACGAGGCTTGACGGCGTTGGCCGCGGCCGGTAAATGATGGGCGCGAAAGCCCGGACAAGGGAATTAGGAGGGAGAGACCATGTTGAATTTCCAGTTTTACGAGAAGGTCAAGGTCGTGTTCGGAAACGGCGCGGTCCGCCAGCTGGGAGAGCTGGCCAAGCACATTGGATGCGGAAAGGCCCTGATTGTGTGCGACCCGGCGATTCGGGCCGCCGGCGTGGTGGAGAAGGTGACCCGGGGTCTGGAGAGCGAGGGCATCGGATACGCCATTTTCGACGGGTGCGAGCCCAATCCCCCCATTGCCGTCAGCGAAAAGGGCTATGAAATTTTCCAGACGGAGGGCTGCGACTTCATCATCGGCCTGGGGGGCGGAAGCAACATCGACTGCGCCAAGGGCGTCAACATCCTGCGCTTCAACCCGGCCCCGCTGATTCAGTACGCCAACTTCCAAAAGCCCTTTGACGTGGGCGCCGGACTGGTGATCGTCCCCACCACCGCCGGAACCGGCAGCGAGATGTCCGACGGCGCGATTCTCTCCGACGAGCGCCACATCAAGTTCAACTTCATCGCGGACCAGGCCTTTGCCGAGTACGCGGTGGTGGACCCGGAGCTGATGGCGGGCATGCCCCCCAAGCTGACGGCCTACACCGGCCTGGACGCCCTGACCCACGCGGTGGAGGGCTATACCGGCACGCTGACCAACGACTTTGTACAGTTCTTCGCCGAGAAGGTCATCGACACGGTGGCGGAGTACCTGCCCCGGGCGGTGGCGGACGGCGGCGACCTGGAGGCCCGGGGCAAGATGGCGGTGGCGGCCTCTGTGGGCGGCTTTCTGCTGCTGTACGGCCACACCCACGCCGGACACTCCATCGGCCAGACGGTGGGCGGCTATTTCGACATCCCCCACGGCATGGCCTGCGCCTACGCCGAGCCCTGGGTGCTGGAGTTCAACGCCCCCGCCTGTCCGGAGCTGACCCGGCGGGTCGGCCAGGCCTTCGGCGCGGCGTTCACCGGCAAGGAGACGCCGGAGGAGATCGGCGCGAAGACCCGGGACGCCTTCATTGATTTTCGGGACAACCGGTGCGGACTGCCCTCCATCAAGACCTTCCCCTATGACGAGAGTCTGCTGGACGAGGTGGCGGAGGTCTGCGCCAAGGAGTTTTTCCAGCAGTTCAATCCCCGGAAGATGGCGAAGGCGGACTGCCTGGAGATTCTGCGGAAGATGTACGCCTGACATATCACTTGGGATATCACTTAGTATACCATAAGGAGCCGGAGGTTCCTACCAGTATTTATAAAAACAGGGAGGATTACAGATTATGGAAAACAAGGCTTTGATGGACGAGATGATCGCCAAGGGCCGCAAGGCGCTGGCGGAGCTGGAGTCCTATACCCAGGAGCAGATCGACGAGCTGTGCCGCGTGTGCTGCGAGGCGTTCCGCCAGCACGCGGAGGAGCTGGCGGAGGAGGCCGTGGCCGAGACGGGCCTGGGCAACGTGCCGGACAAGATCATGAAAAACACCGGCTCTCCCGACGGCGTGTGGTACGCCATCAAGAACAAAAAATCTGTGGGCATCATCGGCCATGACGAGCGCCGCCACCTGACCTTCGTGGCCCATCCCAAGGGCATCATCTCCTGCGTCATCCCCACCACCAACCCCAACATCACCATCCTCTTCAACGGCGTCTACGCCCTGAAGGGACGAAACGTCATCCTCTGCGCCCCCCATCCCCGGGCCAAGCGCTCCACGGTCCACACCTGCCAGATCTTCAACGAGGCGCTGAAAAAGGCCGGGGCGCCGGACAACATCTTCCAGTATGTAGAGGAGCCCAACATCGAGCTGACCCAGATGATGATGGCCGCCTCCGACACCGTCCTGGGCACCGGCGGCCCCAACATGGTGAAAGCCGCCTATTCCAGCGGCAAGCCCGCCTACGGCGTGGGCCCCGGCAACTCCCAGACGATTTTCGACCCCGCCTATGACAACCTGCCCATGGCCGTGGGACAGACCGTCTTCGGCTGCAAGTTCGACAACGGCATCATCTGCGCCTGCAACCGCTCCTTCATCACCCCCAAGTCCATCTCCGCCAAGGTGGTGGAGCTGATGAAGGCGGAGAAGGTCTACTACACCGACGATCCCGCCGTCCGTGACCGGGCCCGGGAGCTCCTGTTCCCCAACGGCCTGGGCGCCATCAACGGCAAGCCCGTGGGCCAGGGTGTCCAGGACATCGCCAAGATGCTGGAGCTGGACATCCCGGCGGACACCTCCATCATCGTGATCAAGGTGGACAAATACGGCACGGAGGAGCCCCTCTGCCGGGAGAAGATGGTGCCACTGGCGGTCCACATCGAGTGCGAGGACGTGGAAGAGGCCATCCGGATTGCCAAGGCCAACCTGCTGATGGAGGGCGCGGGCCACTCTTCTGTCATTCACACCAACAGCACCGCCCTGGTGGAAAAGGCCGCCTGCACCCTGCCCGTGTCCCGGATGCTGGTAAACTGCCCCGGCGTGTTCTCCGCCAACCCCGCCCTGGCCAACGGCCTCTGCCCCACCGCCACGCTGGGCTGCGGCTCCTGGGCCGGGTGCTCCGTGTCGGAGAACCTGGGCTTTGAGCAGCTGATCAACGTCTCCCGCATTGCCTACGTCTACCCGGAGAAGGAGATTCCGGACCACGAGGCCGTGTGGAACGGCGCCGCGGAATACTAGAGCAATTCTCAAAATAAACAATAACCAGCGTGGCGAAACCAGGCAAGACA
>CAJUQQ010000027.1 GCA_910588175.1 uncultured Oscillibacter sp.
CTATCGCTATTTTGTTGATTTAGAGCAGTCGGTCATATTTTTCAAACAAGCCCTATACTGCCTAATCTGAAATTGCTTCCCTCTAACCGTAAACATTTGCTTCCCAAGGCCTTCACGCTTTTCTTCTCCGATCCGCTCAGCCGTCTCGCTCCAGCAGGCTTTGGAACATGTTCAGCATCTCCCGGTCCTCCAGCCTCCGGGCAAACGGGAGGTCATCCGTCCAATCCTCATCGGCGTCCTCTCCGTCTTCCGCCTGCTCAAGTGCCCAGATACGGTCCTTAACTTCCGACACAATGTCGGACAAATCAACCTCGAACAGGTCGGACAGCGCTTCGATCTCTCTCTGATAGACCTCACAGTCCCCCTCGTAGTCCATCTCCTCGATATCTCCCCCGGCAACCTCCACACAATAATCCTCCAGGGCTTCGTACACCCGCCGGAACACCCCTTGCTCCACGGGAAAAGGCCGCAGCGTCCGGAGCGTTTGGAACAGAAGAAAGTCCTTCGGCGTATAGCTGAACGACCATTCAAACCACGCCAGCGCGTACCAGAAACATACATCGAAAACCCGATCGGTCAGCTCCGGTTCATATACGGACAGGTCTACCCCTTCTAAAAGCGCCTTCAGGTCGCAAGGCTCTACTCCTTCGTGCCAAGTATCCTCGGAAATTTCCCTGCGCTTCTTTTCCAGCATATCCAGCAGCCGTTCCAACATCTGCCGCAAAACCTCCGCCACGGGTTCCATTCGCAGACGCGGGCAGATAGACGCCAGCGCCTTGATTCCTTCCATCAAAATAATATCCCACTTCAGTCCGTCAACTGTTCTGCGCAGAGCGGCTAGGAATGGCTCCTCGCAATTTCTGCAAAGGGAAGAGTCCAAATTCGCCAGCCGGATACAATAGCTGAAATCCCCGGCTGTCTCGCACAGCATTTGAAACTCACGCTCATTCTCCCGGATGTAGCCGTGGACAAAGTCCCTCACAGAGGGGTTGTGGTAGCTTACCCAATACTGGTCGATCCGGATAAAGGTCCCCTCGGTTTCCTTCAGGGCATCCATGAAATCCCTTGTGTGCAGAGGCCGGTTTTCCGCCCGGGATTTCAGCGCGTGATACCCCTCATAGCAGCGCTCCAGATCCGTTAAATATATGGGGCCCTCGGCGGGGCAGAGCAGAAGCAGCAGGTCCCTGGCCGCCGGGCTGATCTGACGGCAGAAGGCGTTTTCCCACAGCTGGCTGGGATGGTCCAGCATCCCGGAAAAGAAGCTGTAAAAGCCGCCCTCCCCGGCGGTCCGCCGCAGCTTGATCACCGTTTCCATCAGGCGGGGGCTGTAATTGGGATGGTCGACGATTTTGATAATCCGGTCCTCCGCCAGCAGGTCCGCGATATCCTCTCTGGAAACATCACAGAAAAAGAGGTGGTTGTAGAGGATGCGCGCCCGGTCCGCCCTGGTGTAATCCTCCAGGGAAATGACGCACTTTTTGTAGTCGAAGTTTTCCCGGGCAAAGGACTCGTAATTCTGCCGGGCCTGATTCAGAATGTATTCCCGGGTAGTGAGGATGACCTTTTTCCCCCGCTGCTTCGAGATGTATTCCAGAAATGAGAGCAACTCCTGGCTCTCGTTTTTGTTGCCTTTCGTCTCCAGGAATGTGCTGCCTAAAAAATCGTCATACAGGAACACCTGCTTCCGCTCCGGCCGGATAGCCCGCAGCGCCTCGCCGATGTCCGAGCGCACCTTGATAATCTGATAGTCCCGGTACAGGTAATCGATCAGCAGAATCTCCGCCAGGGTTGTTTTGCCGATGCCCGGAATCCCCGAGATGATGCAGCAGTTGTACTGCTTCAGCATTTCCTGGGCCTTGCTGTAGGCGGCCTTGCTCTGCACGTAAATCTGGAGCTTACTTCGAATCTCCGCCTGCAAAATCACGCTCTGCTGGTAGATTTCGCTATGGAGGATTTTCTCCAGCACCGCCGCGCTGGTCAGCCAGAGCTTATAGTGGGCACGCTCCACTCCCGGATGCCGGCGCAGCAGGGCGTTGACCTCATTCCCGCCCAGGATGTCCTCCGCCGATTGGCAAAAGGGCGCCAGAATGCCGAGCAGCTTGTCCTTCTCCGCCGGGCTGAGGAATTGGGAGGTAACCAGCACGTACCGTTCCGGCCGGAGCCGCTGAATTTTTTCCCCCTCAGCTTTCGCCGCGGCGCACAGTCCGGAAAACGGGGTGTTGGCATAGTGCTTGCACTGCACGACCACCGTCCCGCCGGAATCCGATGCGTACCGCAGATCAACGCCCTGATCCCGCCCCCGGCGAAAGCTCTCGATCCTCCGTCCCAGCTGCTCGCTCATCAAATCGCAGACCAGCAGCTCGAAATCATAGTCGGACAAAGATTTGAAATCATATTCCACTCCCCGCGCCCCCTGCCGCCTGCCGTCCGCTCAGAACGGCAGTTTTTCCCAGCATAGCACAGTTTTTCCCAAAAGTCGAGGACGGTTTCCGAAGAGTGGAGGCCGCAGGCGGCCCTCCCCTTTCCGCCGCCAAAGCCTGCGCCAGGGCGGGCATATGGAGGTCCTATCTCTAAGCGTCAGTCCCTTCTCCCAGCGCCTTGGCGCTTCCGATTGGAGGGCGGACACGCAGGTCCGCCCCTACACCTCCTCCTAAATAAAATCCGGGGGGGCACCCCCCCTGGAGATACGCGCCCTTGCGCGCCGCTCAAAAAGATGCTATACTTTTGAAAAGGACAGGATGCGCCGCGTTCGCCGCAGCAGCGTTTCTTTTCCCTCTCCCCCATGTCCAGACCCCGACACATAACACGAGGAGGATCAACTATGGAACCCATCGAATACCTGTGGAAAGACCGCAAACGCTTTTGGGGCATGCCGCTGTCCTTCACCCGGTACAGCCTCAGTGAGGACCGGCTGTTTTGTGAGACCGGCCTCCTCAATATGAAATCTGACGAAGTGCTGCTTTACCGGGTCCGGGACCTGCGGCTGACCATGAATCTTTTCCAGCGCGTCTGCGGCGTGGGAACGGTATGCGTTGTGTCCTCGGACAAGAGCATCCCTCACCTGGATTTGAAAAATGTGAAGGACCCCCGGACCGTGAAAGAACTGATTCACAAAAACGTGGAGGCGGCCAAGGATCAGCGCCGCATCCGGGCCACCGAGCTGCTGGGAGGCGAGGACGCCGATCTGGAGGAGGAGGAACACTAATCTTTATACAATCGTCCCTTGGAAAGCGCCCGTCCGGCCGGACAGGCGCTTTTTCCGCGTCGGGCGGACGGTTCCCCCTGGCTCGCGGGCTCTTGTAAGACGGCGAATTTTGTGGTATAATATTTATATTTGTCGGATTGTGAGGAAACAGCTATGCACGACCGTCTGTCTGAATTCGATTTAATAGAGCGGGGCGAAGCCGAACGCCCCTTAGGCGAGGTCATACGGGACCGGGGCCCCCGGCAGCCGCCT
The DNA here is from genome assembly GCA_910588175.1 of uncultured Oscillibacter sp. Classification (GTDB taxonomy): domain Bacteria; phylum Bacillota; class Clostridia; order Oscillospirales; family Oscillospiraceae; genus Oscillibacter. The sequence continues at coordinate 3,458 of CAJUQQ010000027.1, forward strand.
CCCCGCTCCCGCCGGCGGCCCCAAGGAGCGGGGCTTTCCATCCTGTCCCTGGTCATTTTCATCATCGCGCTGATCGCGGCCGGGACGGCGCTGGCACTCGTCCTGCGCGGGAATCAGGAAGCCCCTCCTCCCGACATTCCGGAGGAGGAACCGGTCACGTTCCGGTTTGGCGACATGGTGCTGACGCCTATAGAGGGAATGCCTCTCAACCCCTATGACAAGGCCGCCTTTGTCCGGGACGCGAAGGGCCGGGTCACCTATGAGCAGGGCGGACGGCGGGCCAGGGCGGGCATTGATGTGTCTACCCATCAAAAGGACATCGACTGGCAGGCGGTGGCAGCGGACGGCGTGGAATTCGCCATCCTCCGGCTGGGGCACCGGGGCTATTCCGAAGGCGGGCTGTTCCTGGACCAGACCTTTGAGCAGAATCTCCGGGGAGCGCTGGAGGCCGGACTGGAGGTCGGAGTCTACTTCTTCTCTCAGGCCGTCACTCCCGAGGAGGCGGAGGAGGAAGCGGACTATGTCCTGGAAATCCTAGACGGACAAGCCCTTGCCTTTCCCGTGGCTTTTGACTGGGAGCCTATTTCCGGGGACACGGCCCGCACCGACGGCCTGAGCGGAGCGGTGCTCACCCGCTGCGCCGCCGCCTTCTGCAAGCGGATCGCGGACGCGGGATACCGTCCGGCGGTCTATTTCAACCAGACCCAGGGCTATCTCCATTACGACCTGCGGGAACTGACGGACTACGAGCTGTGGCTGGCGGAATACGACGCCGTGCCGGATTTTTACTACCATTTTGATCTGTGGCAGTATTCCCACACCGGCCGCGTGGACGGCATCCAAGGGGACGTAGACCTAGATCTGGCCTTCTAAAATTCCTTCGCCTTCCGGAATCCAGCCATACTGTAAGCACAACGTAAAAGCGGGACCGCTCTTCGACCAAGCGTTCGAAAAGCGGCCCCGCTTTCTTTTGCGGTTCCTGTCCCTAGGCCGGCCGTGAATCCCGGGCAACCTGACCTGCCTCCCGGCCCGGGCTTACTCCTCCTAACCATGCCGGCAGCATGTGAGCGGCGCGGCCGAAGCCGCGCCGCTCGCAAATACCGACGCTTTTTCCGTTCTCTCAAGGCTGTTCTCTCTCTCCGTCGGAAATCAGCTCCAGCAAGCAGTCCATGTCCAACGGCTTGGCCAGATGGGCGTTCATGCCGCTTTCGGCGGAGCGCTTCCGGTCCTCGTCAAAGGTATTGGCCGACAGGGCCACAATGGGCACATTGGCCTTTTCCGGGTCCTCCAATGCCCGAATCGCCCGGGCGGCGCTGTGCCCGTCCATCACCGGCATCCGGAGATCCATTAAGAGTAAGGCGTAATGACCCGCCGGGGCCGCTTTCACCTTCTCCACAGCCTCCGCGCCGTCACAGGCGGCTTCCGTCAGGAAGCCCGCCTCCTCCAGCAGGTCCATGGCGATTTCCCGGTTCAGCTCGTTGTCCTCCACCACCAATACCCGGCGCTCTCCAGGGGGAATTCGGATAGTCCGGAACATCTCCTCCTCCTGAAGGCGCAGGTTCAGCGAAGCGGTGAAACAGCCTCCGCCGCCCGGCAGAGTTCTGGCCTCCACTTTTCCCCCCATCAGCTCCATGACATGCCTTGCGATGGGCAGGCCCAGGTCCGCGCCCTCCGCGTCGGAGGCAACCGTGATTTCCCGGCGGGAGAAGGCGCTGAAAACGCCTTCGTTCAAAGGAGCCTCCGTGGCGGAGCAGTTGGCGATGAAATGATAGGACCCATAAGCCCGGGTGGCGCTTTGCTCCTGGAGAAGCAGATCCACCCGCCCTCCGGGCTTCACACGGCGGACGGCTCCCTTCGCCAGCCGTCCTAAAGACTGACGGAGCTTTGGAAGATCGCACCAAACCTGGGAATGCTCCGTCTCCACGGAGGAAAGGGCCAGCTCCACACCCCGCGCCTCCGCATAGGGGCGCACCTCGTCCCAGACCTCCCAGGCAAGCTCGGGAAGCGCGCAGGCAGATTCTTCAATATGGACCTTGCTGGTTTCCAGCCAGCTCAGCTCCAATACGTTGTTCAGCAGGCTCAGGAGTTGGGCGCTGGAATCCTCAATCCGCTCCAGGTCCGCTTTTAGCCGCTGGGGATCCTCCAAATGCCGCTTGGCCAGGGCCGTAAAGCCCACAATGGCGTTCATCGGTGTGCGCATATCGTGGGAGATATTGGAGAGGAAGGTATTCCGGACATCCCCCGCCAGCTTGGCCTGGGCCAGGGCTTCCTCCAAAATAGCGGAGCGCTCCCGCTCCCGGCGGACGTCCTCGTCCACCGTCCGGCAGCCAAACATGATCTGCGTCACCCCCTCGTTGGGGCTGACGTTGACGATAAAGGCCTGTACATACTCCGGCTCTCCCTGGCGGAGGACCCGGTAGTTGATGTGGTAGGACTTGTGCTTTTCCAGCACCTCTTTGATATAAACCGGGTTCACCTCCCGGCGGAAGCGCTCCCGGTCCTCTGGGTGAACCCAGCGGCCGGCGTAAGCGTCCGCGAAGCCGGTGAACCGCCGGACCTGTAAATCCCGGCCAAACTGGAAGCTCTCCCGTCCGCTGACCCGGTAGGGCTGAATCACATCCGCCTCCAGGTCGGCGTGAAACACCGTCTCATAGTCCGCGCTGAGCCCCTCAATCAGCTCCAGGCGGCGAACCAGCTCGTCGTTCATCTGCTCCAGAAAATCCAAGGTCTGATCGGCCTGCTCCTGAAGCTCCCGCTCCTTCTGGAGCTTTTCCTCCAGAATGGCCGCCCGCTCGGCGGTCCGGCGGCGGTGAAGCTCCGTGACATCGGCCAGGAAGACGTAAAATACGCCCCCCAGCTTCTCCGTCTCAATAAAGTGGCCGAAATCCTCCACCCAGCAGACGGTCCCGTCCTTGCGGATGATGCGGTATTCCACATAATCCAGGTCATAGCGGCTGTCGCCGATCTGCTCCCGGATGCTGGCCTCCACAGCCTCCCGGTCCTCGGGATGCACGAGACCCTGGAAGGTTCCGCCGGTAAGCTCCCGAAATTCCTTCTCCGTCTCACAGCCAAATGTGCGCAGGACGGCGCGGTTCAAGTAAAGAATCTTTCCGTCGTCATCCCGGTATATGAAAAAGCCGCCGGGCATCTCATCGGTAAAACGCTTGATCTGCCGGGCGGTCAGGCTTTCCCGGTCCCGAAGATCCCCGCCGCCGGCCAGTAGATACTCAATTAAGCCGTGCGTTTCGATCATGGGCAACCCTCCCTTCCGGTTTTTTCCTATCATACCACATCCCCGGCGGTTTGTCACGTATGATTTGCAACAGAGCGGAAGCGGCCCGCCCCGTAATGGGGCGGGCCGCTTTTGCGAGGGATGTCTCCGCCGCTGAAACCGGGTTTGGTCCTTCCGGACTTAGCCGATCTCCACCTGCGTGGCGGGCAGAGCGCTGCCGTTGGTTCCAAGCAGGCCTCCGACGGTGATGGTGACGTTGGTTCCGCCGACCGTCACACCGTTGGCCGCGCTGATGGCGGGCAGGGTATCGTCCGCTTTATCCACGAAGCGGAAGGTCACATAACCGGCATCCGCGTTCCACAAAGCCTGCTGGGCCGCGTCGCAGTCCGCCAGGTCCGCGGGAATCAGGTTGCCCTTGGCCGGACGAATCTGCGCGTCCTGCGTGGGAGCGTAGTCCACGGCGGCCTGACCGGCGGGGGTGATGGTCAGCTTGGTGCCGTCCGTCTGGATGTCCAGGAGATCCTCGATCTCCGTGGCGGTCAGGTACCGGTCGTCCACCTTGTTCCAGGTAGCGCCGCTGTCATTGCTGACCTGGTGCTGGGCCATGACCACAAAGTTTACGCTGTTGCTGTTTCCGGTCATATTCGCGATGGGCGCGATGCTGGCAACAACCCAGCGGTACTGCGTGCTCAGGGGCCGGTCCGCCACGTTCACGGTAAAGGTGTTGGTGGTGGAGCCGTCCTGCGCGGTCACGGTCCAGGTATGGGCGCCGATGAAGGCGAGCTGGTCCACCACGCCGGTGTCAGAGGTCACGGTAGCATAGGGGCTGTTGGCCTCCACGCGGAAGTTCTGCTGCTGCTCGGTCTGGTCCAGGGTGATGTCCACGGGAGCGGCATAGCTGTCGCTGTCGGTCACCAGCTGGTCGCCCAGGTACAGCTTCCAGCCCGCGTCGGTGTTCAGGTTCTCAGCGGGAGCGTTGGGCTGGCCCAGCTGAGAGCCGGTGATGATCACCAGGGACACCATACGGAAGCCGTCGCTGTTCACATTGTCGTTGTAGATCATTTTCAGAGTGGCATAGCGGTTTTCGTCCGTGATCATTTCCTTCAGATCGCTGACGGAATCCACGCCGCCGCGGTAGCGGAGATCCAGCCACTTGGCGCGGCTCATATCCACCACGTTGCTCTCGTCTCCAACGCCCAGGTCCGCACTCCAGTTGTTGCTGATGTCGGTGGGCGTGGTGCCGTAGCCGGTCAGTTTGACCAGGCTCTTGTCCGCGTTCACAATGTCAAACACGGTCGCCGTGTTCACAGAGGTGGTTTTCTGGGTAGCGGTGTGCTGCTTCAGGCTGTAGAAGGGCTCATAGCCTTCCTTGGTCTTCAGAGCGTAGCTGGCGAAGTCGCCCTGCCGCAGGCTCTTGTCGGACCAGATCTTGACGTTCTCCTCCAGGCCGTCGGCGGTCATCATGGCCACGGTGTACTGGTAGATCCGGCTGCCGTTTTCGTCGATGCCGTCCACACCCTCAAAGTTGCGGATGTAGAGCAGGTTGCTGGAGATGGCGTCATTGGACTCCTGTTTGACGACAATGGCTTCCACCTCGCCGTCGCTGTTCAGGCAGGCCTCGGCGGGGTTGGAGTTCGCGGCTGCGGCCTTGAAGTCCAGAGCGGATTTCTCCACGGTCTGCACGCGGTCGCGGACCTCGACGCTCTCCACATCGCCGTCCTCATCGAAGGTGACATAGATAAACTTGATGCCCTCGGTAATGTACTTCCGGTCGGTCAGGCCGCTGAGCTTCACCCGGACATTGCTGGCCTTCAGGCCGTCGGCGTGTCCGGTGCCCGTGGTGTCGATGTCATAGACATCGGCGGCAGAGCCGTCCAGCAGGGTCCAGTCGGCGGAGCCCACGGCGCCCTCGTTGGTGTACTTCACCAGGTCGCCGGGCTTCATGTCGCGGAAGTACCGGTCATAGACCGTCTTGTTGGTTCCGATGTTCAGGGAGATCTCGTTGCCCTTGACATCCCAGCCATCCACAAAATGGGTGATTTTGTTGTTGACCAGGCCGTCATAGTAGCCCTTGATGATCATGAAGTCGGTGGTGTCGCCCACGCCCTTGGCACGGAGGGCATAGCCGTACTCATCCAGATAGAGCTTGACATTTTCGCGGGTGACCTTGATGTCATCGGCCTTGATACCCGCCAGATCCTTGTTCCACAGAGCCACCTTATAGGCGGTGCCGCCCACGGTGACATCAATGGCCTGGCGCTCGCTCTCGGTGTTGCCATAGGTAGAGACGCGGGTCAGCTGGCCGGAGACCTCCTCGGGGACATAGGCCTTGCCCACCTCGAAGCCGTCGCCGTCATGGTCGGCGTCCACGGGCACCACGGCCACCAGATCGCCGGCCTTCAGATCGGACAGCAGGCTGTAGTAAGCGTTCTCTTCCTCCACATCCTCGACCTCCACGTGAATGGGAGCCTGGTTGTAGCCGGAGTTGGGAACGGCGCTCTTGTTGGTGGGGCTGACGCGGTCCAGAGCGACATAGTCGCCGGCCACGCGCTTAACAGACATCATCTGGGTCTTGATCACCACGACGTGGGAGATCAGGTCGGCATCCTCGTCATCCACATACAGCTCCACCAGGGTGCCGTTGTCGGTGTAGTCGGAGATGGTCGCAACCTTTTCCTTGGCGCCGTCAAAGGCGTTTTCAATCAGCTCGCCGTTGACATACAGGGCCGTGGCCTCATCGTCCACCTCATAGCCGCTCAGGCCCAGAGCGCGGACCTTGCTGCCATCGGAAACGACCTCCACATTGTGGGCCGCCTGGGTGGTGTAAGTGAAATTCGGAGCCACGGGGAAGGTGCCGATGGTGACCAGCTTATAGCTCCACACGTTGGAGGGACGGCCGTAAGCGTCCACATTGGTCCGCTCCTCGTTCATCCGCAGGTCCTTGAAGTGCTCCTCGCCGAACTCCACGGTCCAGTGGTTGTCCGTGGCGTTGCCGCTGTTGCCGCTCTTCTTGTTGCTGATGTGTTTCGCATATTCCTGGTTGCTGGTGACATAGGTACGGGTCTGCGCGCCGGAAATAGAGGCGTCGCCCGCCGTGATGTTGAAGCCGCCGGTGTACTCGACCAGGGTGGCCTTCAGGGTGTTCAGGGCCAGCTGGCAGGCCTCCTCACGGGTGACGGCGTCCGCCCCCTGGAAGCTCAGCCGGTTGAACAGGCCGGCGGCGTTGCCGATCCGGGCCACGTTCATAGTCCAACCGCTGCCGGTGAAGCCCTCAAGCTCGCTCTTGTAGCCCAGGGCGCCCAGCAGCATCTTGGCGAAGGCGAAGCCGGTCAGGGAGTTGGCGGGCTTAAAGGTGCCGTCGCCGTAGCCGCTGATGTAGCCGGCGGTTTTGCAGTAGCTAATGACGCCCGCGAAAGTGTGCCCAGCGGGGACATCGGGATAGGGGCTGCTGCTGTTGGGGAGATTGCTGGCGGCCTCGGGGCCGATCATCAGGGAGACGATGATCTTGGCGGCCGCGCCGCGGGTCAGTTCGGTCTCGGGACGGAAAGAACCGTCGTCGTAACCGGTGATGATGCCGATCCGGTTCAGGACGGCAACCGCTTCCTCGTACTGAATCTCATCCCGGTCGGTGAGATCCTTGTACTCGGTGGCTCCGGCGCTGACAGCGGCCAAAGACATGGTCATGACCAGCGCGAGAACCATGGATAAGAACTTCTTCATGGATTTACATCCTCCTTGTTTTTTTCAGCGGGAAGTTCGCCGCTTTGATTTGCGGACATGGGACGCGTCGGCTTATCCGGCGCACATACAGTGGCTAGCCGTTCCCGTATCTACCCCGGGGGGCCGCCTCATCCGTGCCGCATGATGAATATAACACGCCGAACTTTTAAAATCAATATGTTATATACTATTGTAACTTAACAGTAACAAAGAATCCTTGATTATACAGTTTTTCATTTCTATAGAAATTTTAGATTATCTCATATATCTTCTGCTTCTAATCACATCTATAAAGAATTGAGCTTTCATTTTTAGTCTGTATTTTCATTTATATATGTAACATATAAACAAGACTTTCAAGCTGCGGCCCCGCCCCCCTTCCAGACCGGCTTCAAACGGCAAAGCGGAACAGGTCCGCCCGAAGGAAAATGCGGATTGACTTACCGCCGCGGGCCGTAGTATGATGATGGAAGAAATTCCGCAAACGTTTGAGCGCCTATGCGCGAAAGGAGGCCCGGCGTGAAGACCATTCTTGGCTACCTCCGCCCCCATGCCCCCCGGGTAGCGGTGGGCGTGACGGTGAAATTCTCCGCCGCCGTGCAAGAGCTGCTGCTTCCCCTGCTGCTGGCCCATATCATTGACGACTGTGTCCCCGCCCGGGACCTCCCCGCCGTCTGGAGAACCGGGGGGCTGATGCTGGTCATGGCCTTCGGCGCGGCCTTCTGCAACATCACGGCCAACCGCATGGCTGCCTGGGTGTCTATGGACATGACCCGCCAGCTCCGCCAGGATCTCTACGCGCAAACGCTGTCCCTCTCTCAGGCCCAGCTGGACCGCTTTTCCGTGTCCTCCATCGTCTCCCGGCTGACCAACGACACGTACAACGTCCATCAGATGTTTGACAAAATTCAACGGGGCGGCATCCGGGCTCCCATGCTGGTGCTCGGCGGCCTGGTGCTGACCTTCTTCCAGGCCCCCCCGCTGGCCCTGGTACAGCTGGCGGTCTGCTCCGCCACGTTTTTTTCCATCTGGCTGGTGACCCGCCAGGGCATCCCCCGGTATACCCGCGCCCAGGAGGCGGTGGACACCGTGGTCCGCGTCCTCCGGGAAAACACCTCCGGCGTCCGGGTGGTCAAGGCTCTGGCCTGCCAAGGGCGGGAGCGGGAGCGTTTCGCCGCCGCCAGCCTGGCCGCAAAAAAAGCGGAGCAGGCCGCCGGCAGCGTCATGGCCGCCGCCAATCCCCTGTCCGACTTCCTGCTGAATCTGGGCCTGGTGCTGGTGGTGCTGGCGGGCGCGGCGCTGGTGAACCAGGGCTGGATGTCCTCCGGCCAGATCGTGGCCTTCCTCTCTTATTTCACCATCATCCAGACCGCCACCCTGGGCCTGGCCAAGCTCTTTGTTAAGTACAGCAAGGGCGTGGCCTCCGCCCGGCGGATTGAGGAGGTGCTGCTGTCCCCGGAGGACCAGCGTGCCCGGCCCACCGGCGAAGCGGCCCCCCCAGGCGCGGAGCTGGGTATGGAGAACGTCTCCTTTTCCTATCTGGGCGTGGAAAAGGACCTGGACCATGCCTCCTTCTTATTAAAGAAAGGGAAAACTCTGGGCATTCTGGGCCCCACCGGCGCGGGAAAAACCACACTGGCCGCCCTGCTCCTCCGGCTGTACGACGCCAGCGGCGGCGTGGTCTGGCTGGGAGGACGGGATGTCTCCACACTCAGCCGGGCGGACCTCCGGGGCCGGTTTGGCGTTGTCTTTCAAAATGAGGCCCTGCTGAACGACAGTGTATACGAAAACATCTCCTTCCTGCGAAACCTCTCCCGGGAGGACGTAACCGCCGCCGCGAAAACCGCCCAGGCCTGGGAATTCATCGAAAACCTGCCCGGGGGACTGGACGCCCGGCTGGATATCCGGGGCGCCAATCTCTCCGGCGGCCAGCGGCAGCGGCTCCTCATTGCCCGGGCCCTGGCGGCCCGGCCCGGCATTCTGATTCTGGACAGCGCCGACAGCGCCCTGGACTACCGCACCGCCGCCGCCCTCCACGCCGCCCTCCGCCGGGATTTCCCCGGCGTGACTCTGGTGGTCATCTCCGAGCGGGTGGCCTCCCTTCGGGACGCGGACCGCATCCTGGTGCTGGAGGATGGCGTCATCTCCGCCCAGGGGAACCACGGAACCCTGCTGAACACCTGCGGGCGCTACCGCCGCATGGCGGAGCTCCAGATGGGAGGACCGGTATGAAACCACACAAGCTCCTTCGTCTGGGCCGTTTTCTCCGGCCCTACGGTCTTCGGTTTCTGCTTCTGCTGGCCCTGCTGATGGCGGGAAACCTCCTGTCTCTGGCGGCGCCGCTTCTCTCCGGCAAAGCGGTAGACTCCGTGGGCATCCGGGCCGGGGAGGCGGACTTTCCCGGCGTGTTCCGGAACTGCGCCGGAATGCTGGGCTGCTATGCTCTGTCCTCCTTATTTCATTATATCGTATCCTCCCGGCTCATCCGGACGGCCCAGGCCGTGTCCCACGACCTGCGCAAGGCGGCCTTCAACCACATGAGCGAGCTTCCGGTGGACTATTTCGACACCCATCCGGCGGGGGACCTGATCAGCCGGATCTGCTACGACGTGGACACCGTCAACGCCACCCTCTCCACGGACCTGCTCCAGCTGGGCACCAGCGTATTCACCGTGGCCGGCTCCTTTTTGATGATGCTCCTCCTCTCCCCCCGGCTGACGCTGGTGTTCCTGGTCACCGTGCCCCTGTCGGCGGTGCTGACCCGCGTTCAGATGAAGCGCGTCCATCCCCTCTTCCGCCTCCGCTCCAAGGAGCTGGGAGCCCTGAACGGCTTCGCCGAGGAGCGGATGGCCTGCCGCCGGTCCATCCGGACCTACGGCGTGGAAGAGGCGGACCTGCGCCTGTTCGGCCAGCGGAACGACGCGGCCTCCAAGGCGTACTACGACGCGGACCGGGCCAGCGCGGCCCTGGGTCCCTCGGTAAATTTCATCAACAACCTCTCCTTGGCGGCCGTCAGCGTCTTCGGGGCCCTGCTGTACCTGGGGGGCGGGCTGTCCTTGGGGAGCCTTTCCTCCTTCGTCCTCTACTCCCGGAAGTTCTCCGGTCCCATCCGGGAGGCGGCCAACCTCCTGGCGGAGCTCCAGGCCAGCGCCGCCGCCGCAGAGCGGGTGCTAGACCTGCTGGACGAGGAACCGGAGGCGGCGGACCCGGCCGGGGCCCTGCCTGTGGAGCGTTTAAGGGGCGATATCCGTTTTGACCACGTGACCTTTGGCTATGACCCCGCCCGGCCCGTCCTCCGGGACTTCACCGCCCACATTCCGGCGGGGAGCCTGGCCGCCGTGGTCGGCCCCACGGGGGCGGGAAAAACCACCCTGGTCTCCCTGCTCCTCCGGTTCTACCGGCCCCAGAGCGGAACCATCGCCGTGGACGGCGTGCCTCTGGACGCCTACAGCCGGGACGGCCTCCGCCGCCGCCTGGCCCTGGTGCTGCAAGACACCTGGCTCTTCGGCGGCACCATCGCGGAAAACATCGCCTACGGCGCGCCGGGGGCCAGCCGGGAGCGGATTGTGGAAGCCGCCAAGGCAGCCCGCATTCACCGCTTCATCTCCGCCCTCCCCCAGGGCTACGATACCGTCCTCACCGATGAGGGCATCTCCAAGGGGCAAAAGCAGCTCCTCGCCATCGCCCGGTGCCTTCTGACCGACGCGGACGTGGTCATTCTGGACGAGGCCACCAGCAACGTGGACACGGAAACCGAAGGGGAGATCAGCCTGGCCATGGAGCGGCTCCGCCAGGGGCGGACCTGCTTTGTCATCGCCCACCGGCTGGCCACCATCCGGGGGGCGGACCGCATCCTGGTCCTGGACCAGGGCCGCGCCGCGGAAGCCGGAACCCACCGGGAGCTGCTGGCCGCCGGAGGGGCCTACGCCCAGCTTTACGCCGCCCAGTTCCAGTCATGACCGGCGAAAACGTATCCGCAGTTTCAGAAATTTCCAAAAAATGCAATTGGCGAAATAGCAAAAACGAGCTTGTCTCATTTGTCTGAACTGTAAACAAACCGTGAAAACAAACAAAAAAGCCCGCCTAAAATCGGGAGGCTGACAATTGACAAACACCTGTGAAATTCTTTATAATGAGGCTAGCGAATCGTAAACGTTTGCGCAAAAAGAGAGCTCTCTGCATCCCCCAGATACCCCGGCGCGGCCGGACGGGAGGGCTCCGCCCCATCCGAACGCATCCCCGGCAGATATCAGAAAGAGGTGTTATCGTGTCAAACGCAGCCATTGTCACAAAGGAACGGCCCCCCAGAAAAAAGCTGACGGCACGTCGGCTGAAGAACCTGATCCTGAATGTGCTCAAGAACCCCTTCAACATGGTCGTGCTGGTCAGCCTGATTGTGTTGTTCTGCCTGATCGTCATCCCCCTGCTGACCATGATTAAGTCCACCTTTACGCTGGCGCAGGGCGAACTTCGCCGGGTGAAGGGCGCTCACGTAGGCGACTTTACGCTTTACTACTGGCAGTACATGATCGCCAGCAACATGTCCAAGGCCGTGCTGTGGGAGCCCCTGCTGCACTCCTTCGTCTGCGGCTTCTTCACCACGCTGATCTCCGTGCCTCTGGGCTCGGTGCTGGCCTGGCTGATGATCCGTACCGACCTCCCCGGCAAGAAGATTCTGGGCATCCTCATCACCGTGCCCTACATGATTCCCTCCTGGACCAAGGCCATCGCCTGGCTGGCGGTGTTCCGAACGCCCACCAGCGGCGCAAACGGTTTCCTCACCGGCATGGGCATCCCGATTCCCGACTGGCTGGCCTACGGGCCCACGGCCATCGTGCTGTGCATGTCCATGCACTACTACGCCTTCTCCTACATCCAGGTCTCCGGCGCGCTCCGCTCGATCAACTCGGAGCTGGAGGAAATGGGCGAGATTCAGGGCGCCAGCAAGGTCCAGATTCTCCGCTACATCACCCTGCCGCTGATCCTTCCCTCCGTGCTTTCCGCCCTGGTCATGACCGTCTCCAAGTCCATCGGTACTTACGGCGTGGCGGCCAACCTGGGCAACCGCATCGGCTATTACACCCTGGCCACCCGGATGCGCGTTTACATTGACCAGGGTCCCCGGGGCGTGGGCTACGCCATGTCCATCGTCCTGGTAGGCCTGGCGGCGATGATTCTGATGAGCAACCAAAAGGCCATCGGCGTCCGCAAGTCCTATGCCACCGTGGGCGGCAAGGGCGGCCGCAGCACCCTGATGCCTCTGGGCGCGGCGAAGAAGCCCATGATGGGCTTCCTGGGCATCTTCCTGTTCCTGGCCATGGTCATGCCCTTCTTCGTGCTGATTATGGAGACCTTCCAGGTCACCACCGGCGCAGGCTACGGTCCCGAGAACCTGACCCTCTACAACTGGATCGGCGAGGCCGGCGACGCGGCAAAGTACACCAACTACGAGGGTATCTTCCGCAACAAGGAATTCTTCAACGCCTTGTACAACACCGTCCGCCTGACCATCATCACCTCTCTCATCACCGCCTTCTGCGGCCAATTCCTGGGCTACATCAGCTCCCGGGGCCGGGGCAAGTGGTACGGCAACCTCACCGAACAGCTGGTGTTCGTTCCCTACCTGATGAGCGGCGTGGCCTTCTCCACCATGTACTTCTCCATGTTCAGCGTGCCCCATCTGGGCGGGCTGATCCCCTCTCTGTACGGCACCTTCACCCTGATCGTCCTGACCTCCGTGGTGAAGCACTTCCCCTTCGCCAGCCGGTCCGGCACCGCCAACATGCTCTCCATCAGCGTGGAGCTGGAGGAAGCGGCGGACATTGCCGGCGCCAGCTTTTGGAAGCGGATGGCCACCATCATCGTTCCCCTGGCGAAAAACGGCTTCATCTCCGGTTTGATGCTGGTTTTCATCTCCATCGCCAAGGAGCTGGACCTCATCATCATCATGATGACTCCCACCACCCGGACCATGTCCTATCTGGCTTTCACTTACTCTCAGGAGGGTTACGCCCAGATGTCCGACGCCATCTCCGTGTGCGTGCTGCTGTTCATCCTGTTCTGCTACATCTTCGCCAACAAGGTCGCCGGCGCGGATATCGGCAAGAGCTGGTAAGAGGCGTCGCAAAGTCCGCTTCGCTCCGTTCCCGCCTCTGGCGAGAACTGCGCACGCTCCCTTGCTCCGCCTCCCTTCAAGGGGGAGCCGGCTCCCCCTTGAGCAACCCCCACCCCTGCGGGGGACGAGGGACGGGAGATGGGGCTGCGAACGTGCGGCGGACTGCACCGGGATTCTATAGTTAAGATAAGATCAGAAAGGAAACGTGCCTTATGAGCCGCATTGAACTGAAAAATATTGACAAATTTTACGGCAACAACCACGTCCTCCGCAACATCAACCTGACCATTGAGGACGGCGACTTCATGACCCTGCTGGGCCCCTCCGGCTGCGGCAAGACCACCACCCTCCGCGTGGTCTCCGGTCTGGAGAAGCCCCAGAACGGCATCATGACCATCGACGGGGTGGAAATGATCAACGCCGACGACGCCTACTACGCCGAGCCCAGCAAGCGCGGGCTGAACCTGGTGTTCCAGTCCTACGCCCTGTGGCCCCACATGACGGTGTACAACAACATCTCCTTCGGCCTGAAAATCCAGAAGATGAGCCACAGCGAAATCGACCGCCGGGTCATGGACTCCCTTCGGATGATGCGCATCGACATGTACAAGGACCGCTATCCCACCGAGCTCTCCGGCGGCCAGCAGCAGCGCGTGGCCATTGCCCGTGCCGTGGCCTCCAGCCCCAAGCTGCTGCTGCTTGACGAGCCTCTGAGCAACCTGGACGCCAAGCTCCGCATCGACATGCGTTCCGAGCTCCAGCGCCTCCACAAGGAGCTGGGCACCACCATTATCTACGTCACCCACGACCAGGTTGAGGCCCTGACCATGTCCACCAAGATCGCCCTCTTCAAAGCCGGCGAGCTGAACCAGGTGGCTACCCCCATGGAGCTGTACAACAACCCCATCGACCTGGAGGCCGCCGACTTCATCGGCAATCCCCGGATCAACCTGGTCCCCGGCAAGGCCGAGATGAAGAACGGCCAGCTGGTGGTCAAGAGCGAGCTGGGCGGCCACACCTTCGCCGCCGAGCACCTGACCAACGAGCAGCGGCCCTCCAGCGGCGAGTTCGACTGCGTGCTGGCCGTCCGTCCGGAACAGATTCTCATTTCCAAAGAGCCGGTGGAGGGCGCGCTTCCCGTCACCGTGTACGCCAGCCAGCCAGCCGGTTCCGAGACCATCGTCACCCTGAAGGCCGGCGAGGACGAGTTCCTGTCCAAGGAGATCGGCCAGGCTCACTACAGCATTGACCAAAAAGTCTGGGCCATTATTGACCAAAATAAGATCAACGTGTACAATAAGGAAACCACCCGCCTCATTAAGCGCGCGGTGTAACCGCGAGTTTATACAACCTCGGGACTCAGTATTTTTCCCAAAATGAAAGGAGAAGATCCGATGAAGAAGAAACTCTTTGCACTGCTGATGGCCTTGGTCATGGTCCTCAGCCTGGCCGCCTGCGGCGGCAACAAGGGCGAAGATACCCCGCCCGCCGGCAACAGCGGCGATACCTCCGGCAGCGGAGAAACCTCCGGCGGAGAATCCGCCGGCACCCTGCCCATGGGCTATGATATGGAAACCGATACCAATTACTACGGTCCCTATTATGACGACTGGAGCGATCTGTCCGACGAGGAGCTCTATGAGAAGGCTCTGAACGAGGACAAGGACCAGACCATCACGGTCTACGCCACCTCCTCCAAGATGCTGAAGGCGGAGGAGCCCTTCGAGGAGATGTATCCCGGCCTGGACCTGGTGGTCGCCGACCTGGACTCCGACGAGGTTCTGAGCAAGGCCCAGATCGAAAATGAAACCAACAACATCACGGCGGACGTGCTCCAGACCAAGGATGTCAACGGCGAAGTCTTCCACGAGTACTATGCCAACGGCGTCATTGAGCCCTTCTATCCCAAGGATATCTGCTCCCACATCGCCGAGGAGAACCTGAAGTACAGCTATCCCCTGTACTCCTCTCAGTCCTTCTGGTACTACAACACCGCGGCTTTCCCCGATGGCCAGCCCATCACCAGCTGGTGGCAGATCATTGAAAAGAACGACGACGGCAGCCAGAAATACGCCCTCTACACCAAGGAGATCGGCCAGGAGACCGCGTACCTCTCTCTGTTCGCCAGCTTTATCATCAACGCCGAGGAGATGGCCCAGTCCTACAAGGACATCTACGGCAAGGACCTGGAGTACACCTATGACGCCTCCAGCTTCGCTTTCGAGGTTCCCGAGAACAACGCAGGCGTGGAGTACCTGTGGCGCTTCACCCAGGCTGAAATGACCTTCATCGGCGACGGCGACGAGCTGGTGCTGGCCGTCCACAACTCCACCGCAGACCGTCCCGCCCTGGCCCTGGCCTCCGCCGGTAAGATTGAGAACCGCGACGAATCCAACTATGACATCGGCTGGTGCATCAACCTCACGCCTTACACCGGCCTGCTGAACACCGAATCCATGTTCGTGGTTCAGGGCTGCGACAGCCCCGCCGGCGCCCGCCTCTTCATCCGTTACATCACCGGCGGCGCGGACTGCCAGAGCGGCGGCCTGAAGCCCTTCACCAAGATGGGCAACTGGCCCCTGCGCGACGACTTCGTCGACGAGAAGAACCCCGCCAAGCTCGCGGAGCTGGGCGCCCGGAGCAACGACCTGGTTTCGATCTACAACATCTATCCCGACGTGCAGGATATGTGGATGTATTGGCTGAACCAGTAACTCTGACCAACACCCTTTACAGCTAAGCCGTGCGGGCGGCCATTGGCCGCCCGCCCTTTTTCAAAGGAGCCATGTCCACAGCATAGAGACAGATTTCCCGCTCGTGAACACAGCCCTTGAGCGTACTTAAAGGAGGAACTCCATGGCAAATCCCATCCGTCAAAAAGAGATTGACGAGCGCATCGGCAAATTCGCGGACAACTTCTGGGGCGCCTTCCAGATGACCGAGAACGGCAAGGTAAAGAGCACGCTGCTGCTGTATTCCTTCTGTCTCTGCTGGGTCTTTCTGGCGGTTTACGGCGGCTGCTACGCGCTGTTCAACCCCTGGCTGGACAGTCTGCTCCAGGGCGCGCCCGTTGGGCTGATCACCCTGGCGGAGGCGCTGATTCCCTCGGCGGCGGGGACGGCGGTGTGCTGTCTCGTCTGGCTGCTGCCCGGCGACAAACGGCTGCTGCCCGCCTCCTATCTTTGGCTGACGCTGCTGATGCTGGCCTGTCTGGTGGCGCTGATCATCCTGATGGGCCTGGAGAACACCGGGTGGGTCCTCCAATTTTTCGGGATGTTCGTACTGGCCCCCCTCGCGCTGGGCGTCGGTTCATCCATGCTCCTCTACTATCAATATTGGAAAAAAGGAACCCTGTCACCGACCCGACAGGGCCTTGGAAAAGGCAGTGAGAATTTATGATTGATACCGTATTGTTTGACATGGGCGGAACGCTGGAGGACATCTGCATTGATGAGGCCAGCAAAACGGCCTCCGCCGAGGGCGTCCTCCGCATCCTGGCGGCCCACGGCCATCCCCTGTCCCTGGACATCCCTGCCGCCATCCAGGCCTTTGCCGGCGGCTGGGACCGTTACGCCGCCTACCGCAGCCCAACGAACCGCGAGCTCAAGCCGGAGGAAATCTGGGGGAATTACATTCTTCCGCCCCTGGGCCTGGATTTTGACGCCGTCAAGCCCTTTGCCGAGGAGCTGGCCCACATGTGGGAGGTCACTCACTACCACCGCTGCCTCCGCCCCCGGGTAAAAGAGATGCTGGAGGGGCTGAAAAGCCTGGGCATGAAGCTGGGCGTCATCAGCAACACCGCCGCCCTTTATCAGGTTTTCCGCACGCTGGAGGAGTATGGCATCCGGGATTACTTCCAGGACGTGACCCTCTCCTCCGTCACCGGCTACCGCAAGCCCGACCCCAACATCTTTCAGGTCTCCCTGAATCAGGTCCAGTCGGACCCGAAGACCTGCGCCTATGTGGGAGACACCTACTCCCGGGACGTGATCGGTCCCCAGCGTTTGGGCTTCGGGGCCACCTTCCACATCCACTCCTTCCTGACGCAATCCCGGGATGGAGATGTCCCCAAGGATGTCCAGCCCACCTATACCATTCAGGATATCTATGAGGTCTATGCCATTTTGAAACGGCAGACCGGCGGAAAGGCGGTGTCCTAAATGCTGACCTTCAATCACTTCAACTTCAACGTCACCGACTTGGACCGCTCCCTGGAGTTCTATAAAGAGGCTCTGGGCCTGTCCCCGGTCCGCCGGAAGGAGGCGGAGGACGGCAGCTTTGTTCTGGTCTTCCTGGGGGACCGGAAAACCACTTTCCGCTTAGAGCTGACCTGGCTGCGGGACCATCCCCAAAAGTACGACCTGGGGGAATGCGAGTTCCACCTGGCCTTGAAAGCCGACGACTACGAGGCGGCCTACGCCAAGCACAAGGAAATGGGCTGTGTCTGCTTCGAGAACCCCGCTATGGGCATTTACTTCATCAGTGACCCGGACGGGTACTGGATTGAGATCATCCCGTAAGCGCCCTCTCCTTCCACCCGTCCGCCAGACAAAGGGAAAACCGCCGGCTCTTTTGAGCCGGCGGTTTTTTCAGCCTATCCAGACCCCGGCAATCAGGAACACCAGGGTCAGCAGGAAGAAATACAAGATCAGCTTCCAGACGTACCGAATCCACTTGTCATAGGGCACATGCCCCAGGGCCAGGGCCCCCATCACCACCGCCGCCGTGGGAGTGATGATGTTCACCAGGCCGGAGGCGGACTGAAACGCCGTCACCACCAGGTCCCCTCCCACTCCGGCGAAGCGGCCCAAGGGAGCCATCACCGGAACCGAGAGGGTGGCCAGACCCGAGGAGGAGGGAATCAGCACCGTCAAGGGCAGGTAAATCAGATACACCAACAGCACAAAGCGAACGGGCCCCGCCCCGGCGAGGGCCTCCTCTCCCCAATGGAGGATGGTGCCCGTAATCTGGCCGTCGTTCATCAGCACGGTGATGCCCCGGCTGATGCCGATGATCAGGGCCACGCCCAGCAGATCCGCGCAGCCCGCCACATAGGTCTCGGCGATCTCCTCCTCCCCCATGTGGTCGATGAGGCCGATGACGACGCCGCCCACCAGGAACAAGGCGCTGAGCTCCGGGAACCACCAGCCCAGAACCGGCAGGGGCAGGCCCATCTCGTCAAAGGGAATCACGCCGTAAACCATCACCAGGAAGGTCAGGGTGAAGATGGCCATGATCACCTTCCGCCGGGGGGTAAACTCCACGGTCCGCTCCATGTTGGCCTGGATTTTTCCCGCGCCCACGCCCACTACGGACCGGGAGGGGTCCCGCTTCACCCGGGCGGCGTAGGCCATGACAAACCAAATGGCCGCCCCCTCAAAGACAATCCACTGGATGGCCCGGAGGAGGATCCCCTCTCCCAGAGACACCCCGGCGAACCCCGCCGCGATGCCCGTGGCGAAGGGGTTGACGGTGGAGCTGATGATTCCCGCCCCGGCTCCCAGAAGGATAACGGAAATGCCCACCACGGCGTCATAGCCCGCCGCCAGAAAAACGGGAATCAGCAGGGGAAAGAAGGCCATGGTCTCTTCCCACATGCCGTAGGTGGTGCCGCCCAGGCCGAAGGCGATCATCAGAATCGGGATGAGCCATTTTTCCCTTCCCCCTAGACGCTGGATAATCCGGCCCACGCCGGCGTCCACCGCCCCGGTCTTCATCACCACACCCAGGAAGCCGCCCACCATCAGGATAAAGACGCACACGTCCACCGCGTCGTAAAATCCGGAGAAGGCCGCCTTCAGCACCGCTCCCGCCCCCTGGGGGCTGGGATCCACGGCGTGGTAGGTCCCGGCCACCGGAGCCTCGTTCACATAGCGGTAGGTTCCCGCCGGAACCAGCCATGTGCTAAGGGCCACCAGAATGATGAGAAGGAACAAAATGGTGTATGCCGTGGGCATACGGAACTTGGATCTCACCAAAGGGACTCCCTCCCTTTATTTCCCAATTGTCGCCACGAGAACGGCCTTAATGGAGTGCATCCGGTTCTCCGCCTCGTCGAACACAACGCTGTGGCGGCTCCGGAAGACCTCGTCGGTGACTTCCCGGATGTCCACACCCTTGTCCTTCCACTCCTTTGCCAGCTTCGTCTCGAAATCGTGGAAGGAGGGCAGGCAGTGCATATAGAGAACGTCCGGATTCCCCGTGGCTTTGATGGTCTCCTCCGTCACCCGGAAGGGGGACAGCAGCTCCGCCCGCTTGGGGATCAGCTCCTCCTCGCCCATGGAAGCCCAGATATCGCCGTAGATCATATCCGCGCCCTTGAGGGAGCCCATGTCGTCGGTGATCTCAATGAGGCCGCCGTTTTTCCGAGCCTCGGCGAAGACCCGCTTTACGAGCTCCTGGTCCATCTGCTTGGCCAGCTCTTGGGGCCCCAGGCCCACGAAGTGCATGCCCATTTTGGCCGCGCCGATCATCCAGGCGTAGCACATGT
>CAJUQQ010000028.1 GCA_910588175.1 uncultured Oscillibacter sp.
CTGCCATCTTACCATATCTCTTCTCTTATTGCTATTTCAGAGAACCGCTCTAGTTTATCTGCCGTTTTTAGTTCTTCTAATTCCATTTCATATTGCTTGATTGCATTTTGGAATAACCATTTTCTATTTTCACTTTTCCGTGTCTTTAAATTTCTCTTATCGTAAAAAAGAGAAAAATCATGTATTGTACAAGAAAATTTTGTATGTATATGTGCCCAATCATGCAATTCTTTTGGAGGTATTGGTAAATCACTTTGTTTCAAAAACCATTTTGAGATTTCAATATTAAGAGGAGCAACGCTATCAATCAATTCTTCTTCGGTTATCGTATTATTGAGATATTCTCTAAATATTTTAATGCATTGTTCCGCTACTGATATAATATTAGCGGTATATTTCCTTGTAATTTGAATCAACTCATCTTTATCCAAGGTGTTATCTTTTAAGTTCTTTATTAACTCATATGAACCGTGTACATCAATATGAACTCCCTTTGCAACGATAGTGTTTCTTGATGTACGATACCAATATTCTTTGTCTTGTGTATCATCAACCCATGTAGAATGACAAATAAAATTACAAGCAACCATATCATCCTCATCATAACCAAAATAGCACCACACGATATTTGCTGCACGCCCTTTATAACGTGCTTCTGCAATTTCATTCTGGTACACCTCATAATAAAGTACTTTATTTTTTATGTTGGTTGCAATTTCTGCAATCTGTTCCATCGAACTTTGAAAACGCAAAATCACTTTAACAGATAACCTTTTTGCACCGGCATGATGTACTGGTTCAACATTATAAATAATGTAGTTATCTGTTTCTTCGTATACTTTTGCGATTTTGTAGGGATTGTATTCTTCAACATCAAAAAATATAGTTCCGCCTATACTTGAGCGAAATACTGGTTGCTGAAAATTGCATTTCCCTTTTCTGTTTGAAACTTCTGCAAAATGGAATATTGCTTCATTTATTGCTTCCAAAGATTTTTTGCCTTCTCTAATCAAGAAACGCGCAGTTAATGCATCACATACAAAACTTGTATATAAGCTAATTTCATTATCTTCGTTAAAGCCAGAATATTGATCGGCACCACAAGAAGCCAAAACCGCAAAAACACGTCCGGCAAAATGTTCAACCGTTTCATCAATATCTATCGCTGGAACATTTTCAAGTGAAAAACCACCAGAATGACAACTATCTATAATAGCAATTTTAGTTTTAGCTTGTACTTGCTCTATTGCATTAAGCAAATCTTGTAACTCAATCAAACTATCACTCAATACTAAGCAATTTTTTCCACCGTGACCAGAGAAGTAAAAAATAAATGTATCATTTCCTGATATATCTTTAAGTACAGTATATATTGACGCAATAAAATCATTCTTTGTTACAATACCCGTTTCACCACACAAGTGTATATTGCTTGGGCTTATATTTAACCCTTTGACAAGAGCCTTTCTCATTGCGAATAAATCATTTCTGCACATAGGCAAAGAAGAACACTTAACTGTTAAATATTCACACACTCCTACTAATAATGCTTTGTCGTTCCCATATTTACTACCTACCTTTTAGCCCTATTGTTTTACAGATTTTTGTTTGTCAGCGTTAATGATAAGTTGTCATTAATACTTCCTTATCTAAGGGCCTACACGCTTTTTCCGGAAGCGCGGCTTATTCCGTCCCGTTTCCGGCAGACCGCGGTTCGCCGCTCCGCTGGCGGCAGATGCCGAGGAGGTGCTGCTTCAGAAGGCGGAGCTCCCGGTCTTCCATCCGCTCCCGCAGGCAGACGAAGTGCAGGCTTAAATAGGACTCCGGAACCAGGGGGACGGCCTTGATTCCAAAATAGGCGGCAAAGGACCTGGGACCCAGGGCGATGCCCTTGCCCCGCTCCACCAGCATCATGAGGGTGTCAATATCGTCCGAGCGGTAGATCTTGGTCAGCGCGATGCCGTGGGCCTCAAAGGCCTGGCGGGTCGCTTTGTCCTCCTGGGAATTTTCCAAGCCGGTAACAATGGTTTTCCCCTTTAGCTGGGGGAGGGCCGCTGTGTCCAGCCCGGCCAGGGGATCGTCAAGGGCGGTTAAAACGCACTGCCGTTCCGCGATCAGCTCACAGGAGAAAAACCGCTTGGAGCTGGCGCGGGCGGCGTCGGGAAAGCGGTCCAGGGCCAAGTCCAGGGACCCGTCCTCCAGGCGGGAGAGAAAGTCGCCGCTGACCTCGGTGACAAAGGTGACATTGATTTCCGGGTGTCCGTCAAAGAAGCGCATCAGGGGGTCGAAGAGATGGTTGGTATAGACCCTGGTGCCGATTCCAATGCGCAGGTGCCTCCGGACCTGGCCCTTCTCCCGTTCGATGGCGTCTAGCAGCTGATACCAGGCCTGCTCCACAACCTGGGCGTGTTTGTAAAATGACTCTCCCTGGGTGGTCAGGCGGACGCCCTGGGGCTCCCGCCGGAAGAGGGGGGAGCCCAGCTCCTCCTCCAGCTTCTTGATTTGCAGGGACAGGGCCGGCTGGGAAATAAACAGGCTGGCGGCGGCTTTGGAGATGTTCCGGTGCCTGGCGACGGCCAGCGCGTACAGCATTTGCTTGAAATTCATAATCGCTCTCCCACTCTATGAGGTATTAGCTGAACTTATGGCTGTATTATACATGAGTATTTTAAAATCTTCAACTCTTTTTGTATAATCAATACAGAAGACGCGCCGTCTATAGCGCGCAGGAAAGGTGGGAGCGCTTTGAAACGACATCTGCTGTCGGGAAACGAGGCCATTGCCCGGGGAGCCTTCGAGGCCGGGGTAACCGTCTGCTCCGCGTATCCCGGAACCCCAAGCACAGAGATTTTCGAGAGTCTGCCGCAGTATAAGGAAGCCCTTTACTGCGAGTGGGCGCCCAATGAGAAGGTGGCGGCGGAGGTCGCTTACGGCGCGTCGGCGGCGGGAGTCCGCAGTCTTTGCGCCATGAAGCACGTGGGACTGAACGTGGCGGCGGACCCGGTATTTACCGCCGCCTACAACGGCGTGACGGGGGGCTTCGTCGTGGTTTCCGCCGACGACCCCAGCATGCACTCCTCGCAGAATGAGCAGGACAACCGCTATTACGCCAAAGCCGCCCGAATCGCCCTGGTGGAGCCCTCGGACTCCCAGGAGTGCGTCGATTTTTTGAAGGAGGCCTACAACCTCTCCGAGCGTTTCGATATGCCGGTTCTTTTCCGCACCACGACCCGGATTTCCCACTCCAAAAGCCTGGTCGCTTTCGGAGAGCGGGAGGAGCGGCCGGTCCGCCCTTACCGGAAGGACCCGGGCAAGTACATCTGCGCCCCGGCCAACGCCTACCGGAATCACCCGAAGGCGGAGGCGAACCTGGCCGCCCTGGCGGAGTACGGCGAAACCTGTTCTCTGAACCGGGTGGAGCTGAACGGCGCGAAGGTGGGGGTGATTACCGCCTCCGTGGCCTACCAATACGCAAAAGATGCTTTTCCCGAGGACACCTCTTTCTTAAAGCTGGGATTGACCTACCCCCTGCCCATGAAGCTCATCCGGGATTTTGCCGCCAAGGTGGAAACCCTGTATATCATTGAGGAACTGGAACCCTTTCTGGAGGAACAAATCCGGGCAGCCGGAATACCCTGCACCGGCAAGGCGCTCACCGGAAATCTCTATGAGCTGAACCCCCAGCTTCTAGCGGAGCGGATCTTCCAAAGCCGGCCGCCCACGGTGGACGTGGGAGTGAAAGCCGTGTCCCGGCCTCCGGCGCTTTGTCCCGGGTGTCCCCATCGCGGCTTTTTCTACACCATGTCCAAGGGGAAGGACTATGTGGTCACCGGCGACATCGGCTGCTACACCCTGGGGGCCTCCGCGCCCTTGAACGCCATAGACACCTGCGTCTGCATGGGTGGCGGTTTCTCCATGGGCATGGGCATGGCCAAGGCGTTTGAGGCCACAGGGCAGAAGAAAAAGGTCTTCGGCGTCATGGGAGACTCCACCTTCTTCCACAGCGGTATGACCGGCGCGGCAGAGATTCTCTACAACAAGGGAAGCGTTATCCCCGTGGTGCTGGACAACTCCATTACCGGCATGACCGGGCACCAGGATAATCCCGGCAGCGGGTTTACCTTACAGGGGGAGATTGCCGCCGCCATTAAAATTGAGGATGTCCTCCATGCCTTGGGCTATCAAACTGTCCTCATCGCAGACCCTCAAGACCTGACCGCCATGCAGAAGGCAGTGGACGACGCCCTGGCGTCGGAGGTTCCCGCCGCCATCATCGCCCGCCGTCCCTGCCTCCTGATCAAGCGCATTCCCCATGATGCCGGACGGTGCGAGGTGGACCGGGAGACCTGCGTTGGCTGTAAAAAGTGCTTAAAAGTAGGCTGCCCTGCCCTCTCCATGGAAGAAGGCAAGGCGCGTATTGATCCGAACCAATGCGTGGGCTGTACGGTCTGCGCTCAGGTTTGCCCCAAGGGAGCGATTACCGGAAAGGAGACGAAATGATGGAGCGAAAGAGCGCTTTATTGGTGGGCGTCGGCGGGCAAGGCGCCATCCTTGCGGCGAAGATTCTAGTCGCCGGTTTGATGGAAGCCGGCTATGACGTAAAAATGTCCGAAGTTCATGGCATGAGCCAGCGGGGCGGCAGCGTCTCCACCCAGGTCCATTGGGGGGAAAAGGTCTATTCCCCGGTAATCGGTCCTGGGGCGGCGGATATCTTGGTGGCGTTTGAGAAGATGGAGGCGGTCCGGTACGCGGAATTTCTCAAGCCCGGCGGGGTTGCTGTCATCAACAATTACGAACTTCCCTCCTCCACGATTGCGGCGGGCCTGTGCGAGTACCCCGCCGGATGCCTGGAGGCCATGGAGACTCACTTCCGCTGCGTGACCTTGGACGCGGCGGCGGAAGCCCTAAAACTGGGCAGCGCAAAGTGCATGAATGTGGTGTTGTTTGGAGCAATGGCAAAAGCGCTGGACCTGGACCGCATTGACTGGGAGTCCGTCATAGCCAGGGTTGTGCCAGAAAAATTCCTGGCGCTGAACCTGGCCGCCTACCAGGCGGGCCGGGCGGCGGCGCGGTAAGGGGGACAAGATGTTACAAGAACAATACCGAAAAAAACTGCGCACGCCGGAGGCGGCTGTCCGGGCCGTCAAAAGCGGGGACTGGGTGGACTACACCTCCAACGTCTGCTTCCCGCCCCTTCTGGACGCCGCCCTGGCCAAGCGGCGGGACGAGTTGTCCGATGTGAAGATTCGGGGGAATCTGCTCTTCGGACCCATCCAAACTGTGGAGTGCGACCCTTCCAGGGAGCATTTCCTTTACAACTCCTGGCACTGCTCCGCCTACGAGCGGAAGCTCTGCGACCGGGGGCTGTGCAATTACATTCCCATGATCTTCCGGAACGTGGTGCCCTACTACCGCCACTTTCTTACGGTAAACGTGGCTATGATGAGCGTTCCGCCTATGGACAAGCATGGATATTTTAACCTCTCCTGCGCTACGGGCATTGCACGGGGAATCCTGGAAAAGGCGGATATCGTTATCCTGGAGGTCAATGAGCATCTGCCCCGGATCTTGGGAGGCTTTGACGAGTTTATCCACCTTTCAGAGGTAGACTATGTTGTGGAGGGGCCCCATGATCCCCTGCCCCAGTTCCCGGCAGCGGAGGCCACGGAGGAAGACCGGAAAATCGCGGAGCAGATCGTCCCCTTCGTCCGGGATGGCGCCACCCTCCAGCTTGGCATCGGGGCTATGCCCAACGTGGTTGGTACTTTACTGGCCCAATCAGATTTGAAGGACCTTGGGATGCACACAGAACTCTGCGGCGACGCCTATTTCCAGCTATTCAAAGCCGGGAAGCTGACCAACGCCCGGAAGACCATTCACCGAAACAAGGGCATGACCGGCATTGTCTTCGGGTCCCAGGATCTCTATGACTGGGTGGACCAGAACCCTGCCGTGACCGTTGCTCCGCTGGAGTATGTGAACGCCCCGGAAACCATTGCCCAGCTGGACGATATGATTTCCATCAACAGCTGCATCGCCGTGGACCTCTACGGCCAGACCTGTGCGGAAAGCGCGGGGCTGCGCCATATCAGCGGCACCGGAGGCCAATTGGACTACCTCACCGGCGCGGCTATGTCCCGGGGAGGAAAGGCCTTTATCTGCATGACCTCCTCCTTCGCGGACAAGGACGGCGTCCGCCGCTCCCGGATTCTGCCCCACTTCGGCGGGGACATCGTCACCGACCCCCGGAGTCAGGCGTATTTCATCGTCACGGAATACGGTGCGGTGAATCTGGTAGGCCGGTCCACCTGGGAGCGGGCGGAGCTGCTGATTTCCATCGCCCACCCCGATTTCCGGGAGGAGCTCATTGCCGCCGCCCGGGAGCAGAAGATCTGGCGGGAATCGAATAAGCGCTAGGCGGATATGAACGGAACTGCGGCGGGCACGTTGAGGGCATGACCCTGGAGGAGGCCAAGCGGGTCATGGCGGCCCCCAACTGGGTCTGGTAAGGCCGGAAACCGGGAGTGCCCGGCGCAAAGATCGCATCATGGGGAGGCGGACGCATAGGTCCGCCTCCGCTGTCCCTTCTCCGTATGAAACCCGCTCCGGGACGTTCTCAGGGAGATCTCCTCTCTTGCTTTTTCGCCCTCCGTATGCTACAATGAGACGAATTTCACCACAAGGAGGACTGCGTTATGAAGCACATCGAATACCTTCGCAAGGCCAATGAGGTGGCCCGGCGTTCCTGTGCCGGCGGCAATACGCCCTTCGGCGCGATTCTGGTGGACGAGGACGGACAAGTCCTGATGGAGCAGGGCAACGCCGAGCACGAGCTCCACGACGCCACCGCCCACGCTGAGCGTGTCCTGGCCTCCCGGGCCAGCGCCGCCTTTGACAAAAAGCGCCTCTGGGGTTGCACCCTCTACACCACCTGCGAGCCCTGCCCCATGTGTACCGGCGCGATTTACTGGGCCAACATCGGCAAAATCGCCTTCGGCATCTCCGAGACCAAGCTGCTGGAGCTCACCGGCGCGGACGACAAAAACCCCACCTTCAACATGGGCGCGGACAAGGTCATCGCCGCCGGACAGAAGAAGATCGAGGTGCTGGGGCCCTTCCAGGAGATCGAAGAGGAGATTGTGGAGGTCCACAAGGGCTTCTGGGACCCGGATAACCACGATTGATGATCCGCCCGTTCCGGATGCGGAAATGGGGGCCGGGGCTGCCGGCGGCGCTGACAGCCCTGGCCGTTATCGGGCTGCTGGCGGCGCTGGGCGGGTCCTTCTTCAGCCAGCAGCGGCAGAAGGAGCGGCTCCAGATGGAGTACATTTCCCAGACGGTGGCGTCGGAGACCTTTGAAGCCCTGATCTACCAGATGGAAAAGACCCGGGTTCTGGAGGGTCACCTGATAGAGACCGGGGGCAGCTATGATACCTTCGCTCCCATTGCCCGGCGGCTGCTGGAGGAGCGGATTGTCCGCAGTCTGGTTTTCGCGCCCGGCGGCATTGTCCGGGGAGTGTTCCCTCTGGAGGGAAACGAGGAGCTGTTCGGCCTGGACCTGAACAGCGACGGTCTGGGCAATCTGGAGGCCCAGGCCGCCATTGAAAAGGGCGAGCTCTTCATCGCTGGTCCCTTCGAGCTGGTGGAGGGCGGCGTGGGCATCTGCGGCCGCCTTCCGGTTTACCTGCCGGATGAGACGGGGGAGCCGGAATACTGGGGCCTTGTGACCGTGACGCTGGACTATCCCGCCGTCTTTGCGGGCAGCCCCATCCGGCAGGTCAACGAGCAGGGCTACGCCTGCCGCGTCTGGCGGATCAACCCGGACGACGGGCGGGAGCAGACCATTTTGGAGACAGCCCGGCCCATTCCCCCGGGAGCCGCCGTCATGCCCCGGGAGCTGACGCTGTTTAACGCCAGGTGGACCATTTGGATGGCCCCGCTGACTCAGTGGTACCAGCGCCTTGGCTTCTGGCTGACCGTGTCCGGCGGGCTGTTCATCAGCCTGCTGGCGGGGGTGGCGGTGTACTCCGCGGGAAAGATGCGGGAGCTGAAACGGGAGGAATCCGCCTGGGAGATTCGGAATCTCCAGCAGCAGTTGGAGCGGGAGCAGACCAACATGCTCCTCAGCCAGATCAGCTCTCACTTTTTTTACCACACCCTCAACGCCCTTCAGGCCCTCATCGTGCTCAAGCCCGATGCGGCCTATAAAATGGCGGGGGACTTCGCCCGGTACCTGCGCTTCAACCTTGACACCATCACGGCGGAGGGCGGCGTGGTCTCCTTTAAAGAAGAGCTCCGGGCCGTCCGGGCCTACGTGGACATCAACCGGGAACAGCTGGGAGACCGGCTCCAGGTGGTCTACGGCGTGCGGGACGTGGACTTCAAGATTCCCGCCCTGACGGTTCAGACCGTGGTGGAAAACGCCATTCTCCACGGCATCAAGCCCAAGGTGGGAGGCGGCACGGTGCGCATCTCCCTGACGGAGGAGGCGGCGGCCTGGCGCATCGCCGTGGAGGACGACGGCGTGGGCTTCGACCCCGCCGGAGAGGGGAGAAGCGGCTCCGTGGGCCTGGCCAACCTGCGCCGGCGCATCGCCCAGTTTCCCGACTGCCGCCTGGAAATCCGGAGCGCGCCGGGAGAAGGCACAAAAGTTTTTCTGATGGTCCCAAAAAATTTGGAGGGTTCTACGGAAAACTGAGCGAAGCGTACGGTTTCCGTACGCTTCATCTGTTATAATGACCAGTATAGGAGAACGAACGCCGTGAAAACCATCCTTGTGGACGACATGCTGCTGGACCTTCAGCTCTTTGAGCTCAAGTGCGCGGACATCCCGGACTTTGAAATTGTGGGCAAATTCACCGACCCCGCGCAGGCGGTGGAATACGCCGGAAGCCACGAGGTGGACTTCGCCCTGCTGGACATCGACATGCCCGGTATGAACGGCATCGAGCTGGCCCGGCGGCTCCGGCTTCTCCGCTCCGACATGATCATCGTTTTCGCCACGGCCCACCCCAAATTCGCCGTGGACGCCCTGCGGATGAAGGCGGACTACATGATCTTCAAGCCCTTTGATCAGGAGGACATCGCCGATGTGATGGAGCGGGCCAAGCTCTTCCGCCAGCGGCAGAAAAAGCGCATCCGCTTCCAGACCTTCGGTCCCTTTGAGCTGCTGGTGGACGGCGGGCCCGTCCATTTCCGCTCCGGCAAGGCCAAGGAGCTGCTGGCCCTGTGCGTGTACCGCGGGGGCCGCCCGGTGTCCATCCACGAGATGGTGGAGTTCCTCTGGGGGGAAAATTCCACCATCTCCACCGAGAATACCGGCTACCGCCGGACCATCAAGGAGCTGGCGGACACGCTGCGGGCCTGCCGCGCGGAGGAATTGCTGCTGCGGGAGCGGGGGAGCCTCCGGGTCCGCATGGAGCTGGCGGATTCCGACTACCAGGATTTTATGAACGGCAGCGCCGAGGCCTGCTGCGCCTTTCAGGGAGAGTTCATGCAGCAGTATTCCTGGGCGGAGAGCGCGGTTTACGCCCTACAGGAGCGAAAGGCCGTGATGCTGGCCGGGAAAGCCCCGGAGGGAAGGCCGGACTGAGAACCTGCATTCACAATCTGGGAGGCCGGGTACGAGGATTTTTCCCGTCCGGCAAGGAGCCGCGCCCTGCCGGATGGCAGAGGAGCGCGGGATGACGGGAAAAGACCGTCCGGGCGGCGTTTGGCCGATGGGAATACAGGCTGTGAAACCAAGAGCCGGCTGTTTATGAAGTCCGGCGCGTTCCGTGGAATTCCCCGGACGCGCTGACGATATAGTCAGCACAGTAGAAAATCGGCAGATACCGATTTTCAAACAGCGGCAAAGCCGCTGCTTGATAAAATCCCTGTGCAGACTATGAAGTCCACCGAAAGGCCGTTATACGGCCTGTGCGGCGAAGCATCGCCGCACAAGTTGAAAAGAGGCAGACGCCTTTTTTCAACTGCGGTGACTATAAATGAACATGGAGAAAGAAGGAGGGAGCGGACATTGGAAGAATTGCTGAGAATGGAACACATCAGCAAGCGGTTCGGCAGCTTCTACGCCAACCGGGACGTCTGCCTGACCGTCAACCGCGGTGAGGTGCTGACGCTGCTGGGAGAGAACGGCGCGGGAAAGTCCACGCTGATGAACATCCTCATCGGTCTCTACCAGCCCACGGAGGGGAAGATTTTCCTGAACGGCCAGGAGGTGCGCATTGACTCGCCCAGCCAGGCGGTAAAGCTGGGCATCGGCATGGTGCACCAGCATTTCATGCTGGTAGAGGCCATGACGGTGTTCGAGAACATCATTCTGGGGGACAAAAATTCCAAGGGCCTCTTTGTGGACCGGGAAGCCCGGAAGAGTGAGATTCTGGCCCTGTCCCAGCGGTACGGCCTGGACGTGGAGCTGGACAAGCTCATTACCGACATCTCCGTAGGCGCCCAGCAGCGGGTGGAGATCCTCAAGGCCCTCTATCACGGGGCGGACCTGCTGATTCTGGACGAGCCTTCCGCCGCGCTGACGGACATTGAGGTGGAGGGACTTTTCGCCATCATGCACAAGCTGGTGGACGAGGGCAAGAGCATCATCTTTATCAGCCACAAGATGCGGGAGGTCCTGCACATCTCCGACCGGATCACCATTCTCCGGGCGGGGGAGGTGGTCACCACCGTCCCATGCGAGGAGACCGACGGGCAGAAGTTGGCCAATCTCATGATTGGCCGGGAGCTCTCCGGGTCCCAGTATGAGAAAAAGGAGGCCCGGGGAGAGACGGTGCTGAAAATGGAGGGCGTGAAGTATCACGAGGGCTCCAAGCACAACGGCCTGGCCGGGGTCTCCATGGAGATTCGCCCCGGGGAGATCGTGGGCATCGCCGGCGTGGACGGCAACGGCCAAACCCAGCTGGCCCAGATCGTCACCGGCGTCATCGCCCCGGAGGCGGGGAGCCTGTTCCTGAAAGAGCGGAGCGTCTCCCTCTACGATCCCTCCGCCTTCATTGAGGAGGGCGTCTCCCATGTGCCGGAGGACCGGAATCTCCAGGGCTTGATCGGCGACATGTCCATCGCGGACAACCTGGTGCTCAAGAGCATCGGCAGCGACGCGTTCAGTCTGGGGAAGGGCCTGCTTTTGAAAAAGAGGGCCATCAACGCCCACGCGGAAAAGATGGTGGAGAAGTACGACGTGCGCTGCACCTCCACCGGGCAGGAGGTCCGCAGCCTCTCCGGCGGCAACCAGCAGAAGGTCATTCTGGCCCGGGAGCTGGAATCCCAGCCGAAGCTGCTGGTGGCGGTCCACCCCACCCGGGGTCTGGACATCGGCGCGACCCGCTTTGTCCACGACCAGATGATCGACGCCCGGGAGCGGGGCGTGGGCATCCTCCTCATCAGCGCGGACTTTGACGAGGTGCTGGAGATGTCCGACCGGATTCTAGTTATGTTCGAGGGCCAGATCATGGGAGAGTTCTCCGGAAAGAACCCGCCCATTGAGGAGATCAGTCTGGCCATGACGGGTAAATAAGGGGGCGGCTATGGAAAAGTTACGGAAATCACTGACGGGCTTCGTGGTGCCCCTGCTGTCCATTCTGCTGGCCTTTGTGATCGGCGCGATCATCATGGCGGCCATGGGCTCCAACCCCGCGACGGCGCTGGGGGCGCTGTTCCAGGGGGCCTTCGGCACCGCCGCCAGCGTCGGCACCACCCTGAACAAGGCGGTGCCTCTGATCTTCACCTCCCTGTGCGCCTGCTTCGCCTATAAGTGCGGTGTGTTCAACCTGGGCGGCGAGGGGCAGTTCCTCTTCGGCGCCACCGCCGCCTTCTGCACCGTCCACTGCCTGGGGCTGACAGGCTTCCCCGGCATGCTGGCCGCCATGCTGGTGGGCACTCTGGCGGGCGGCGTGTGGGGCATGATTCCCGGCATCCTGAAAATCACCCGGGGCCTGAACGAGATGATCATCTCCATCATGCTCAACTACGTGGCGACGCTGTTCATGGGCGTGATCTACACCAACTGGATTCGGGACGTGACCGTCCCCCAGACGCCGTCCATTGACGGTTCCCTGAAGCTCAGCCGGGTGATTCCCTCCATGCGCTTCACCTGGGCCTTTGTCATCGCGCTTCTGGTGGGCGTGCTGCTGTACTACTTCCTGTACTGGACCGCGCCGGGCTTCAAGCTCCGGGCCGTGGGCCTGAACATGACCGCCAGCCGGTTTGACGGCTTCCCGGTCAACCGTTACATCCTCATCAGCTTCATTGTCTCCGGGGCCATCGCGGGCCTGGGCGGCGCGTCGGACCTGCTGGGCACCCAGTACCGGCTGATCAACGGCTACGGCGCGGGCTACGGCTTCGACGGCGTGGCCATGGCCCTGATCGGGCAGCTCCATCCGCTGGCGACCATTGTGGTGGCCATCTTCTTCGCGGCTCTCCGGGTGGGCTCCACCTCCATGCAGGTGGCCACCGGCGTGCCCACCAGCGTGTCGGATATCATTCAGGCCTTGGTCATTGTCTTCTCCGTGGCGGGCATGGCCCTGACCAAGCTGCCGGAGTTCGAGGCGTTCCGCCTCCGCGTCTTCCAGAAGAAGGGAAAGGAGGGTCAGAAGGCATGAACGGCGCGTTTGTGAGCAGTATCATTCTGGCCACCGTCCGCATGGCGGTGCCCCTGCTGTTTATCGCCATGGCGGAGCTCTATTCCGAGCGGGCCGGCATGGTCAACATCGGCCTGGAGGGCCTGGCCGCCGTGGGAGCCCTTGGAGGCTTCATGCTGGCCTTCACCACGGGCAACGTGTGGCTGGGCATCCTCTGCGGCGCCCTGGCGGGTGCGCTGGTGAACATGGTTTACGCCTTTGCCACCATTACCCTCTGCGCCAACCACACGGTTTACGGCATGGCGGTGAACCTGCTGGCCCCGGCCCTGGCATCCTTCATTTACCGGGTGTACTTCGGCACGGGCAGCAGCCTGATGCAGATCACCCTGATGCCCGGCGTGGGCATCCCCGTTCTGAAGGACATCCCCTTCGTCGGTCCCCTGCTCTTCGACCAGACCCCCATGGTATACCTGGCCTTTGCCCTGGTGATCTTCACCATGATTTTCTTCAACAAGAGCAAGGCCGGCCTGAACTACAAGGCCGTGGGCGAGCACCCCAAGGCGGCGGCCACGCTGGGCATCAACGTCATCGGCGTGAAGTACCTCTCCTGCCTGATCTGCGGCGCGCTGGCGGGCATGGGCGGCGCGTACCTCACCACCTGCTATTCCACGACCTATACGGAGGGCATTGTCTCCGGGCGGGGCTTCATCGCCCTGGCGGCGGTGATCTTCGGCCGCTGGACCGGCGGCGGCGTGCTGGTGGCCTGCCTGTTCTTCGGCCTGTGCGACGCGCTGCAAATCCGTCTCCAGGTGACCAACGTGGGCGTGCCCTATCAGTTTTTCCAGATGATTCCCTACATCGCCACCGTGCTGGTGCTCACGCTGGTGGGCTCCAAGAAATCCGGCCCCAAGGCCAACGGCCTGCCCTACCGCAAGGAGGAGCGCTGAGGCCGGAAGGATTTTCCATAAGAGACAAGGCGGCCCAGCCGCTTTGCGATATTCCACACTACCATTTACAGGAGGAACGATTATGAAAAGAAGCATGGCAATCCTGCTGGCCCTGGTGCTGGCCCTGAGCCTGGCCGCCTGCGGCGGCGGCAAGTCCGATTCCGGCAGCTCCGGCGCTTCCGGCGGCTCCGGTGACTCCGGCGCTTCCGGCGGCGGGGAGAAGACCTACCGCGTGGGCTTTATCCTGGACAGCAGCGTGAACGACGGCGGCTGGGGCACGGCCTGCTACAGCGAGCTCACCGCCGCAGTGGAGCGGAACCCCAAGTGGAGCATGGAGTCCACCGACAACCTCTCCCACGACAGCTTTTATGACGCCATGGTGGCCTATTGCAACGCGGGCTTTGACCTGATCTACGCTCCCGGCGGCGAGTACACCGACGCCATGCTCCAGGTGGCGGAGGAGTACCCGGACGTGTGCTTCGCCCTGCTCAACGGCGGCGAGGACGCCCCCGGCCAGGCCAGCAACGGCAACCTCACCTCCCTGCTGCCCAACGGCCAGCAGATCGGCTGGATCGCCGGCGCTCTGGCGGGCCTGATGACCGAGAGCGGCACCATCGCCTTCATCGGCGGCATGGAGCTGACCACCACGCTGGCCAAGTATCAGGGCTTCTGCGAGGCGGCCCAGTACGTGGGCGAGCAGGAGGGCAAGACCATCCGCGCCCTGGACGCGGTGTATGCCAATACCTATGACGACTCCTCCAAGGGCATCGAATTTGCCAACGCCATGATCGAGCAGGGCGCGGATGTCTTCTTCGGCGACGCCTCCGCCGTGGACTCCGGCGCGCGGCAGGCCATTGACGAGCACAACGCCAAAACCGGCTCCGTCTCCGTCTACGACATCGCCCAGCCCGCCGACTACCTGGGCCAGAACGAGTGCATCATCGGCTCCCAGATCACCGACAACTCCTCCCTCATCGCCCTGAGCTTTGAGGCGGTGGAGAACGGCACCTTCGGCGGCGAGGTCCTCTTCGGCAACCTCCAGAACGGCGTCCTGGCCCCCGGCGCGCTCAGCGACCTGGTGCCCGCCGAGAAGCAGGAGCAGTACAGCGCCTACGTCCAGCAGATGATCGACGGCACCTTCATGCAGTAACCGGACCCGGCGTCCGGAACCAGGCCGGGAGGCGGAGGAATTCCTCCGCCTCCCGGTTTTTTAGGGGGACGGACCTGTGTGTCCGCCCCCTAGGGCCTCGGATAAACGAGCGGATCTGCCCCGCGCCGATTCCTTTTATAAAGCGCGCGGGAGGGCGCGTTCTTTTTTGGAGCAATAGGTTGACATTGTAGACTTTTCGTGTTATGCTATGTCTACAATGTAAACAAGGGGGTATGAGCATGGAGCGGATCAAGCTGACCTCCAGCGAGTGGAACGTGCTGGGCTGTCTGTGGGAGCGCAGTCCCCAGACGGTGATGCAGCTGGTGAGCGAGCTGGAGAGAACCGTGGGCTGGCACAGAAGCACCACCATCACCACCCTCCACCGCATGGAGGCCAAGGGCCTGGTGCGGGGGGAGCAGGCGGGCCGGGGCCGGGCCTATGTGCCGCTGGTTGACCGGGAGCAGGCCGTGGTGGCGGAGACCCGAAACTTTTTGGACCGGGTATACCGGGGCAGCGTGGGCATGATGATGAGCGCCATGGCCCGGCGGCAGGAGCTTTCCGGCGACGAGATCGCGGAGCTCCGGGCCATCCTGGACCAGGCGGAGAAAGGCGGCGGGGAATGAGCGCGTTTTTGTGGAACTGGGTATGGACCGCCGCGCTGCTGATCGGGGCGGTGCTGGTCCTCCGGGCGGCGTTTGGCCGCCGGATCAGCGCCCGGCTGCGGTACGCCCTGTGGGCGGTGGCGCTGGTGCGGCTGCTGGTGCCGGGGCAGTTCTACACCGCCCCGGTGGAGACGCCCCGGGTGCTTCCTGAGATTTCCGTGGTACAAACGCTTCCCGGCGGACAGCGTCTCCCGGAGGAAGCGCGCCGGACCGCCCCCAGTGAAGGGGCGCCCGTCCAGGTTCTCCCCGCTCCCGCTGGGGAGGAGGCCGCCGCTCCGGCGGCCCGGCGGCCGCTGAATCCCTGGGTCCTGCTGGGCGGAATCTGGCTGGCGGGGACAGCAGCGCTGGCGGCGGTGTTCCTGCTCTCCAACCTGAGCTTTGCCCGGCGGCTCCGGCGGCTCCGGGTTCCCCTGGCGGTGGAGTGCCCCCTGCCGGTCTATACCCTGGCGGGCCTGCCCTCCCCCTGCCTGTTCGGCGTGCTCCGCCCGGCGGTGTACGTCACCCCGGAGGCGGCGGCGGACCCGGGGATGCTCCGCCATGTGCTGGCCCATGAGGTCACGCATTTCCGCCAGGGGGACCACATCTGGTCCCTGCTGCGGTGCGGGGCGCTGGCGGTGCATTGGTGGAATCCGCTGGTGTGGCTGGCGGCTGTCCTCAGCCGCCGGGACGCGGAGCTGGCCTGTGACGAGGGGACGCTGTGCGTTCTTGGCGACGGCGAGCGCCGGGCCTATGGCTCCACCCTGCTGGCCCTGGTCACCGCCAAGCCCCGGCCTGGGGACCTGCTCCGCTGCGCCACCACCATGACGGGGGACAAGCGGAGCCTCCGGGAGCGGGTGAGGCGCATCGCCCGGGCCCCGAAGCGCTGGCTGTGGGCGGCGGTGCTGTCCGCGGCCTTGGCCCTTCTGGTCTGCGCCTGTTCCTTCGCCAAATCCGAGACTCTGGAGACACCGGAGGACAGGCCCCTGACGGCGGAGGAGCTGAACCGCTTCAACACCGAGGTCTTCAACGGGGAGGGCTTCAATATCCGCAACCAATTTCTCTCCCAGGCCGCGGAGACTCCGGAGGATTACAAGCGGCACGACCTTTTCACGCTCTTCTACAACGGCACAGGGGAGCCCATGGAGGTGACGGAGGAGGAACGCCAAGCCGTGGCGGACGCGGACTATGGCGGCGAGGACCCGGGAGTCGACCTTTTCAAGTGCCCCAGGGACCAGATGGACGCGGTTTTGCGGGAACACCTGGGCATCGGCCTGGAGGATACGGACCAATGGTGCCTGGACCGGTTCACCTATTTGGAGGAATACGACGCCTATTATCACTTCCACGGCGACACGAACTATCCCGGCAAAGTCACCTTCACCTCCGGAGAATGGAAGGACGGCAAGGTCCTCCTGTACTACGAGGGCAGCGGCTTTCCCGGGCTCAGCAGCGGACACGGCGAGATGAACATACTCTCCTCCGGCCCGGTGTGCTTGACGCTGGAACCCCAAAAGAACGGCGGCTACCGTTTCCTGAGCAACTGGTACTGTGGCTGGAATGAAAACCCGCCCGTCATTCCCACAGCTTACCCGGCCTGGGAGCCGGAGCGGGTGATTTCCCTGGAGGGTTTGGAGCCCTACGAGCCGGAGGCGGTGACGGTGGAGCGGCACAGCGGCGACATGGCGGAGCTGCTGTACAGTCACTCGTTTGTACCGGGCATGACGGACAAGGACACGACGGCGGTGGAAATTTACCGCTCCACCGACGGCAATATCTACGCCGCCGTGGTGGGACCCGGGGACGCGCTGAACTGCTTTTTGACCATCCCGGCGGACAGCGCAGGCAGCTGGCAGGCGAAGGGCTTTACCCTGTTCGATGAGGTCGGCCTGAGGGTCTCCTACTATGGCTGGCTGGACGAGCGGTACTACGGCGAGTTCAACGATTACTACACCTTCGCGGAGGACGGCACGCCCTCCCTGCTCCTCCGGGCCAAGGGGGAGGCCGAGGCCATCGACCTGGACGGCGACGGAGTAGACGAGCTGGCAGCCTCCGGCGGCAGTCCCGGCCCGCAGTTGTTCTTCCAGCGGGGCGGACAGCTTTACGAGGCGGACGTGGACGCCCTGCTCCGGGCGGCGTGGCCCGAGGCGGGCTACACGGACTACGGCTTTTGGGATAGGGACAGCCGTTCCTTGCCCGTCTGCGTTCAGGTCCCCCTCCCCGGCGGTACGTCCAGCGCGTCGGCCTTCCGGAAGCTGTGGTTTGACGGGGAAAACCTGCGGCTGTACAAGGACGAAAGCACCTACACGGACCGTATAAAGGACAGCGTTGACGCGCCGGAGGATGTTCTGCGGCAGGCGGCGCTGTTTGTGGACACGCAGCTCCAAGCCCTGGCGGCGAAGGGCTACGGCGCCGACGGCTCCGGAAACTACAACGAGGAAAACTTCGGCCCCGGGAACGTGGTCTGGGACGATTGGCGGCTGACCGGCCTGGAGGGCCCCTATTACGAGACGGCGGGAGACCTCCGGGTGGAGGTTTGGAACGTCAGCTATGAGACCCACACCACCACGCCGGACCGGGTCGTGTCGGCGGGCGGGTCCTATGTAGGGGAGGACGGCTGGTGCATGATCGGCTACCCCGGGAGCGACTACCTGTATTTCCGGCTGGACGAGGGCGGAAGCCGGACCTACCTGTTTTCCAAAATGGAGAACGACTGTGCCCCCGGCACGGAGCTGTTCCTGACGGACATGGTCAACACCCTGATGGAACAGGGACTTTTGGAGCTGACGGACCTGGACGGCGAGACCCTGGCGAAGATCATGTATCCCCAGTCGGCGGAGTTCCTCAACAAAGTGTCGGAGCGTGACGAGGCGGAACGGGAGGAAATCCTGCTCTTCCTGGCCGGGTATCTCTCCGGCGGAAGCGAGGAGGGGAAGACGTACTATGAGGGGTTCCTTCATGAGCTGGACGGCGGCTTCCGGGCCGGGGACCTCACCGCCGGAGGCCGGGCCGCCTGGGAGCGGCTCCGGGACTTCGTGAGCCGGTTTGCGGCTTCGGCGG
This sequence comes from uncultured Oscillibacter sp., assembly GCA_910588175.1. Lineage (GTDB taxonomy): Bacteria > Bacillota > Clostridia > Oscillospirales > Oscillospiraceae > Oscillibacter. Next base: position 18,386 of record CAJUQQ010000028.1, read on the forward strand.
AGCCGGAAGCGTAAGCCTTCCTCAATCCCCGAAAAAAAGACCGCCCTGTCATAGACAGGGCGGTCTTTTTTACCGCCGGATGTCCAGGGCCCGGCATACCTGGGCCAGGGTCAGGCGGTACACGCCGTAGATCAGGGCGGACACCGCCGCCACCACCGCCAGGTTGGCCAGGAGGCCCGCCGCCTCGCTGGGCGTAATACCCGCGGGACTGCCGTTGAAGTACATAATCATGACATAAAAGGCGTAAATCAACCCCGTGCCCGCCAAGGCGGGCACCAGGAACACCCGCTTCACCTGCCCCCGGACGGAGCGGCGGAGATAGGCGTTGGAGGCCCCCAAATGCCTGAGGTCGTCGTAGACCTTCCGGTTTGTCAGGGCGATGGTCATGCATCGGGTATAGGCAATCACAAACACAGCGGAAAAACACACCACAGCTACAAAGACAAAGAGGATGAGGAACACCGCCATCGTCTTTACAAAGTCCATCCTGTCCAAAATCCGGAACGCAGGCATGTACTGCCAGCTCATCCGGAAGGCGGAGCTGTCCCGCTGAGCGTAGTCGATGACGGTAAAGCCGTATTCCGCGCAGTTCTCCCGGTCCAGGAAGTAAGCGCCCTCCTCCGCCAGGTACTGGTCCCGGACCACCGGGTCCCAGCCGTCAAACTGGGCCACGTCGATGGTGGAGTGGTCCACAATCTCGTTGAACAGGGCTTTGGCGAAGTCATAGGTCTCCTCGCAGTTTTCCACGTTGAAGCAGACCTGGGTCTCCCGCCACTCCTCCGTCAGGCCCGCCCCCAGGGCGGCAAAGTCGGCGTCGTTCATCACATAGCGCCCGAAGAGGCTGTCATAGCGCAGGGGCTCCAGGGACGTGACGGGGAGCTGTTCCCCGGTCAGATAGTTGGTCACGAGGCTCTTGTCCGGGGCAAAGCCCAGCTTGCTCCCCTCCGCGTCGACGACGCCTCGAATCTCGCCGCCGGCCAGGTCCACGCGCTCCCCCGTCAGAGCCTCGTAGCCGGAGGCGGAAAGAAACAGCTCGGTGCTCATGACCTCTTTGTACTCCGCGCGCCAGGTGGTGCCCATGGGGCCCTCCTCCTCAATGTGGTCCTCGCCGTCCACCGCCAGGCGGAGCATGGGGACGGCGGCGAAGTCCGTGACGGTCACGCCGTACTCCTCCGCCAGGGCCCGGACCTCCTCCTCCAGGGGGATGTCCTGGTCCGCCCGGAAGTTATACACATAGTCCACAGGCCGGGTATCGTATTCAATCATGGACCCGGTGCCCAGCATGGGGGTGTAGAAGCTGCCGAAGTACGCGCCGGCAATCAGCAGGGTCATCACCAGCATGTTCCGCACCGTCTGGCGGCCCTGAAAGCGCATCTGGCTGGTGGCGATCAGGTCCTTGTAGAGCTTCTTTTTCCCGTTCCAGCCGTTGACCACCGTGTGCAGGAGAATCATATAGAGGCCAATCAAAGCGGGGACGTAAAAGACCGCGGTCAGCCCCTCGGGGGGATACCAGTGGAGAATGCTTATGAAGAAGACGGAGGACATATAGCCCAGAAAGCCCCCCAGGGCCAGCAGGCCGATGCCAACGGGCCCGTACCACCGGGGGACATCCCGGATGGGCTCGGACTTGTGGGACTCCTGGACGATGTCGATGATGTTGGTCCGCTTCACGGACCGGCTCCCCAGGAAGAACATCATGGCGATGACAAAGGCGGAGAAGGCCAGGGACAATACATAGGCGTTCGGGTCAAACACCAGCCGCATCTCCTCCGTATCCACCACGCAGAGACGGAACACCTGCCACAGCACCCAGGCCAGCGGTCCGCCCAGGGCGGCCCCGGCGGCGCAGGAGCCCAGGGAGATCACTCCCAGCTCCCGGTACAGCTCCCCCCGCACCTGGGCCCGGGTGGCCCCCAGGGCCAGGAACACGCCGGTCTCCCGGGACTTCTGCCGGAAGAAGAGGCCGGAGGCGTAGGTGGTGAACACGGCGCAGCCGATGACCGCCAGGGTGAAGATCATCATGACCTGCTTGCGGCTGTCGCCTCCCTCGGGGAGGACGTTCAGGATGGTGGGGGCCCGCATCATGCAGACGTAGGCCGTAATCAGCAGCACGGAGAAAAAGCAGCAGCCCGAGAGGAGCGCGTATTGCTTCTTGTTCCTCCGGCGCATCAGGGCATAAACTTCGGAAAAATGGCGCATGGTTATTCCCTCCCCATTTCCCGGACCGCGTCCAGAAGCTGGTCCTGGAACGTCTCCCGCTCCGTGGACCCCTTCTCCAGCACCTTCCAGACCACGCCGTCCCGGAGTATCACCACCCGGTCGCAGAAGGAGGCGGCGTAGGAGTCGTGGGTAACCATGAAGATGGTAGCCTCCAGGGCGCTTTTGGCCTGCTCGAAGGAGCGGATGACGGCCCGGGTGGACTTGGAGTCCAGGTTGCCCGTGGGCTCGTCGGCCAGAATCAGCAGGGGGTGGTTGATGAGGGCCCGGGCCACGGCGGTGCGCTGCTTCTCGCCGCCGGAGATCTCCGCCGGGTATTTGTCCCGGATGCCCGCGATGCCAAAGACCTCGCAGAGCTGGTCCGCCCGCTGCTCCGTCATGCCGGAGACGACGCCGCCGATGATGGCGGGAAGCAAAATGTTCTGCCGGACCGTCAGGCCGTCCAGCAGGAGGAAGTCCTGAAAAACGAAGCCCAGCTGCTTGTTGCGGACCTCCGCCAGGGCGTCCTCTCCCAGGCGGGCCAGCTCGGTTTTCCCCAGGCGGATACTGCCGGAGTCGGCGGGGATATAGCAGGAAATGCAGTTCAAGAGGGTGGTCTTGCCGGAGCCGGAGGGGCCCATAACGGCCACGAACTCACCCTTTCCCACTTGAAGGGAGACTCCCTTCAGCACCTCATAGGAGGTCTTTCCCACTTGATAGGATTTGCACAGATTTTCTACAGTCAGCATCATAGTCATCCTTTCTTACAGCATGAATTGAATTGCCGCAATGACGGCGAGATGGGCGGGATAGAAGGCGTAGAAGAACCACTTGGGGATTTTCAGCCCGGAGCGGGTGGGGAGGAAGATCAGCGGCGCGGCCAGCAGGGCAAACACAGCCCAGTCCACGGCGAAGCCGCCCAGCTTCAAGGCCAGCGGGTCCTCCAGATAGCCGCCCCAGAGGCAGGGCAGGTAGGTCAGCACATAGAGGGCCGCGCCGATTTTGGGGTGGTTCCGGCAGAGGAAGAAAATCAGCATCAATTGAATCCCGATGCCGGAATAGTCGAAGTTCCACCAGCTCACCGCGAAGAAGGCCCCCAGGAACAGCCACCACTTCCGCTCCTTGAAGCCGTACATGGCAAGCAGGGAGAGAAACAGCGAGAAGAAGATGTTCCAGTTGCTCCAATTCCGGTCCACCATCCAATCGTGGGGGTGGAAGGCCAGGACGTAGAAGGGCTGGGAGACCACGGCGAACACCGCCAGGCGGCCCAGATACCGCTTCACGTCCCGGGTGTACAGCAGTCCCACGGTCATGCAGTAGCAAAAAATCGGGAACGCCAGCCGCCCAATCCAGCGGAAGGCCCCCACCTCCGGGAAGAAGGCCCCGCCCACATGGTCGATGAGCATGGAGACGATGGCGGCGAGCTTCAAAAGGTCCGTGTCCAGATTCGTTTGCAGCCGGGGCCCCTGCCGGGGGACCTCCGTGGGGGTGGTCAGGGCGGCGCGGATGGAATTCCAATTCATAGCAAGCACTTCCTTTATTCTGTGGCAGCGATTGATGCGGAAGTCCGGCTGTAAATGCTTACGTCCGCTTCCATTGCCAGAATAGCGCAAAAAAACGGCCCCCGCAAACGGGGCCGCTCTCTTTGGCGGGTTCGTTGTAAAGTTTGGGGGCGCGGCGGGAAGCGATGTCATTTTTGGCGCTTTTGCCGTCATAATTGGTTTGGCGAATGGCCGGGGATATGCTATAATAGCCCTAGCAAACCGCAAGGAGATGATACCATGCTGCGAATCGGCATCTGCGACGACAGCGCCGACGCCCGCGTCGCCCTCCGGGCCGCGTTGGAGCGGGCCCTGGAGCGGCGGCGGAGCGGGGCGGACACGTCCTTTTTTGAATTCTCCTCCGGGGAGGGCCTCCTCCGCTGGCTGGGCAGCCACGCCGGGGAGCTGGACCTGGTATTTTTGGACATTGAAATGGGGGAGCTGAACGGCATGGAGACCGCCCGCCGCCTCCGGGAGGCGGACGAGGGGCTGCTGCTGGTCTTTGTCACCGGCTACACGGACTACGTGTTCGACGGCTATTCCGTGGGGGCCCTGGGCTACCTGATGAAGCCCCCCAAGCCGGACCAGCTGGACGGCGTGCTGGACCGGGCGGCGGAGGCCCGCCTCCGGGAGGGGGACCAGGCCTTCCTCTGCCGCAGCGGCGAGACGCTGTACCGGATTCCCAAGAAGACCATTCTCTATTTCGCCTCCGACCGGCGGCAGGTCACCTGCGTCTCCGCCGCCCGGACCTATACCTTTTACGGCAAGCTGGACGACGTGGAGCGGGACGTGGG
>CAJUQQ010000029.1 GCA_910588175.1 uncultured Oscillibacter sp.
TTTGCTAGATTACCATCTCCTCCCTCTTTTGTCAATCCCTTTCTTTCCCCTTTTTTCCCTTTTTCTGTTTTCACTATCCTCTTCCCTCCTTTTGGGTATTACCTATGGTTCTTTTTGACAACGTCACGGGCCGGCCTCCCGTAGGAAGCCGGCCCGCCCGGGTCATATTGGTCCCCCGCTTCATGAAAAGGGACCTGTTACAACCACCTGAAAGCTCATTTCCGAAGCCTCCGGCAGCTTTTCCCACCGCCCCAGCTCCTCCAAAAGCATCTCATACTCCTTTAAACGCAGGGTATAGCGCCGTTCCATCGCGTCCTCCCACTCCGGCTCGAACCCATCCAGCAGATCTCCGGCCTCCTCCGCGGTAAGGCAAAGCGCGATTTCTCCATAGGACTCCACTTCTATATCTTCCATATCCGAACGGCTCTCCGCCGCCGCCTGCGGGGCGGCGGCCATCAGGCTTCTCTGCTGGTCCTCTCCTCTTTCGGCGGCGCGGTTCTTTTCCTCCGCCTTCGCCGCCGTGTGAACCTGCGCATGCTCCTCCGGTTCCCCGGCGTCCAACGCTATACGGGGCGCGACGCCGGTCTCTTCTCCGCCGTCATAGGCGGAGGTCACAGCCGCTTCGGCCGAAACCGCCGGGTCGACGCCTTCCGCTCCGCCGGAACCGGTTTTCACCAGCACCACCAAAGCGCAGCAGGCCGCCATCGCCGCCGCCGTTCCCATCCAGCGCCGGAAAGAACGCCATTTCCTCTCCACAGCTTTCTCCTCGCAGGGAGTACGGAGCCGCAGCTGTTCCATAACGCCTTCCACAAAGCCCTCAGGCACAACCGTCTCCTCAACCTCCGGAAACCCGGCCCGAATGGCCAGCGCGTCATCCACATAGGCCCTGCATCCGGGGCAGTCCTCCAGGTGCTCCCGCACCCGTTCCATCTCCTCCGGTGTCAGTTCCCCGTCCACAAACGGATCCAACAGGGCCGCGTATTCCTCACAGCATTTCATGAACGGCCCCCCTTTCCTGTTTCTTTAGACGGAGGCGGCGGAGAAAAGTTCCCCTGCTCCAGCAAAAAACTTCGAAGTCTTTTTCGTCCCCGGCTGATTCGGGATTTGACCGTCCCCACATCCAGCTCCAGCACGTGGGCAATCTCGTCGTACCGAAGCTGCTGCATCTCCCGCAGCACCAGCACCTCCCGGTACTCCGGCGGCAGGGCCCGGAGCCCCGCCTCGATCTGCTCCCGCAGCTCCCGCCGCTCCGCCTCCTCCTGGGGAGAGGGAATGGGGGACGGAATATCCAAATTCAAATCCTCGCCGTCCAGCGAAACGGCGGCCTGCCGCCGCCCCTCCCGCCGCAACAGGTCTACACAGGCGTTGGAGGACAGCCGGTAAAGCCAGGTGGAAAAGCTGCTGTCCCCCCGAAAGTTCTTCAAGCCCTGCCACGCGGCCAAAAAGGCCTCTTGGGCGGCCTCGGCGGCGTCTTCCGGGTTGCCGCACATCCGCTGGGTCAGGGCCAGCACCCGTTTTTCATAGAGGAGAACCAGTTCCTCAAAGGCCCCTTGGTCTCCCTCCCGGGCGGCGGCGATCCATTTTTCTTCCCGCGAATCGGTCATAGGCGCTCCTCCTCCCGCCGCCGGTCCCGGAGATCCCGCTTGATGCCCTGGGTCACCCGGTATACATCTTCTAGGGTATTCATTTGGACAATCTGCTCCTTATAATAATTGGCGTAAGGCACGCCCTTGAGGTACCAGCAGTAATGCCGCCGGGCCTCCAGGACCGCCGTCCGCTCACCCTTGTACTCCGCCGCCAGCTCAAACTGCCGCACGGCCAAATCGCACCGCTCCGCCAGAGGCGGCGGGGGCGGGGCCTCCTCTCCCTCCAGCACGGCCTTGGCCTGCTGAAAAATCCAGGGATTTCCAAAGCAGCCCCGGCCAATCATGGCCATATCGGCCTTGGTGTGCTGAAGAATCCGGGCCGCGTCCTCCGGCTTCCAGATGTCGCCGTTGGCGATGACGGGGATGGACACGGCTTCCTTCACCGCCCGGATGCAGTTCCAGTCCGCCTGTCCGCTGTAAATCTGGGCCCGGGTCCGGCCATGGACCGCCACGGCGGAAGCCCCGGCCTGTTCCAGTACCCGGGCAAACTCCACGCAGTTGCAGCTTCCCATGTCCCAGCCCCGGCGGAACTTGGCGGTAACGGGGACGGCGGGGGAAACGGCCTTCACCACAGCCTCCACAATGCGCCCCGCCTTTTCCGGGTCCTTCATCAGGGCCGCGCCGTCCCCGTTGTTGACGATCTTCCCCATGGGACAGCCCATGTTGATGTCCAGAATGTCCGCTCCTGTGTATTCCATGGCGATCTGCGCGGCCTCGGCCATACAGGCCGGGTCGCTGCCGAAGATCTGAACGGCGGCGGGATGCTCCCCCGGAAACTGCCGCAGCAGGGAAAAGGTCTTCTTGTCCCTGTAGCAAAGCGCCTTTGAGGAAATCAGCTCCGTACAGGTATAGCCCGCCCCCAGCTCCGCGCAGAGCCGGCGGAAGGCGGCGTCGGTCACGCCGGCCATGGGGGCCAGCGCCAATTTTGAGGGAATCGCGACGGTTCCGATGTTCATGGGACAAGGCTCCTCTCTTCCGGGGACGAACGGTTCTCATCTTCCGCATCATACCACAACTTTGGGGAAATGTCCACTTCCGCCTTTTCCCGGGCGGCGGCCCGTCCCCGCCCCGCGCTCTCGTTACCGTTTTGTAACCTTTTTCCAGCTTCTCCCCGGAGCTTTTCCCGTCAATTCTTGTCCAAACAGGTCTAAAGTGGGGTTAATCATGCCTCTAAGGCCCTTTAGGCTTGACAAAAGTGGGGATGAGGTGTATACTGAGGCCAGTTTCTCATTGGTAACAAAAGTTACAAGCCGTTTTTCAAGTCTGTACGGCTGCCCAATACTCCCCCGGCGGGGAACCCCGCGCCCCCTCCGCTTTTCGCGGGCAGGAACCGGACACGGGGCTCTATCACCTTAACTAGGAGGGTATCAACGTGAACACCGACCAACGACAACAACTGTTATACACCCTTTGCCGCCGCGGCAGCATGCTGCTGTTCTGTCTGCTTGTCGCCGCCGTCACCGGCCTTTCCGCCACCGGCTGGGCCGACTCGCTGTTCCTCATCACCGGAACGGACGACGGCGCCATCCTTCTGGACCCGGCGCAGAAGACGCCGCCGGACCTGTCCTCCCAAATGCTGTATGTCTCCAGCGGAGGCCGGGGCTATGACCTCACCCTGCGGGAGGACACCACCGTCACCGTCCGCCACGAGGGCACCGCCGTCACCGTCCAGTCCCGCAAAGAGAGCGTCTCCACCCTGCTCTCCCGGCTGCACGTATACCCCAGCCCCCTGGAAATGATCGGCGTGACGGTTTCCGACAGCGGCGTGGACCTGAACATCGCCTCGGACCTGACTTATTATGATTACGTGACGGAAAACGTCTCCTTCACCACCCAGCGGGTGGCCAACCCCGAGATGGAGGTCGGCCAGGAAAAGGTGGTTCAGGAGGGAGCCGACGGCGTCCGCTCCTCCGTCTATGAGGTGGTCTGGTCCAACGGCACGGAGCTCAGCCGCCAGTTTGTGGAGGAGCTGAGCACCACCGCCGTGGAGCGGATCGTGGAATACGGCACCAAGACCAAAGCCAAGCCCGCCTCGCCGGACAAGGCGGACCCGGACAGCATCCTGACGGAGCACGGCGAGACCGGCGGCGGCATTGCCAGCGTCTCGGAAAACGCCGACGGCAGCGGCACCCTGACGCTCAAAGACGGCACGGTGCTGAACTACTCCGGCGTCCGTACCATGACCGCCACCGCCTACACCACCGGCCACGACGGCGTGGGAACCCGCACCGCCAGCGGCACCGCCGTCCATGTGGGCACCGTGGCCGTGGACAAGAGCGTCCTCCCCCTGGGCACCCGGATGTATATTGTCGCCGGCGGCAGCGTGGTCTACGGACTGGCCGTGGCGGAGGACACCGGCGTCAAGGGCAACAAAATCGACCTGTTCTATGACACCTATGACGAGTGCATCCAGTTCGGCAGGCGAACCTGTACCGTCTATATTCTCCAGTGATTTCGCAGAAGGCTCCCGGCTAAACAGCCGGGGGTCTTTTTGCTTTCCGGGGTCCTCTTTGAAAATCCGTCACAAGCCGGGGGCAGAATCGCCTTGGGAACTGTCAATTTTGTCAATTGCGGTTCGGCCCGGAAACCGATACAATAGGTATGACCTATCCGGCAGGGCGTCTTTGTCCCGGAATCTTCATTGGAACGAGGTAGACGGCATGAACACTCACACATCCCACACCAAGGCCATCCGCGCCCAGCTTTTGGCCTCCATGCGCACCGGCGAGTACGCCCACCGGGCGCGCCTGCCCCGGGAGAGCGTGCTCTGCGTGAAGCTGGGTATCAGCCGCACCCAGCTGCGGGACATTCTGGCCTCCCTGGAACGGGAGGGCTTCATCACCCGCCGCCACGGCGTGGGCACCATCATCAACCGCCATGTGCTGGATGTCCAGACCCGGATGGACATTGAGGTGGAATTCCTGGACATGATCCGGCAGAACGGCTTCACCCCGGCGGTGGCCTCCATCCGCTCCTGGGAAGAACCGGCGGACGCGAGGACCGCCGCCCAGCTCCAGCTCCCGGAGGGGACCCCTATGCTCCGGGTCTCCCGCCTCTGCACCGCCGACGGACGCCCCGCCATCTACTGCGAGGACGTAATCGAAAAGGCCCTCATCCGGGAGAACTACACAGAGGAGGACTTGAAGCCCCCCATCTTCCACTTCCTCCAGCAGTCCTGCGGTATATTTCCCTATCTGGACCTGACGGATCTCCGGGCCGTTCCGGCGGACGAGAAGCTGGCGGAGGTTCTCCAGGTCCCCCTGGGCGCGCCTTTGCTGTATATGGAAGAGGTGGATTTCGATATTGACGGCAGGCCCGTCTTCTGCTCCGCCGAGTATTTTACCGACGGCATTTTCCGCCACACGGTTCTGAGAAAGAAACTGTAAAACTGAAGGGAGAGTTCGTTATGAAAAAAGTAGCCGTACTCATGGGGTCCGATTCCGATTGGCCGGTGGTCCGGGGAACCTGCGCCCAGCTGGACGCCTTCGGCATCCCCTACGAGGCCCATATCATGAGCGCCCACCGCAGTCCCGCCCAGGTGGCGGAGTTCGCCGCCTACGCCCGGAAAAGCGGCTTCGGCGTCATCATCTGCGCCGCCGGCATGGCCGCCCATCTGGCGGGTGCCGTGGCCGCCAACACCACCCTGCCCGTCATCGGCATCCCCATGAAGGGGGGCGCTATGGACGGGCTGGACGCTTTATTGGCCACCGTCCAGATGCCCAGCGGCATCCCCGTGGCCACCGTGGCTCTGAACGGGGCCAAAAACGCCGCCGTCCTGGCCGCCCAGATTTTGGCGGTGACCGACGAAAATCTGGCCTCCTGGCTGGACGCCTCCCGCCGGGACATGGCCGCCCAGATCGAGGAGAAGGATGCCGCTCTGCAATCGGAAATCTGACACACCGCCCATTCACCACCATTTTACTTGACGGAGGAATACACCATGCAAAAGCTGGAACAGCTCTATGAGGGCAAGGCCAAGAAGGTCTTTAAAACCGACGACCCGAATCTGTACATTGTGGACTACAAGGATGACGCCACCGCCTTCAACGGGCTGAAAAAGGGCACCATCACAGGCAAAGGAGTCATCAACAACCAAATGACCAACCGCTTTATGGCAAAGCTGGAGAAGGCCGGGGTCCCCACCCATTTTGTGGAGGAGCTGAGCGAACGGGAAACCGTGGTGAAGAAGGTCTCCATCGTCCCTCTGGAGGTCATTATCCGCAACCTCTCCGCCGGGTCTTTCGCCAAGCACTACGGCGTGGAGGAGGGCATCGTCTTCGACGCCCCCACCATCGAGTTCTCCTATAAAAACGACGACCTGGGGGACCCCCTGCTGAACGAGTACCACGCCCTGGCCCTGAAGCTGGCCACGAAGGAGGAGATTGAGACCATCAAGCGGTACGCCTTCCAGGTCAACGACTTCCTCAAGTCCTTCTGGGCCTCCTGCGGGGTGACCCTGGTGGACTTCAAGCTGGAGTTCGGCCGCCTGGAGGACGGCACCATCGTTCTGGCGGACGAGATCAGCCCCGACACCTGCCGTCTCTGGGATTCCAAGACCCATGAAAAGCTGGACAAGGACCGCTTCCGCCGGGACCTGGGCGGCGTGGAGGACGCCTACGCCGAGGTCATGCGCCGGATGAACGAGGCGCTGTAAGTTGGGCATTATCGGAGGGCCGGACGGCCCCACCGCGATTTTTGTCTCCACCACCCCCGCCGGGATCGCCGCCTTAGCGCTCCTGGCCGCGGCGGCGCTGGGGGCTGTACTTTGGATATTCCTGCGCAAGCGTAAAAAATAAGGAGGCTGCGAATGGGCGGATTTTTTGGCGCGATTTCAAAACGGGACGTGGTTCTGGACGTGTTCTTCGGCACGGACTACCACTCCCACCTGGGCACCCGCCGGGGCGGCATGGCCGTCTATGACGGGGAGCAGGGCTTCCACCGGCAGATACACAACATTGAAAACACCCCCTTCCGCACCAAGTTTGAGAAGGACCTCAACTCCTTCCATGGGCAGGCGGGCATCGGCTGCATCAGCGACACGGATCCCCAACCCCTGCTGATGCGCTCCCACCTGGGGCTGTACGCCATCTCCACCGTGGGCATCATCCAGAACGCCGAGGCCCTGGTGGACCGCTACTTCTCCGACCACGGCCACCAGTTCATGGCCATGAGCTCCGGTAAGGTCAACGCCACGGAGCTGGTGGCCTCCCTCATCAACCAGAAGGACGACCTGGTTTCCGGCATCCGTTACGCCCAGGAACAGATTGAGGGCTCCATGACCATCCTCATCCTCACCACGGACGGCATCTACGCCGCCCGGGACCGGCTGGGCCGTCTGCCGGTGCTGATCGGCCAGAACGAGGAGGGCTGCTGCGTCTCCTTTGAGTCCTTCGCCTATCACAAACTGGGTTATCAGGACGCCTACGAACTGGGCCCTCAGGAGATCGTCCGCATTACCCAAGAGGGCTGGGAAACGCTCTCCCCCGCCGGGAAGGACATGCGCATCTGCGCCTTTCTCTGGACTTACTACGGCTACCCCAACTCCTGCTACGAGGGGATGAACGTGGAGGTCATGCGCTACCGCAACGGGGAGATCATGGCCCGGGACGAGGTCCAGCGGGGCCAGCTCCCGAAGGTGGACTATGTGGCGGGAGTCCCGGACTCCGGCGTTCCCCACGCCATCGGCTTCGCCAACCGCAGCGGCAAGCCCTTTGCCCGTCCCTTTGTGAAATACACCCCCACCTGGCCCCGATCCTTCATGCCGGAGAGCCAGGACGTGCGGAACCAGGTAGCCAAGATGAAGCAGATTCCCGTCCACGAGCTGATCAAGGGCAAGAAGCTCCTCTTTGTGGACGACTCCATCGTCCGGGGCACCCAGCTCCGGGAGACGGTGGAATTTCTCTACGAGTCCGGCGCGGAGGAGGTCCACATGCGCTCCGCCTGTCCTCCCATCATGTACGGCTGCAAATACCTGAACTTCTCCAGGAGCAATTCCGACATGGAGCTTCTCAGCCGCAAGACCATCCAGGCTCTTGAAGGAGACGAGGGCCAGAAACACCTGGAGGAATACGCCGACGCCTCCACGGAACGGGGCCGGTGCATGCTGAAAGCCATCTGCGAGGAGATGGGCTTCGATTCCCTGGGCTATCAATCCCTGGACGGCCTTCTGGAGGCCATCGGCATTGACCGGGATAAAATCTGCACCTATTGCTGGACCGGAAAAGAATAAGAAAAGGAGACCGCCACGATGATCGAGTCAAGATGCGGAATTTTATGCGGCGAATGCGCCTATCGGGAGCAGCCGGGCTGTACCGGCTGCTCGCGGATTCAAAAGCCCTTCTGGGGCGACAGCTGCCCGGTCAAGGCCTGCTGCGAGGAAAAAGGGTATTCCCACTGCGGCCAATGCGGGGAGTTTCCCTGCGCCCTGTTAAACCAGTTCGCCTATGATGAACAGCAGGGCGACGGCGGGAAACGGATTGAACAGTGCAAACGCTGGAAGGAGAACGAGACATGAACCACTCCCATTCCGACGCTTACGCCGCCGCCGGCGTGGACATCACCGCCGGCTACGAGGGCGTGCGGCTGATGAAGCCCTTTGTAGAGCGCACCAGAATCCCGGGGGTGGTGTCCGGCATCGGCGGCTTCGGCGGTCTTTTCGCCCCGGACCTCTCCGGCATGACGGAGCCGGTGCTGGTCTCCGGCACCGACGGCGTGGGCACCAAGCTGCGCCTGGCCCAGCTGCTAGACAAACACGATACCATCGGAATCGACTGTGTGGCCATGTGCGTCAACGACATCATCTGCTGCGGAGCCCGGCCCCTCTTTTTCCTGGACTACATCGCCATCGGCAAAAACGAGGCGGAGAAGGTCGCCTCCATCGTCTCCGGTGTGGCGGAGGGCTGTGTCCAATCCGGCTGCGCCCTGATTGGCGGCGAGACCGCCGAGCATCCCGGCGTCATGGCCCCCGACGACTATGATATCGCGGGCTTTGCCGTGGGCGTGGTGGACAAGCCGAAGATCATCGACGGAAGCCGGGTCCGGGAGGGGGACGCCCTCATCGGCCTGACCTCCTCCGGCGTCCACTCCAACGGCTTCTCCCTGGTGCGGAAGGTCTTTGACATTGAGCACGCCGACCTGAAGACCCCCATGGACGAGTTGAATGGCAAATCTCTGGGCGAGGTTCTGCTGGCCCCCACGAAGCTTTACGTCAAGCCGCTCCTGGCCCTGCTGGAGGGGGGAATCGACCTCCACGGAGCCAGCCACATTACCGGCGGCGGCTTCTTTGAGAACGTGCCCCGGATGCTGCCCAAGGGGCTGGAGGCCCATTTCCACGCCGCCATGCTGCCCCGGCTCCCCATTTTTGAGCTCATCGCCAAGCGGGGAAACGTCTCCGAGCACGACATGTACAACACCTTCAACATGGGCCTCGGCATGGTGCTGGCGGTTCCCGCGGAAGATGCGGACCGGGCTCTGGAGCTCCTCCACGCCGCCGGAGAGCCGGACGCGGCCGTCGTGGGCAGCGTCCACCCGGGCAGCGGGGGCGTCCTCTTCTGCGAGGTCTGCCCCCCGGTCTTATGAGCCGGGCGAGAATCGCCGTCCTGGTCTCCGGCGGCGGAACCAATTTGGAGGCCCTGTTAAACGCCCAGGAGGCGGGCAAAATTCCCCATGGCGAAATCGTGCTGGTTCTCTCCAGCGCCGCCGGGGCCTATGCCCTGGAGCGGGCGAAAAACCACGGCGTACCCGGCTTCGCCGTCCCGCGAAAAGGATGCACGCAAGAGGAATTTGAAGCCGGCCTGACGGAAAAACTGACCGCGTACCAGGCCGACATGATTATCCTGGCGGGCTTCCTCTCCATTTTGTCGGAGAACTTTGTGAAGCGCTGGCCGAACCGCATTTTAAACGTCCACCCCTCCCTGATTCCCGCTTTCTGCGGCAAGGGATACTACGGTCTGAAGGTCCACGAGGAGGCCCTCCGCCGGGGGGTGAAGGTCACCGGGGCCACTGTGCATTACGTTAACGAAATCCCCGACGGAGGGGAAATCCTCCTGCAAAAGGCGGTGGAGGTCCTCCCCGGCGACACGCCGGAACTTCTCCAGCGCCGGGTGATGGAACAGGCGGAATGGGTGCTCCTGCCCCAGGCGGCGGAGCTGACCGCCCAACGGCTGCACCAGTCAAAGAAAGGATACGCTTTATGACAGACCACTCTCAACTTCACGACTTCCACCCTCACAACGCCGGACTGGACCGGGATATCCAATCCCTGCTGTCCCGGGCCCGGCGGGAGCGGCGTCCCTGTGAGCGGGACGCGTTTCTCGCCCTGCTGGCAGGGGTGCCCGCCCTGCGGAAGACTCCCGGCCTCCCGGAGATTCAGGCGGCGGATTATTTCACCACCCTGCCCCTCTGCGCCTCGGACGCCGACGCCGCCGTCTGCCGGTCCCATTTGAAAACGGTATACGGCATTAAGGACAAAGAGAGCCTTCTGGAATTCTGCGGCCGGCAGTTCCACTGTCAGGACAACTACCTGGATTTCGAGGCCGTCTGGGAGGGCCGTCCCCTCTTCGACCCCGCCTCCCTGAACCCCGACGCCGCCAGCTTCTTCCTCCAGGCCCGGGACTTCTCCGCCCAGTTCTACCCCCTTCTGGGTCACCACGGTTATCTCGCCTGGGATATCAGCGAGCGGACGGGCCATCTCCGGGCGGCGCTGGCCTGCGGCCTGCTGACCCGGGAGGAGTTCGATCAACTGGCCGAGGAACAGATTATCCAGGCCCAGGCCTTCGGCAGCTGGGAGGAGTACGCCGCCAGCCTGGTCTGCGGCGCGCTGTATTGGGATTTCCGCCAGGGCACCGCCCTGCCGGACCTCCGGAAAGCCCAGCGGCTATGGATGGACCTGGTGCGGACCCTGCTGGCCAACGACGCCGCCTGGGACAGCGGCTTCTGGTACGCTCCCAAGCGGGAAAAGGAATTCCGCCTCTGGCCCTCCGAGATGAAAATGTACCTCCCGGACTGGGAGGGGCCCAACGGCTGCTTCCTCACGGACCGCATCGCCGTGGACGGCTGCAAGGTGGGCTGGTGCTACCGGGAGGAGCCGGAGACCGCCTTCCCCGACAGCGGTTGGCGCTTTTTCTCCGGTGACGAGAGCGAAGCGTATATTGCCGACATCGCTCACACCGGAATCTATGACCTGAACACCGCCTGCAACCTGGACCCGGAGATCATTCCCCTGCTGGCCGCCCCCTGCCGGAGCGCCTTTGTCCGGGGGGAGGACGGGAAATTCCGCCCGGAGCCCTTTGAGCTGACCGAGGACTGACAAACCCAAGAAAAAGGAGCGCGGATCATGAACGAGCTGGAACTGAAATATGGCTGCAACCCCAACCAAAAACCCTCCCGCATCTTCATGAAGGACGGCGGGCCCCTGCCCCTGACTGTCCTGAACGGCAAGCCCGGCTATATCAACTTTCTGGACGCCCTGAATTCCTGGCAGCTGGCCCGGGAGCTGAAGGAGGCCACCGGCCTCCCCTCCGCCGCCAGCTTCAAGCACGTCTCCCCCGCCGGGGCCGCCGTGGGCCTGCCCCTCAGCGAGACGGACCAGAAACTCTACTTCGTGGAGCCCGGCGCGGACCTGAGTCCCATCGCCTGCGCCTACATCCGGGCCCGGGGGGCGGACCGGCTTTGCTCCTACGGCGACTGGGCGGCTCTCTCCGACACCTGCGACGCGGCCACCGCCCGCTATCTCCAGGCCGAGGTCTCCGACGGCATCATCGCTCCCGGCTACACGGAGGAGGCCCTGGAGATTTTAAAGACCAAGAAAAAGGGCGGCTACAACGTGGTCCAAATCGACCCGGATTACACCCCCGCCCCCCAGGAGTACAAGGACGTCTTCGGCGTCACCTTCCAGCAGGGCCGGAACGAATATAAAATCGACGAGTCCCTGCTGACCGGCATTGTCACAAAAAACCACGGCCTCCCCGACGCGGCGAAAACCGACATGATGGTGGCCCTCATCACCCTGAAATACACCCAGTCCAACTCCGTCTGCTACGTGAAGGACGGCCAGGCCATCGGCGTAGGCGCGGGCCAGCAGAGCCGCATCCACTGCACCCGCCTGGCGGGCATGAAGGCGGACAACTGGTGGCTGCGCCAGCACCCGGCGGTTCTGTCCCTGCCCTTTTCGGAGAACATCCGCCGTCCGGACCGGGACAACGCCATCGACGTGTACCTCTCCGACGAATGGGAAGACCTGCTGGCGGACGGCGCGTGGCAATCCGTCTTCACGGAGCGCCCCCAACCCCTGACGGCGGAGGAGAAAAAAGCCTGGATTGCCAAACAGAGCGGCGTCACCTGCGGCTCCGACGCCTTCTTCCCCTTCGGGGACAACGTGGAGCGGGCCCGGAAGAGCGGCGTGCAGTACATCGTCCAGCCCGGCGGAAGCATCCGGGACGACCATGTGATTGAGACCGCCGACAAATACGGCATGACCATGTGCTTCACCGGCATGCGCCTATTCCACCATTGAGGAGGCCTTCCATGAATTTACTCGTCATCGGCGGCGGCGGCCGCGAACACGCCATCATCAAGAAACTGAAGGAAAATCCCACAGTTGAGACCATCTACGCCCTCCCCGGAAACGGCGGAATCGCCCAGGACGCGGTGTGCGTCCCGTCCATTGGGGCCAAGGACATCGAGAAAATCGTGGACTTCGCCAAGTCTCATGACACCGGCTTCGCCGTGGTGGCCCCGGACGACCCCCTGGCCCTGGGCTGTGTGGACCGGCTCCACGAGGCCGGTATCCCCTGCTTCGGCCCCGAGGCCAAGGCCGCCCGCATCGAGGCCAGCAAGGTCTTCGCCAAGAACCTGATGAAAAAATACGGCATCCCCACCGCCCGCTACGAGGTCTTCGACGACCCCGCCAAGGCCCTGGCCTATCTTCGCGGCGGAGTCTCCTTCCCCATCGTGGTCAAGGCCGACGGCCTGGCCCTGGGCAAGGGCGTGCTGATCCCCCAAAATCTCCAGGAGGCGGAGGCCGCCGTCAAGTCCATCATGGAGGACAAAACCTTCGGCGACTCCGGCAACGAAATCGTGGTGGAGGAATTCCTGACGGGCCCGGAGGTCAGCGTCCTGGCCTTCACCGACGGCACCGCCATCGTCCCCATGGTCTCCTCCATGGACCACAAGCGGGCCGGGGACGGCGACACCGGCCTGAACACCGGCGGCATGGGCACCGTGGCCCCCAACCCCTGCTACACGCCGGAAATCGCGGCGGCGTGCATGGAAACCATCTTCCTCCCGACCCTTTCCGCCATGCGGGCGGAGGGCTGTCCCTTCAAGGGCTGCCTCTACTTCGGCCTCATGCTCACCCCCGGCGGTCCCAAGGTCATCGAGTACAACTGCCGCTTCGGCGACCCGGAGACTCAGGTGGTCCTCCCCCTGCTGAAAACGGACCTTTTGACCGTCATGCGGGCCGTGGAGAACGAGACCCTGGGGGACCTCACTGTGGAGTGGCACGACGGCGCCGCCGCCTGTGTCATCCTGGCCTCCGGCGGCTACCCCGGCGGCTATGAGAAGGGCCGGGAGATTTCCATTCCCGGAGACCTCCCCGCGAACGTCACGGTCTACCACGCCGGGGACATGCGGACGGAGGACGGGAAGCTGGTCACCAGCGGCGGCCGGGTCCTGGGCGTCACCGCCGCGGGGGACACCCTGGAGGCGGCCTTAAAGGATGCTTACGCCGCCGCGGGGCGCATTGATTTTAAGGGCATGTATATGCGGCATGACATTGGACAGCGGGCCCTCCGGGCCCTGGAGGGATGATATGGTACGTCGCGTCTATGTAGAAAAACGTCCCGGCCTCAGCCCCGAGGCCGAAGGCCTGCTGGCGGACCTGCGGGATTTTCTGGGCATCCGGGGCATCACCGGCGTCCGTGTCCTTCACCGCTACGACGTGGAGAACCTGGACGGGGAAGCCTTTGAAAAGGCCCGCCGGACCGTGTTCTCCGAGCCTCAGGTGGACATTGTCTGGGACGAGGCCGTCCCCATCGCCGGGGACCGCCCCCAATGGTCCCTGGCCGTGGAAGCTCTGCCGGGCCAGTTTGACCAGCGGGCGGACTCCGCCGCCCAGTGCATCCAGCTGATAACCGGCGGCGAGCGCCCCCTGGTCCGCGCCGCCACGGAATACCTGTTTGAAAGCACCGGGGAGGGCCCCTTCCCCTTCACAGAGGAGAATCAGGAAAAGATTCGCCGCCACCTCATCAACCCCGTAGAGAGCCGGGAGGCCTCCCGGGAAAAACCCGAAACCCTGGCCCAGGCCTACGCGGTCCCGGACCATGTGGAGACGGTCTCCGGCTTCGCCGCCATGGACGGCGGGGACCTGTCCGCCCTGCTGGAAAAGCTGGGCCTTGCCATGGACCTGGACGACCTCAAGTTCCTGCAAGCCTACTTCCGGGACACGGAACACCGGGACCCCACCATTACGGAGGTCCGGGTGGTGGATACCTACTGGTCCGACCACTGCCGCCACACCACCTTCTCCACCCACATTGACGGCGCGGAGATTGCCGATCCCGCTGCCCAGCGGGCCTATGACCACTATCGGGAGCTCCGCCGGGAGGTCTACGGCGAGAGGGACCGTCCGGAAACCCTGATGGACATCGCTACCATCGCCGCCAAGGCCCTGAAAAAGCGGGGCCTCCTGCCGGAGCTGGACGAGAGCGAGGAGATCAACGCCTGTTCCATCCACGTCCCCGCCCTGGTGGACGGGAAACCGCAGGACTGGCTCCTCATGTTCAAGAACGAAACCCACAACCATCCCACGGAGATCGAGCCCTTCGGCGGCGCGGCTACCTGCATCGGCGGTTGCATCCGGGACCCTCTGTCCGGCCGGGCCTATGTCCATCAGGCCATGCGCCTCACCGGCTGCGGCGATCCCCGGACGCCCCTGGACCAGACCCTCCCCGGCAAGCTTTCCCAGCGGAAGCTCTGCCAGACGGCGGCGGCGGGCTATTCCTCCTACGGCAACCAAATCGGCCTTGCCACCGGGCATGTGGCGGAGGTCTACCACCCCGGCTACGTCGCCAAGCACCTGGAGGTGGGCGCGGTGGTAGGCGCGGCCCCGGCGGAGAACGTCCGGCGGGAGCGCCCCGCCCCCGGAGACGTGGTCATCCTTCTGGGAGGCCGCACGGGCCGGGACGGAATCGGCGGAGCCACCGGCTCTTCCAAGAGCCATAACCAAAAATCCCTCCAGACCATGGCCAGCGAGGTCCAGAAGGGCAACGCCCCGGAGGAGCGGAAAATCCAGCGCCTCTTCCGGGACGGGAAGGTCACCCGCCTCATCAAGCGCTGCAACGACTTCGGCGCGGGCGGGGTCTCCGTGGCCATCGGTGAGCTGGCGGACGGCCTTACCATCGATCTGGACGCGGTGCGGAAAAAGTACGACGGCCTGGACGGCACGGAGCTTGCCATCTCCGAGAGCCAGGAACGCATGGCGGTAGTCGTGGCCCCCGAGGACGCGGAGACCTTCATCGCCGCCGCCAGGGCGGAAAACCTGGAAGCTTATCAAGTGGCCGTGATCACGGAATCCCCCCGGATGGTCATGAAGTGGCAGGGGGAGACCATCGTGGACCTGAGCCGGGAATTTTTGAACTCCAACGGCGCGGTGAAGCACGCCCGGGTCTCCGTTCCTGAATCCCATCGCACGCTTCCCATCAACGAGACCGGAAGTCTTCGGAAGACGGCCTCCAGCCTGCAATGCGCCTCCCGCCGGGGGCTGGTGGAGCGGTTCGACTCCACCATCGGCGCGGGCAGCGTCACCATGCCTTACGGCGGCAAAACCCAGAGGACCCCCGCCCAGTCCATGACCGCCCTCCTGCCCGTTCTGCCGGGCCAGGAGACGGAGCAGGCCAGCGTCATGGCCTGGGGCTTCGACCCGGAGATCATGAGCGAGGACCCCTACACCGGGGCCATGAGCAGTGTGGTCATCTCCCTGGCCAAGCTGGTGGCCTCCGGCGCGGACTACAAGACCGCTTACCTGACCTTGCAGGAGTATTTTGAAAAGCTGCGGACGGACCCGGAACGCTGGGGCAAGCCCTTCGCCGCCCTGCTGGGGGCCATGGAGGCCCAGATGGATTTCGGCGCGGCGGCCATCGGCGGAAAGGACTCCATGTCCGGGTCCTTCCTGGACCTGGACGTGCCCCCCACGCTGATTTCCTTCGCCATCGCGCCTATCCAGGCGGGAGAGGTCATTACACCGGAATTCAAAGAACCGGGCCACCCGGTGTATGCTTTCGGCGGCGGCAACGCGGAAAACATGAAAGCCGCCTGGGCGGCGTTCCATGAACTGGCCCAAAGCGGCAAGGTCAAAGCCGCCTGGGCCGTGGAGCACAGCACGGCGGAGGCCGTTATGAACATGTCCTTCGGCAGCCGCATCGGCTTTGCCGCCGATACTGCCGTCCCCCACCGCTGGTACGGCCTGAATCGGGGGACCATCGTGGCGGAGCTGACGGAGGACGCCGGCCTCCCCTGCGCCAAGCGCATCGGCGTTACCACGGCGGAGCCCGTGATTGCCATTGGCGATGATTCCGCCCCCATCGACGAGCTGTTATCGCTGAACGAGGCCGTGCTGGCGGACGTGTATCCCACCAGGGCCCCCGTCTCCGGCGAGGCTCCCGTTCTGCCCTGCCCCGCCTTTACCCGCCCCGCCCCCAAGGTGGGCGCGGCCAAGCCCAAGGTCTTGATTCCCGTCTTCCCCGGCACCAACTGCGAGTACGACAGCGCCCGGGCCGCCCAGAGGGCGGGCCTGGAGACGGAAATCTTCGTCATTAACAACCAGTCTGCTCAGGACGTATCCGAGTCCACTGCCGCCTTTGCCCGGAAGCTCCGGGAAAGCCAGATTCTCTTCCTTCCCGGCGGCTTCTCCGGCGGCGACGAGCCCGACGGCTCCGGCAAGTTCATCACGGCCTTCCTCCGGGGGCCGGAGACTTCTCAAGCGGTGATGGATCTGCTCCAGAACCGGGACGGCCTGGCTCTTGGCATCTGCAACGGCTTCCAAGCGCTCATCAAACTGGGCCTGGTTCCTTACGGTGAAATCCGGGATACGGACGAGACCTGCCCCACCCTCTCTTTCAATCGCCTGGGGCGGCACCAGTCCAAAATTGTGAACACCCGTATTGTCTCCAACAAATCCCCCTGGCTGGCCCGGGTAAACCCCGGCGAGGTTTACGCCGTCCCCATCTCTCACGGCGAGGGCCGCTTCCTCTGCCCGCCGCGCCTGCTGAAAAAGCTGGCGGAAAACGGGCAGATCGCCACCCAGTACGCGGACCTCTCCGGCGCGCCCACCATGGACCCGGACTTCAACCCCAACGGCTCCGCCTGGGCGGTGGAGGGAATCACCTCCCCCGACGGCCGGATTTTCGGCAAGATGGGCCACGCCGAGCGCATCGGCCCCGGCCTGTACCGGAACGTCCCCGGCGCGTATGACCTTCATCTCTTCCAGGCCGCCAGGGATTATTTCGCCGTTCTCTGAGAGAAGAGGGGCGGACACACAGGTCCGCCCCTGCGCTCCCTTCTCTTTTGATCTTGCGTATCTCCGGGGCTTGACAAACCGTCCCCCATCGTGTATACTGCGTAAAATTTTTAGAAATGAGGTGTCCGCATGGCCTACTTCTTCTCCGAGCCCTCCCACACCTTCAGCGAATACCTTCTGGTCCCCGGCTACTCCTCCGCCGAGTGCGTTCCCGCCAACGTGTCCCTGAAAACCCCGGTGGTGAAGTTTAAACGCGGCGAGGAGTGCCCCCTGACCATGAACGTGCCCATGGTCTCCGCCGTCATGCAGGCGGTCTCCGGCGAGCAGATGGGCATCGGCCTTGCCAAAGAGGGCGGCATCGCCTTCATCTTCGTCTCCCAGCCTGTGGAACAGCAGGCGGAGATGGTCCGCCGGGTGAAGAGCTACAAGGCGGGCTTCGTCACCAGCGACTCCAATCTCCGGATTGGAGACACCCTGGCGGACGTACTGGCGCTGAAAGAGCGCAGCGGCCACTCCACTATGGCTGTCACCGACGACGGCACGGGCACAGGCAAGCTCTTGGGGCTGGTCACCAGCCGGGACTACCGGGTCAGCCGCCTGGACCCCGCCACCCCCGTGACGGACTTTATGACCCCCTTTGAGAAACTTATCTACGCCCCCGAGGGCACCAGCCTGAAAGAGGCCAACGACATCATCTGGGACCGGAAGCTCAACGCCCTGCCCATCGTCTCCCAGGACGGCCGCCTGGTGAGCTTCGTCTTCCGGAAGGACTATGACTCCCACAAGGGCAACCCCCTGGAGCTGCTGGACGGCCAGAAACGCTACGTGGTGGGCGCGGGCATCAACACCCGGGACTACGCCGAGCGGGTCCCCGCCCTGGTGGACGCCGGAGTGGACGTGCTGGTCATCGACTCCTCCGAGGGCTACTCCGAGTGGCAGGCCCGGACTTTGAAATGGATTCGGGAGCGCTACGGCGACACGGTAAAGGTGGGCGCGGGCAACGTGGTGGACGGCGAGGGCTTCCGCTTCCTGGCGGACGCCGGAGCGGATTTCGTGAAAATCGGCATCGGCGGCGGCTCCATCTGCATCACCCGGGAGACCAAGGGCATCGGCCGGGGCCAGGCCACGGCGGTCATCGACGTGGCGGCGGAGCGGGACCGCTACTTTGAGGAAACCGGCGTTTACGTCCCCATCTGCGCCGACGGCGGCATTGTCCAGGATTATCACATCACTCTGGCCCTGGCCATGGGTGCGGACTTCTGCATGCTGGGCCGGTACTTCTCCCGGTTTGACGAGAGCCCCACCAGCAAAATCCTCATCGGCGGCAGCTATATGAAGGAGTATTGGGGCGAGGGCAGCGCCCGGGCCCGGAACTGGCAGCGCTACGACATGGGCGGCGCGGCGAAGCTGAGCTTTGAGGAGGGCGTGGACTCCTACGTCCCCTACGCCGGAGCCCTAGCGGACGGCATGGCCACCACCCTGGCGAAGATTCGCTCCACCATGTGCAACTGCGGCGCGCTGACGATTCCCGAACTCCGGGACAAGGCCAAGCTGACCCTGGTCAGCTCCGTCTCCATCGTGGAGGGCGGGGCCCACGACGTGCTCCTCAAGGACTCCGCCGGAGCGGTTGGACGAAACTAAAAAAGAAGGTCCGCTTCCATGGGAAGCGGACCTCAGAGTGTCAAAAGACAGCAAAAACTCCATCAACGGGAAGGAAGAGAGTTACGAGAGGAACCCAGGAAGGGTTCCTTTCGTTTTCAATCGGAAGTTTTCAGAACTTTTTTAAAGGTCTGAAAACTTGCTCAGGCTGGCGAAAACACGTTTTCGCCAGCCTGAGTCCGCTTCCATGGGAAGCGGACCTTTTCCCTTATTTAGGTATGCTCATCGTAATACACCCAGGTAAAGAAATCCGTAACCAGGGAGATGAAAAACGCCGCCATCAGTCCCAGTCCCACATAGATCAGCGTCTCCTGCCCGGCCACTTTTCCCCAGGCAATCAGCACCAGCTCTGCCGCCAGAAAGGCGAACTGGCTGATATAATATGCCTGGCTTCTGGATTTCAGCTTCACCAGCTGGTTTCGCTCGTCCCGCTCCTCCACCTTGTCTTCCCGGGACCACTTGGGGGACAGGCTGCGAATGACCCCGGCCCCGCCCAGGAGAAGCAAAAGCCCCACCAGCGCGCCGTCGTTCCAGTCAAAACCCTGCCAGGCGATCCTCACAAGATTCAGCGCGCCGAGGAACAAGGCGAACAGGCCGAAAGCGAAATTCTTCTTATGATAGATTCTCATGGCAAATTCTCTCCTTCAAGCAAGTCTTTCCAGGCGCAGCCGCGCCAATGACCGGGCAGCCGCCTCTTATGGCAAATCCCCATACTTCCGGTCCTCCATTTCCAGGTTTTCTCTGAGGCAGCAAAGCTCCTCCACCGTCACGCCGAAGACCTCCGCCATCCGGTAGGCCAGCATCAGCGACGGGCTGTACTGCTCCTTCTCAATGGAAATAATCGTCCGGGCTGAGACACGGACCCGCTCCGCCAACTGCTGCTGGGTCATGCCCGCGCCGGTCCGCAGCTCCTTTACCTTTGTCTTCACCTCATCCCCCCTTCATGTGAAGCTCGCTTCTTATGAAGTTAACTTCATATTATCACCCCGCCCGCAGCTTGTCAAGAAAAATATGAAGTCTCCTTCACCTTTGTTCCCATAGAGAGCGCCCCCGCCTTCCGGCAGGGGCGCTGTTTGTTTCACACTCTCTTCCAGGAGGCCCCGCCCTTCACGTCGGTGACCTCAATACCCTGGGCTTTCAGCTCGTCCCGAATCCGGTCCGCCTCGGCAAAATTCTTGGCCTTCTTGGCCTCATAGCGGGCCAGCACCTTGGCGTCGATTTCCGGGTCTCCCTCACCGGTGACGACATAGTCCCCGCCGCCGCTTTGGACCGCCTGGGCCGCCTTCTCCCGGAGGGCCGCCGCCTTCTCCAGCAGGCTCATGGACAGCACCTTGTCGAACTCCCCGATGATCGCCAGCTTTGTCCCGTCGTTCGTCTTCGCTTTCAGAGCGTCGAATACCGCCGTCACGGCCATAGAGGTGTTCAGGTCGTTCCCCACCTGCTGGAGGAACTTCTCCCGGTACTCGCCAAACACCGCCTGGTCCACGTCCCCCTCGGGCTTCAAGGCCGCGACGCGGTTCAGCAGCTTCGTGTAGGCGGCGGCGGCGTTGTCCAGGTTCTCCCAGCTGAACACCAGGGTCTTCCGGTAGTGGCTCTGGAGGCAGAACCAGCGGTAGGCCAGAGGGTCGTACCCCTTCTCCTCCAGCAATGAGACGGTCAGGAACTCCCCCTTGGACTTGGACATCTTCCCCGCCGGGTCATTCAGGTGGTGAACGTGGAACCAGTGGGGACACCAGGGATGGCCCAGGTAGCTCTCGGACTGGGCAATTTCGTTGGTGTGATGGGGGAAGGCGTTGTCCACGCCGCCGCAGTGGAGGTCCAGATACTCCCCGTTGTACTTCATGGAGATGCCGGAGCACTCGATGTGCCAGCCGGGATAGCCCACCCCCCAGGGGGAGTCCCACTTGAGGGCCTGGTCCTCAAATTTGGACTTGGTAAACCAGAGCACAAAGTCGTTCTTGTTCCGCTTATTGGAGTCCTCCTCCACGCCCTCCCGGACGCCCACGGCCAGATCGTCCTCATCGTGATCGTTGAAAATGTAGTACCGCTCCAGCTTGGAGCTGTCGAAGTACACGTTGCCTCCGGCCAGATACGCGTAGCCGGTCTCCACCAGCTTGGAGATGATCTGGATATATTCGCCGATGCACCCGGTGGCGGGCTGGACCACATCGGGCGTCTTGATGTTCAGCTTCCGGCAGTCGTCGAAGAAGGCGTCGGTGTAGAACTTGGCAATGTCCATCACCGTCTTGTTTTCCCGCTTGGCCCCCTTGAGCATTTTGTCCTCCCCGGTGTCGGCGTCGCTGGAGAGGTGGCCCACGTCGGTGATGTTCATGACCCGGTTCACGTCATACCCGGCAAAGCGGAGGTACTTCTCCAGCACGTCCTCCATAATGTAGCTCCGGAGGTTTCCGATATGGGCGAAGTGGTACACCGTGGGGCCGCAGGTGTACATCTCCACCCGGCCGGGGGTGTGGGTTTTGAATTCCTCTTTCTTGTGGGTTGCGGAATTGTAAAGATACATGGCTTTCATCCTCCATTGTTTTAGAACCTGTATTCATAACCGGGGGATGCCGGATGGGCGAGGATTTTTCCCGCCAGACAAGAAAATTTTCTACAGGAATCCTGACGGATTTCAAGGGAAATTGACGCGGTATGGCGGGAAAAGAACGCTCATACGGCGTCCAACGGTTGTGAATACAGGTTCTTATTCGTGCAGTTCCAAAGGCAGTCCATCCGGGTCGTGGAAAAAGGTCATCCGCTTTTCGCTGTACGGGTCCCAGCGAATCTCCTCACAGGGAATGCCCAAAGCCTCCAGCTCCCGGACCGCCTCCTCGATATCCTCCACCCGAAACGCCAGGTGCCGCAGTCCTTGGGCCTCCGGATACGTGGGCCGGGGCGGCGCGCCGGGAATGGCGAAAATCTCCAGCTCCCCGTCCCCAAATTTCAGGTCCAGCTTCCAGTCTCCCCGCTCCTCCCGGAAGTTCTCCCGCAGGATGGGAAAGCCCAGCTTCTCCACATAAAATTCCCTGGCTCTCTGGTAGTCCGAAACGATCATCGCGACGTGGTGCAGCTTCTCAAACCGCATGCGCGTTCCTCCTTCTTCCGTCTGCCGGACGGCAGTTTCCGTGTTGGAGATGGGAAAAAACAGCGCCCCCCGTACCGAAGTACGAGAGGCGACGAATCGCGGTTCCACTCTCATTTATCACTCAAGGGGCCCTTGACGGGGGC
>CAJUQQ010000030.1 GCA_910588175.1 uncultured Oscillibacter sp.
CGCTGCCATCTTACCATATCTCTTCTCTTATTGCTATTTCAGAGAACCGCTCTAAAAGAGCTATCGCTCTGCCTTACAATTATTATAGCACTTATTAGGTGGATGCTTTTGTGTTAATATACAAATATATTCTAGGAGGTGATCTCATAGCTCAAACGTATACAGAGGCACGAAGGGTGGGGAATAAAAAATGGGATGCCGCAAACCTAGATCGGGTGTCCGTGGCTATGCCAAAGAGACGAAAAACCGAGATACAGGCTCACGCAAAAGACCGGGGAGAATCTGTAAACATCTTTATCAATAGGGCAATCATGGAAACGATGGAGCGGGACGGCTCCGGAAAATAAACGGGAGCCAAGAAAGAACGCAACCCCGCCCGGCCAGAGGTCGAGCGGGGATTTTTGTACATTGGAGGTTTGCGCCACGGGAGAGCTTTATAGCCATTTGATATGGAGAGAGCGGCTACGAATTAAAACCCGCCTCAAGGATGGATGGAAATCCCAAAAGATAGCCGACAAGATCGGGCGGCACGTCTCCACCATTTACTGGGAGATCAAGAGGGGGCTCGGCGTCCAGCGCACAACGGATCTCATAGATTTATGCGTGTTATATACCCGAGATCGTCCGGGACAAATACGAGGCCACATTCTCCGGCAAGGGCCCGGACCTCAAGATCGGAAAGGACCACAATCTGGCAAACTACCTCGGCAAGGTCCTCAAGGACGCCTACCGGGCTCCGGAGGCCGCCCTCGGGGAGATTGCGGTTAGAAGACAACGGTGTATTACTGACACCCCTACAGCTCCAGCGAACGGGGATCCAGTGAGAAACAAAATGGCATGACCCGCCGCCACCCGAAGGGGACAGATTTCAAGAAAGTATCCCAGAAAAAGTTCCGGGAGACAACAGAATGGATCAACAATTACCCAGGGAAAATGTTTGGGTTCCATACTGCAGCGGAACTTTCTGCTAAAGAGATACAGTCCTTTACCTGCATCCCCTCCGCCACGAACCAAACGAAGTAGTTCGCGGTGAAAAGCGAAGAGATTCCCGCTATCGTACCATTTTCGGCAAAGACGGAAACGGTACAATAGCGGGAACCTCTGGGTTGGAGCTAGCGGTGGGAATCGAACCCACAACCCCATCATTACGAGTGATGTGCTCTGCCATTGAGCCACGCTAGCGTACATAATAAAAACCGGTGTGTAAAACCAGTCTGTTTATTCTGGCTGTCAGCCTTCGGCATCGGACTCATCAGTCCGCTGGGAAACCCCATAGGCCAATGCCTTTTCAAGACTGTATGCTATTGTAGCATAAACTCCTTCTCTCGTCAACCGTGTTTTTTGTTTTTTCATTTTTCAACTGTAGGAGTACAATACACGTTGGACAGGAGGGGAAGAAAAAGCAGACGGATAAGGTCCTATTGGTTAAAGCGGAGTTATAACACACCAACATAATCGAGAGGCGGCCACATCTTTTATGAGAAAAACTATAACAAGGACATAGCATATAGGCAATCCCGAACGAAATACGCGGAGCAATACGGCGTAAGCCGTACCAGCAGGAAGTACAATAGGAACCGGTCTTATATCTACTTCTGGCTCGCTCGCTGGAATGGAATGCGGCGTAGGGGCGGACCTGTGTGTCCGCCCTTCCCCCGGGCCTTGGCGCTTTCGATAGAAGATCGGACACATAGGTCTACCCCTACAAGCTACCCTCTCCAGATGGGACGCTCCCCTTTCCTCACCGCATCAAATACCCCCTGGAGGCCAGCTCCAGCTGCAGCGCCTCGGCGTGGCGGTTGTCCCGGGTCTCCAGCACCATGGTGACGATACAGGCCCCCACGTCGGACTCCTTGTCTTCCCGGTTGTGGTTGACACTGATGATATTGGCCCCGCTGTCTGCCACTATTTGAAGCATTTGGAGCAGGCTTCCCGGCTTGTCCGCCACCTTGGTGGTCAGCTCCACCAGGCGGCCCGCCTTGGACAGGCCCTTGGTAATGATGCGGGAGAGAGTGGTCACGTCCACGTTGCCGCCGGAGACCAGGCAGACGGTTTTCCGCCCGGCGGTTTCCACCTTCCCGAACATGCAGGCGGCCACCGGCGTGGCCCCAGCCCCCTCGGCCACGGTTTTCTGCTCCTCCATCAGCGCCAGAATGGCGGAGGCGATCTCGTCCTCGGTAACGGTGACCACCTCATCCACGTATTCCCTGCACAGGGCGAAGGTCAGGTCCCCGGGCCGCTTCACGGCGATGCCGTCGGCAATGGTGGCCACACCGGAGAGCTCCGTGGGCTCCCCGGCGTGGAGGGAGAGATACATGGAGGGAGCTCCCGCCGCCTGGACCCCCACCACCCGGCAGTCCGGCTTCAGCTGCTTCAAGGCGTAGGCTACGCCGCTGATAAGCCCGCCGCCGCCGATGGGGACCACCACCTGCTCCACCTCCGGCAGCTGCTCCAAAATCTCCAGGCCGATGGTGCCCTGCCCGGCGATGACGTAGGGGTCGTCGAAGGGATGGGCAAAGGTGTAGCCCTCTTCCCGGCGGAGGCGCTGGGCCTCTCCGGCCGCGTCGTCATACACACCGGGGACCAGCACTACCCGGGCGCCGTAGCCCTTGGTGGCTTCCACCTTGCTGATGGGAGCCCCGGCGGGCATGCAGATGACGGAGGGAATGCCCAGCCGGGCGGCGGACAGGGCGATGCCCTGGGCATGGTTCCCGGCGGAGCAGGCGATGACACCTTTTTCCGCCTCCTCCGGCGTCAGGGAGCGAATTTTATTGAAGGCTCCCCGGAGCTTGAAGGAGCCGGTGAGCTGCAAATTTTCCGCCTTGATATAGAGGTCACGGCCCAGCTTGGGAGCGGGGTCCAGGGGAGTCCTCCGGGCGACGCCCTCCAGAGCCTTCTGCGCGTCCTGTATCATGTCCAAGGTCAGCATATGATGTTCCCCTTTCCGCGAGGGCATTTCCTCGCAGCGAAATGCGTTTGCTTCAAGCGTTCCCCGCGTCCAGAAAGACGGAGGGACGAGTCTTGTATGTAGCCAGGCTCACCGCCACCAGAGCCAAGCCGCAGGCGATGGTCCCCGGCACGGCGGAGCCCAGGCCGAAGGGCTCGCCCGCCAGCTTCCAGCCGACGCAGACGGTGAAGCCGGCGGCCATGCCGGCGATAACGCCGGCGCTGGTGGCCTTCCGCCAGAAGAGGGCGGCAAAGGCTGGGATGCCCGCCGCCGCCGCGTAAAAGCTCCAGGCGAACATGAGGATATTGTAGGCGTTCTTGATATAAAGCGCGATCACCAAAGCGCCCAGGGGCAGGATGATGGAAAAGATTCGGGAGAGGAGAATCTCCGTCTTGTCCTTCATCTCCGGGAAGAAGGTTTTGCCGATGTCGTGGACGCAGGTTTGAACGCTGACCAGCAGGTAGCTGTCCGCCGTGGACATAATGACGGAGAGAATGCCCGCCAGAGCCAGACCCGTCAGCCCAATGGGCAGCACGTGGATAGCCAGGGCCGGGACCACGGCGTCGGTGCTGCCGTAAACCGCCAGAGCGTCGTCCCCGATGACCTGATGGGCGGCTACGCCCATGAAGTACACCAGAGCGATGGTAACACCGTAAACGGCGGTGCCCAGGAACATGCCCTTCTTGGCGGAGCTCCGGTCCTTGGCGGCGAAGGCCCGCTGCCACATCTCCGCCCCCGCCATGGTGAAGACCAGGTAGGTGACAATGTCTCCCAGGATATCCCCGTTGAGGTAAGGCTTCGCCAGGGCCGGGTCCAGATTTGCCAGGAAGGTGGAGAAACCGCCGATGCTCCTGAGGGAAGCCGCGGGGATGAGGATATAGACGAACAAAATCAGCATGTAGAACTGGAGCACATCGGTGTATACCACACCGAAGAGGCCGGAGGAGGCGGTGTAGACCATGAAGATTACGCAGGCGATCAGCGCCCCGGCCTCGAAGCTGAGGCCCACCTGGCCGCCCAGCATGTTGATGATGGTGGCGGTGGCCGTCACCTGGGAGGCCACGGTGCCCATCATGGTAAAGGCCACCATGGCCGCCAGCATGATTTTCGCGGTTTTGCCGAACCGGCGGTGGAAAAGGTCCGGGATGGAGGTCACGTTGTATTTCATGCCGATATCGGAAATCTTCCCGGCGATGCCGGAGAAGATGAACATGCCCAAAAGATAGGGAATCGCGGTGAGCACCGCCTTGAAGCCGCTGGAGTAGGCGACGCCCGCCCGGCCCATAAGGCCGCTGCCGCCGATGATGGTGGCGCAGACGGTGGCCATCATCACCAGGGGGCCCAGGGACCGGCCCGCGACGTAGTAATCGCCGGTGTTTTTGATGCGCCGGACAAAATAGACGCCCACCGCCACCATGGCGGCCAGATAGAGTCCAATGATGGACAAGTCCAAAACGCTGAGCTGAGTGTGATCCATGTGTACCTGTTCCTTTCTGTTTCCGTTGCCTGCCCTTACGTCGAAGTCCCCTGAACATGGAAGGCTTTCCGTTTGCCGCAGGGGAGGAGAAACGCCGCCTCCGCTGCGGGAGCCTGTCTTATCAAAGTCCAGTATAGCAGAAAAAGGAAATTTCGTCGAGGGCTTTTTGTGAGATTTTTCCAGTTCAGTAAAGATTTTATGGGATAATATCGGAAAAAACCCGCCGGACAGGAGAAAAACAGGACAAAAGCCTGGAATAGAATCCGTCGGACAAAGGGAGGGAAGGAGCTTTCTCCCGGAGTCGTTGGGAGCTATTGCTATATTGTACAAAAAATTTTAGAGTAAACGATTGCGGAACCGGGCTTTTCCGGCGCTGAACCGGCGGAACTGCTTGCCGGAGTAGCGCTTTGTCTAAAACGTACAAGCGGGTTTGGGAAGAAGAAAATTGATTCTTGCAATACGCACAAAGGCCTGTTATACTGTAATCACTGATGACAGCTTACTACGAACAGAGTATGTGAGATGAGTGTGATAACTGCCCAGTACGGTGTGGTTATTGCGCTCTTTTTGCATATATTAAGCGCCCAAAAAATGGAAAAAAGGAGATTGGAATCATGGAAACGAGACCCTATGTATCCTGGGACCTGATGAACCGCTTTCTCATCGACGCTTTTAAAGGCTACGGCGTACCCGAAGACGACGCGAAGATCTGCGCGGATGTTCTGCTGGAATCCGACCGCCGGGGCATCGAGAGCCACGGCTGCAACCGTTTCAAGCCGATTTATATTGACCGCATCGTCAACGGGACCCTGCTCCCGGAGACCAAGATGGACATCGTAAAAGACACCCCCACCACCGTGGTAATGGACGCCAACAACGGCATGGGCATGGTGGCCAGCTACCACATGATGGAAATGCTGATTGAAAAGGCCGCCAAATACGGCATGGCCGGCGGCGCGGTCTTCAATTCCACCCACTACGGCATCGCGGGCTACTGGACCACCATGGCGGAAAAGGCCGGCATGATCGGCATCACCGGCACCAACGCCCGGCCCTCCGTGGCCCCCACCTGGGGCGTGGAGCCCATGATGGGCACCAACCCCCTGACCTTCACCATGCCCACCGACGAGGAGTTCCCCTTCAACTTCGACTGCGCCACCTCCACCATCCAGAACGGCAAAATCGAGTTCTACGCCCGCAGCGGCAAACCCACCCCCGAGGGCCTGGTGGTCACCAAGGATGGCGGCACAATGAGCGACTCCGGCGAGATTCTCAAAGAGATGCGGGCCGGGAACTGCGCCCTGCTGTCTCTGGGCGGCCTGGGCGAGGCCACCGGCGGCTATAAGGGCTACGGCTTCACCACCATCGTGGAGATCCTCTCCGCCGCCCTGGCCGGAGGACCCTTCATGAAGGACCTCAGCGGCAAGGCCGCCGACGGCAGCAACCAGATGTACCGCCTGGGCCACTTCTTCTTTGTCATCAACCCTGAGTTTTTCATGGGGCTGGACACCTTCAAGAAGACCGCCGGCGGCATCTGCCGGGGTCTCCGGGCTTCCGAAAAGGCCCCCGGTGCGGAGCGCATCTACACCGCCGGCGAGAAAGAATGGCTGGCCTGGCAGGAGCGCAAGGACAAGGGCGTGCCCGTGGGCGACACCATCCAGAAGGAGATCATTGAGATCCGGGATAAGCTGAACCTGCCCTATCACTTCCCCTTTGAGGATCAGAAATAAGTAGGAGGAACGGATATTATGGATTACGCGAAGGAATCTCTCCGGCTCCACGGCGAGTGGAAAGGAAAAATTGAGGTCGTTGCCACCGTCCCCGTGGAGACCAAGGATGACCTGAGCCTGGCCTATACCCCCGGCGTAGCCCAGCCCTGCCTGGAGATTCAGAAGGATATCAGCAAGAGCTATGAGCTCACCCGGCGGCACAACCTCTGCGCCGTCATCACCGACGGCTCCGCCGTCCTGGGTCTGGGCGACATCGGCCCCGAGGCGGGCATGCCCGTCATGGAGGGCAAGTGCGTGCTGTTCAAGGCCTTCGGCGACGTGGACGCCTTCCCTCTCTGCGTGAAGACCCATGATGTGGATGAGTTTGTCAACGCCGTGTGGCTGATGTCCGGCTCCTTCGGCGGCATCAATCTGGAGGATATCGCCGCCCCCCGCTGCTTCGAGATCGAGCGGAAGCTGAAGGAAAAGTGCGACATTCCCATCTTCCACGACGACCAGCACGGCACCGCCATCATCACCCTGGCGGGCCTGACCAACGCGCTGAAGGTGGTGGGCAAGAAAAAGGAAGACGTGAAGGTGGTTACCTCCGGCGCGGGCGCCGCCGCCATCTCCATCGTGAAGCTGCTGCTGTCCGCGGGCTTCAAGAATGTGGTGATGTGCGACCGCAAGGGCGCTATTTACCAGGGGCGGGAAGGCCTGAACTGGATTAAGGAAGAGATGGCCCAGGTGACGAACCTGGAGAAGCAGGCCGGAACCCTGGCCGAAGCCCTGGTGGGCGCGGACGTGTTCATCGGCGTCTCCGCTCCGGGCACCGTTACCACCGAGATGGTAAAAACCATGAACAAGGACGCCATCGTCTTTGCCTGCGCCAACCCCACGCCGGAGATTTTCCCCGACGACGCCAAGGCCGGCGGCGCGGCGGTGATCTCCACCGGCCGCAGCGACTTCCCCAACCAGATCAACAACGTTCTGGCGTTCCCCGGCGTCTTCCGGGGCACCTTTGACGTGCGGGCCAGCGACATCAACGAGGAGATGAAAATGGCCGCCGCCGAAGCCTTGGCCGGCCTGATTTCCGACGAGGAGCTGTCCGCCGACTACATCATCCCCAAGGCCTTTGACAAGCGGGTGGGTCCCGCCGTGGCCAAGGCCGTGGCCGAGGCCGCCCGCAAATCCGGCGTCGCCCGGCTGTAAGCGATGATTGATCTCGCGAGGAAAAAACTCTTTCTCCTGGACATGGACGGCACCATCTACCTGGGGGACCGGCTTTTCGACGGAACGCTGGATTTCCTCCGCCGGGTGCGGGAGCGGGGCGGACGCTATCTGTTCGCCACCAACAACTCCTCCCGAGGGGTGACGGCCTATGTGGAGCGTCTCCGTGGAATGGGCATTGACGCGGTAGAGGAGGATTTCCTCACCTCCACCGACGCCCTGATCTGGTACCTCCGGGGGAAATACGATGAGGCCCTGATTTACGCTTTCGGCACCCGGACCTTCCGCCAGCAGCTCAGCGAGGCGGGTTTCCGGATTACCGACAAGCGGGAGGAGGGGATCTCCCTCCTGGTCTGCGGCTTCGACACGGAGCTGACCTTCCGAAAACTGGAGGACGCCTGCATCCTGCTGGGGGACCCCAAGGTGGACTTTATCGCCACCAACCCGGACTGGGTCTGTCCCACGGCCTGGGGCTCCGTGCCGGACTGCGGCTCGGTGTGCGAGATGCTTTTCCGGGCCACGGGGCGTAGGCCCAAGGTCATCGGCAAGCCGGAGCCGGAAATGGCGCTGCTGGCCATGGACCGCTGGGGCTGCTCCAAGGAGGAAACTGTGATGGTGGGCGACCGGATTTACACCGACATCGCCTGCGGTGTCCGGGCCGGAATTGACACCGCCTTCGTCCTTTCGGGGGAGGGGGTTCCGGCGGATGTGGAGAAGTACGGCGTTCGGCCCTCGGAGACGTACCGGGACATCCGGGAAATCCTGGAAAAGATGGGATGAACGGTTTGCTTTGTGCAAAAACGGTTTTGATTTTAGTTATTTTGTACGAGGATTTAAAAAATTGTTCATGATTTTTGGGTTTTTATTGACAAATCCCTTTGAATGCTGTACAATATTTTTGTGTGATTCGCGACTTCTGGTTTGATTCGGTGGGAGACGTGATCGCAGACATAAATTAAAAGGAGAGATTGAACATGAAAAAGGTTTTCGCACTCTTGCTGACCATGCTGATGCTGCTCTCGCTGTGCGCCTGCGGCGGAAACGGCGGCGGGGATACGCAGCCCTCCGGCGGCGGAGATACCCAGTCTTCCGGCGACGCCCAGCCCTCCGGCGGCTCCGACGAGGATGCCGACAACTTCTACCTGGACATCAAGTTCTCAAACGTGTTCCAGCCCACCGAGTGGAACTACAAGGCCTCCGAGAAGCTGGCTGAGATGATCACCGAGCGCACCGAGGGCCATATCACCGTGACCTACTACGGCCAGAACGAGCTGGACTGCTACGGCGACTCCGTCACCCAGGCGGTCAACAACGCCAACTGGATGGGCCTGGAAGAGCCCTCCCTGTTCGCCGACTACGTGGGCGACGCCGCCACCCTGATCGGCCCCATGCTGTACAACAGCGACGAAGAGTATAACTACGTCATGGAGTCCGACCTGGTCAAGGATGTGTGCGACCGTCTGGCCGCCGAGAATATCCACATTCTGGATACCCACTATTCCTTCGGCTTCCGCAGCGTGGTCACCAACCTGGACATTAAGACCCCCGAGGATCTGAAGGGCCACCAGCTCCGGGCCACCTCCTCCGCTCTGTTCACCAAGACTCTGGAGTGCCTGGGCGCCACCCCCGTCCCCATGAGCTTCACCGAGTGCCTGTCCGCCATCTCCTCCGGCGTGGTCGAGGGCTTCGAGGGCTCCACCTCCACCCTCTCCGGCGCGGGCGCGCCCTATGAGCTGGTGAAGAAGGTCGCCCTGACCAACCACCTGATCGCCACCCGCTGGCTGTTCATGCCCGAGGACCTCTATCAGTCCATCC
The DNA here is from genome assembly GCA_910588175.1 of uncultured Oscillibacter sp. GTDB lineage: Bacteria > Bacillota > Clostridia > Oscillospirales > Oscillospiraceae > Oscillibacter. The sequence goes on from CAJUQQ010000030.1 coordinate 9,179, forward strand.
CCACCAAGTGGCGGGATATCCTGGATGAGTGCGCCTATGAGTGCGGCATGTGGGAGCAGACCTCCTGCCGTGAGGACGAGGACACCCAGAAGGAGATGCTGGCCAGCCAGGGCGTGACTTGGAACGAAGTGGATCTGGACGCCTTCACCGCCGCCTGCGAGCCGGTCTATGACTGGATCTGCGAGGAGTACGGCGCCGATCCCACTCTCCGCGGCAAGCTGGTAGAACTCATCAACGATTATCGCGCCAACAACGGCTGACCCGAAGAAAGAGCCCGAAACCGCGGGCTTTAAACCCCGCACAGGCTGCCCGGTGTTACCGGGCAGCCTGTCAGGAGTGTTCGAGGCCGTATTTACAGGCGAGAAACCGGATTTCCCGCCTGTAAATGCCGCCGCAATATTCGTGAAAGAAATGAGCTTATAATATGGAAGAGAAACGGAAAATCACCCTAAAAGGCATCATCCTCAATTTAGATGCCATTATTACCGGCACCACGCTGACCTTGTGCGTCATCCTGGTCAACACGAATATCATCTTCCGCCGCTTCCTAAACAGTCCCCTCCAATGGAGCGAGGAGGTTGTCACCAGCCTCTTCGTCTGGACGGTGTTCATCGGAAGCGCCTATGCCCACCGCAAGCACTCCCACCTGGGCGTAGACATCCTGGTCAACATCCTCCCCGGCAAATCCAAGCCCATTGTGCAGGACATTATGAGCGTTGTGGAGCTGCTGGTGCTCATCATGCTCACCATTGTCAGCAGCCAGTATGTCTACAGCCTGATCTTCTCCCGGGGCGTTTTGAAAGTCGCCATGACGGACCTGCTGCGGGTTCCCAAGTGGTGGACGGGAATTGCCGTGCCCATTGGTTTCGGCCTTTCCACCCTTTACCAGGTGTACTTCCTGCTGAAGGACCGCCTGCACATCATCAAAGACAAGGAGGCGACTGTGGAATGACCCTGACCTTTACCGCGATGCTGCCCATTTTCCTGGTGTTCATCCTGTACTTCCTGGGCATGCCCATCGTCTACTCCCTGTTTGGCTCCACCTTCTTCTATTTCCTGTTCATCGACACCACCTCTCAGCCCTTCCTGATTCTCCAGAAGGTGATGAACTCCACCCAGTCCTTCTCCATGCTGGCCATTCCGTTTTTCATCATGTCCGGCTCGGTAATGAACTTCGGCGGCATCAGCGACAAGCTGATGGACTTCTGTGAGTGCGTCACCGGCCACATGAAGGGCGGCCTGGCCCAGGTGAACGTGCTGCTGTCCATGCTGATGGGCGGTTGCTCCGGCTCCGCCAACGCGGACTGCGCCATGCAGTCCAAGATGCTGGTGCCCGAGATGGAGAAGCGGGGCTATTCCAAGTCCTTCTCCGCCGCCATCACGGCGGCTTCCTCGGCGGCCACCCCCGTCATTCCGCCGGGAGTCAACCTCATCGTCTTCACCCTGATCGCCCAGGCGTCTCTGGGCCGGACCTTTGCCGCGGGCTACGTTCCCGGCATCCTGATGGCGATTTCCATGATGATTACCGTGGCCATCATCGCCAACAAGCGGAACTATCCCACTACCCGGGATAAGTTCCCCCCGGCGAAGGTCATTTTGAAGCAGGCGTTTATCTCCTTCTGGGGCCTGTTCTTCCCCTTCGGCATCATCCTGGGCATGCGCTTCGGCTGGTTCACCCCCTCCGAGGGCGGCGCTTTCGCCGTGCTGTACGCCGTGGTCATCGGCAAGTTCGTCTATCGGAAGCTGAGCTTCCGGGAGCACCTGATTCCCATTCTGATGGATACCATCGCCGGAACCTCCAGCGTGGTGCTGATCATGGTCTCCGCCAACGTCTTCGGCCAATACATGAGCTGGATCAACCTGCCCAAGATCGTGGCCAGCGGCGTGCTGAACCTGACGGACAACAAGTGGGTCTTCATGCTGCTGTGCAACCTGGTGCTGCTGATCATGGGCATGTTCCTGGAGGGCGGCGCGGCCCTGATGATTATCACGCCGCTGTTGCTGCCCGTGGCCCGGACGCTGGGCATCGACGTGTACCACTTCGGCCTGGTGGCCATTGTCAACATCATGATCGGCGGCATTACGCCTCCCTTCGGCTCCATGATGTTCACCACCTGCGGCATTACGAAGTGCCCCATCAGCGACTTCCTGAAAGAGGTCTGGCCATTCATACTCAGCCTTTTCATCGTGCTGATTCTGCTGACCTTCTGCCCGGTGCTGATAACCATCGTTCCGGATCTGATCTACGGTCCCGCCGCTATGTAAACAAGAAAAAAGACCCGAGGGGGCGTTCCCCCTCGGGCCTTTCCCATCATAAATATCTTGCGAAATGGAGCGTAACGTCATGGAATACCAGGTGGAGATGCGGCACACGGAAAAGAGCTTCGAGGCTCTGGCTCATATGCAGTACGACCTCTTCTGCATGGGGAACCGGGTGGCCCGGTCGATGCTGAGCCTGGGACTGGTGGTTTTGGGAGTCGTAAACTTTTCCCAGTGGTGGGGCGTGCTGATTACAGCGTATGGCTGCTATCTGGTTACCAGCACCTACAGCGCCGCCAACCACACCGCCCACAAGCTGAGCAAGCAGCTGCGGGAAAGCGGGCAGGACTTCCCCGCCTCCCGCTACGTTTTCAAGAAAAAGGCCATGGAGATCATCTCCCTGCCGGAAGAAAAGCCCCTGGGGAAGCCCCTGGCCTACGCCGATATCTTCCGCCTGGGGGAGGACCGGGAATACTTCTATGTCTTCCGGGACCGCTACGGCGGCTACATGCTCCCCAAGGCTGCTCTGGGGGAGCGGGAAGAGGCATTCCGAAACTTCCTGGAGGAGAAGACGGACCAGACCTTCCAGGGCCGGAGCGCCCCGGTGGTGCGCCTGCTGCGGAGGATGAAGCGGATGAGGCGGCGTAAGAAAACCTGACCGGCTACACAGACCAGAGCTGCTCGCTGGTGGTAGACACCGCCGAAGCCCCGGCGGAAAGCGCGGCCACCACGTCGGCTTTCTCCAGCAGCAGGCCGCTGGCGATCAACGGTTGATGGACCTCCCGCACCAGATGGCGGATGACGCTGGTAATGGCGCCGGGGAGAACATCCACCACGTCGGCGTTGGAGCTTTGCCGCAGGACATTGGCAAAGGAAAGGGAATCCAGCATGAAAAAGCGCTGGATGGTCAAAAGCTCCAGCTCCCGGGCCCGGCGAATCAGGTTGGGATGGGTGGAGATGATGCCGTCCGCTTCGGTGCGGCTGGAAATGTACTCGGCGGAGATGTCCTTGGCGGACATGCCCTCCACAAGATCAATGTGGATGAAGGCCAGCTTTCCCGACTCCTTCACCCGCTGGACCAGCTCCTTGATGTTCAGTATGGTTCCGTAGAGCAAAAAAACCACCCTGCTGTCGGAGGCCAGGGCTTGGTCCAGTCCCTCGTCGTTTTTCACGGCGGCAATGACCGGCGCGTCCTGGATGGCCTCCACAAACCGGTTCAGCTTGTTCTCCATAAGTTTCTCCTCTCTGTTGGGACGGCGGAAGCCCGCCGCGGCAATCTCCTCACATCTATATTAAAATACGAATCCAGGCAAAAAGTAAGATGCAAAATGCATAATTTTTCCATAAGCTCCTTATGGAATCTGTCATATCCGCCTCCGGAACTTATGGGAGCTGAAACAAAGAACCTGTACTCAGCCTGTGCGAATACAGGCTCTAAGGCGGGCCATATGCCGTAGCATATGGCCCGCCTTCGTTTGGTTATACCTCGTACCAGCGGATCTCATTGGCGGCCAGCTCCAGGGGGAAACTGGACCCGTCGCCCCGGTACACCGTGGTGTTCTGGGGCTCATAGGTGTTGTTGACCACGCAGAAGCGTCCGCTCTCCACATAGGCGTGGACCTCCGCGTGACAGTTGGAGGAGTACCACGTTTCCAGGCTGTTCTCCCCGTGAGAGGCCCAGAGGATAGCCCGGTGAAGCAGGCGGCAGTTTTCAAAGGAGTAGGGGAGGCCGGAGATGTACACCCCCCGGCCGGAGCCGAAGGCGTTTACCGCCAGCTGGACCTCCTTCTCCCGCTGAACCAGCACCTCCGCCCCTTCCAGGGCGTAAACGCTCCGCTGGCCCTCGCCGAAGTCCACGGGAGCTTTTGCGTCCGCCAGGATGAAGTGTTCCGGATGCTCGTCCCAGTTGTACTTGTCATAGCCCAGCGTAAAGCCGGTCTCCTTTTCCACCCCCAGCACTGGGGCCATCTGGAAGTAGCGGCCCTGGTACTGGTGGCCGGAGGGCTCGCCTACGCCCAGGAAGCCGCCGCCGTTCCAGACGAATCTCTTCACAGCGGCGGAAATGGCCGGGTCCTCCCAGACGGTTCCGCCGGTGTGGGCGGTGTCTCCGCCGCCGATGTTCAGCAGTACGTCCACGCCGTCCAGAGCGTGAGGGTCTTCCTTCAGCTCGTCAAAGCTGAGGAAACGCACGTCGAAGGGCGCGCCGGATAGGGCCTCGATGATTCCGGCGTAGGAGTAATTCTGCTTCTGATACAGGGCGTGGTGGACCATGTGACAGCCCCAGGACCGGGCCCGGCCCCAGCAGTTCAGCACCGCCACCCTTTTGGAGCAGTAGGGCTTGGCCCCGTTGATGTGGCCGTACAGCTCCCGGAATTCCTTGCAGACGGACTCCACATAACGGATGAACTCCGGAAATTCACAGGCCAGCTTCAAATACCCGCCGTAGCCGATGCGGTCAATGGGCTTGCGCAGAATGGCCCGCCGGGCGGTGACCCAGTTCTCCCGGGCCTCCTTCACCGGGTCACCGCCCTCGTGGAAGGTATCCGGGAAGAAGTAGGGCAGGAACCGCCCCTCGGTATACGTTACGCCGGGAATATCGGAAATCAGGCGCAGGGTGGACCCGTTGCCGACACTGCCCACCACGGCGTCCAGGCCAATGGACTTGAATTCCTCCAGATAGGGCTCCGTGCCAATCCAGTGGTCTCCCAGGAACATCATGGCTTCCTTGCCCAGCTCGTGGGTAAGATCGACCATTTCCTTTGCCAGCGCGGCCACCTCCCGGCGCTGGAAAGCCGTGAAGTCCAGGAACTCCTTAGAGGGAACCCGATACTGGTTGTTATAGTACCCCTGGTCAATGATGAATTCCGGCCGGAATTTGTAACCGGCCTCCCGTTCGAATTGCTCCAGAATATAGGGGGAGACGGAGGCGGAGTAGCCGTACCAGTCCACATATTTCTCCCGTTTCAACTCGTCGAAGATCAGGGTGAACTGGTGGAAGAAGGTGGTGTAGCGGATCACGTCCACATATGGATGGTCCTGGATGAATTTCCGCAGCCGCTCCATGGTAAATTTCCGGGTTTTGGGCTGGCGAACGTCGAAGGTGATCTGGTGCTCAAAGTCCTTCCAGTCGTTGGTGACGGCGTTGTACATGTGGACCGGGTCCCAGATGAGATAGGCCAGAAAGCTGACGGTATAGTCATGGAAGGCCTCCGGCGCGGGAATGACCACCGCGCCGCTTTCGGCCTCGTAGTCCCACTTCTCCGGAGCCAGAGGCTCTCCCGCTGTGCGGTCCATGACCTCCCACCAGCGCTTTACGTCGTCCCGGTCGTTGACCTTTAAAAGCTCTTCGCTGACGCCCTTCAGCAGCGGGATGGACAGAGGGCCCCCCGCCGCCGTGTGGAAGGCGGTCATAATGTAGCACTGCTGGACCTCGTCGGGGTTGGCTTTGGCCCAGGCGTTGTCCTTTCGGGTGGTGTAGTAGGTGGCATAGACCTTGGCGTCGGCGGACTTCAATTCCTCGGGATAGTCCGTGCCGTCGCAGTCCCGGATGGCGTCGGCGCCCCAGCGCTCCAGCAGGGCCAGGGTCTCGGGAACCACGTCCACGTCGGTGGGAATGGTCACCCGGCCTTTGTTTTGTAAATCACTCATGTATTACACTCCTTAGAGTCCAGGTCCTTTGTCGCCCTCGAAGGGCTTGTTATAGACCATCAGTGCCGCCAGCAGCAGGATTACGCCCAGGATCATCAGTCCCAGGCCCTTCATCTGACCTGTGAGAGTCCAGCCATAGATTACCAGGGCCAGCCCCGCGAAGAAGAATCCCGCGATAAACAGCGCACGCAGGCCGGTATGCTCTTTCCAAAATTTCATAAAAATCCCCTCTCAAGAAATCGCCGTGTTGCCCCCGCTCCGGCTTGGCGCGTTGCCGGACAAACGGAGCGAAGGTTCGTTGGTCCTTTGCCGCAAGCGGCTTCGAGGCTCTAAAGCTCCCGCTTCGCGCCGGCTGAGAGCCCCCTGTCTTTCAAGAAAAGGACTATCCTTTCAGGCCGCCCACGGTCATGCCCTGGGTCAGCTTCTTCTGCACGCACATATAGAGAATCAGCGTGGGCAGCATCACAAGCACCAGACCGGCATAGAGAATACCATACTCCGCCGAGGACTGCTGGGCCTGCATCAGGTTCAAAAGGCCCACCGGCAGAGTCTTCTGTCCCTGGGCGCTGCTCATCAGCGTCATAGAGATGATGTACTCGTTCCAGAAGGAGAGGAAGTTGAAAAGGATAATGGTGATGATGGAGGGCTGAGCCATGGGGAAGATGATGCGGATCATGGCCTGTCCGTAGCCCGCGCCGTCAATGTAGGCGGCCTCCTCGAAATCGTGGGGCAGGGTGGCGAAGTAACCGGAGAGCAGGTAGATGGTGAAGGGCAGAGCCGTGGAGGCGTACACCACCGCCAGCACCACCAGGTTGTTCAGCAGGAATCCGTTTCCCATGAGGTTTTTCAGCCACGCGTCCCCATCCCGGAGCATCAGGAAGATCGGCACCACAATGTAGTTCACGTTGATGAACAGGCCCGCCATAAAGCAGGTGTTCAGGAAGCGGCTTCCCCGGAAGCGGAAGCGGGCCAGACAGTAGGCCGCGGGCAGGGCGATCACCAGCAGCAGGGCCAGGGACAGCGCCGTGACCAGAACGGAGTTGAGCATATAGCTGCCCATGCTGGCGGAGTTCCAGGCGTCCACAAAGTTCTGCCAATAGAACCCGGCGGGCAGGGCCCAGGGGTTGCCGTAGAATTCGCTGTTCTGCTTGATGGAGGCCAGGAAGACCCAGGCCACCGGCACGATGATGACCACGGCCAGGGTAATCAGGACCACGTAGATGAAAATTTTATACAGGGTCTCGCCGGAGAGTCCCTTTTTCTCTTTTGCCATGTACATACCTCCCTATAAAGGCGGTTTGGAAAACCGCCGGACGCAAGAGCGCGTTCAAGTTCCGTTTGTCTTCTTCCAAGAAGACTTACATCTCCAGGACTTCCCGCTTCGTCACCCAGTTTACCAGAGCGGAGAGCAGGAAGGAGAACAGGAAGATCACCACGCCCGCCGCCATAGAGTAGCCGTAGAGCCCGGCGTCCTTCTGGGCGTACATGAAGCTCAGGCCCACGTCGGCCATGCCCTTGGCCACCATGGCCTTGACAAAGAGGAAGGCCATGTTGATGGTGGAGATGATGAAGAAGGTCAGGGTGGTGCGGATGTTGGTCCAGATCAGAGGCAGGGTCAGCTGGAAAAACTGCGTCAGACGACCCGCGCCGTCCAGGCCCGCACTCTCATAGAGGCTCTCGGGCACGGCGGACATGGAGGCCATGTACATTACCATGTAATAGCCGATGGCCTGCCAGACCATGGCAATGATGACGCTGACGATGACCATGGGCTGATCCTTCCAGAGGACCATGACGGTCTCCCCCTTGAAGAAGGAAAGGATGCTGTTCAGCATGCCGTTCTCCGGCTTGTAGATGGCGGAGAAGATGCCGGCAATGACCACCACGGAGAGGATGTTCGGGATGTAGAAGACAATGCGGAAGAAGTTTTGCCCTTTGATTTTCTCCCGGGTCAGAATCGCCGCGAAGACGATGGCGAAGAAAAAGGTGATGAGGGTGACGGTGACGATAAGCAGGATGGTATTCTGCATGGAGGAGATGAATTTGACATCTTTAAAAAGCGCCTGGAAGTTCGCCATGCCGACGAAGGTTTCCGTGGGGGAGTAAGCCCCCCGCTCGAAAAGGGACATGCGGAACACGTTCAGGGTGGGCAGGATCATGAAGACGAAGTATAGAATCACCGCCGGGGCGACGCACAGGGCGAGAAACCGCCCCCGGCTTTTGCTGCTGCGCATGGAACCACTCCTTTCGAAAGCTGTGGAAACGGCACGGGGCGGCGGCGAGCAGAAACACTCGCCGCCGCCCACGGTTACGGACTATGCGGTTTTGGAGGGGCGCTTATCCCATGATGTTGGCCCGCATCTGATCGCTGGCGGCCTTCACATCGCTGACCCACTGGTCCACGGTGACGCTTCCGTTCACCAGGCCGTTGACGGGATCCAGGAAGACCTCGCGGACGGTGCCCAGGCCCGCCACGGCGTTGTAGGCCGCGAAGTTGCCCATGGCCGCGTCGGCTCCGTTGTCATAGATGGAGTAGAACATCTTGTTGTCGCCTTCCAGGTTGTCGGTCAGGCCGGGAACCGGCTGCACCGCGCCGCCCTTGGCGAAGATGGCGCAGGCCGCGTCGGTGTACAGGAAGGCCACGAACTGCTTGGCGGCGTCCAGGTTGGGAGCGGCGGCGGGAATCCACGCCTGCTCCAGCCAGCAATAGCTGGCGCCGTTTCCGCCGGCCTTGGCGGCGGGCAGGGCGGTCATGCCCCACTTGAAGCCCTCGGCCCGGGGAGCCTCGGCCATCTCGCCGACGATCCAGGTGCCGTTGGGCATGAACAGGGCCTTGTTGTCCAGCACCAGCTGCTGGTTCTGGGTGAAGTCCTGGTCGTTAGCCTGGGCGGGGGTGACAGGGTTGGTGTAGCTGGCCAGCTTGGCGATGATGTCGAAGCACTGCTGGGCCTCGGGGGTGTCCCAGATGCCCTCGGCATAGGTGGTGGCCTTGTTGAAGAAGTCGGCGCCGCCCACGGAGTACATCAGAGCGTACAGGAAGGCGTCAAAATAGCCGGTGGTGGGATAGGTGAAGAGGTAGCTGCCCTCGGCCTGGGCCTTCTCGGCCAGCTCCCACATCTCGTCCCAGGTGGCGGGAACGGTCCATCCCTTCTCCTCAAAGAGGCCCGCGTTGTAGAACAGGCCGCAGGGGGAGTAGAACATGGGGGCCAGATAGGTCACACCGTCGCCGTAGGGGTTGGTGACGGAGGTGTCGGTGAAGCCGCCGACGATTTTGTCGGAGACCTTGGCGCTCTCGCCGGGGATGGTCATGGACAGCACGTCGGTGAGCTCGGCGATGTTGCGGTCCTTGATGAACTGCTCGGTGAGGCCCTTCTCACGGCCGGTGGCCAGGTGAATCACGTCGGGGAAGTCGCCGCCCTGCATAGAGGGCCCGATGACATCCTCCAGGTTCTTGTCGCAGATCAGGTTGACCTTCACGCCGGTCTCGGCGGTGAAAGCGTCGCAGACCTCCTGCCACATGCCGGGATAGGCCTCCTCATAGCCGGAGGCCAGGGCGGCCACGGTGATGGTCACGTCCTCGGCGGGCGGCGGGGTCTGGGTATCGCCGGAGCTGCTGGAATCAGCGGGGGGCGGGGTGGTGGTCCCGGTGTCCTTCCCGCCGCCGCAGGCGGCCAGGGACAGCACGAGGGCCAGAGTCAGCAAGAGACTGAAAAACTTCTTCATGGTAATACCTCCTTATAATGTAGGGGTTTCCACAGACCGGTTTCCGGCCTTACAAGATTCAGTATAACGGGTTTCCCCCTGGGAAGGCAATCCCGATCTTGCGGAACTTTTTAGACATCTTGCTCTCTTTACAATTTGCCCCAATTTTCATGGGATACCAGGGCTGCTTTTGGGTATAATTTATAATTTCGCGATCTTCTCTGGGCGGCTGTTCGCCGCGGCTACAAAATCCTGCCAGGACAGGAAAATTTTTTTATAGAAAGTTGCGCCGGAGGGAGAAAGGCGCTATAATGGAGGACAGGCGGGAGTGCTTCCAATTTTCAAAAAATTGCGCCCCGGAGGGAGGAATGTCCATGAGCCAGCGGCAATACGCTTTTCAGCGGGAGAACCCGGTCCCGGCGGGACCGGCCAGCTTGGCCTATGTCTCCCGGGCGCAGTACAGCCGGGAGTGGAACTCCAGCCTCCACACCCACGGCTGCGCGGAGCTGTTTTTTATCACCGGGGGCCATGGCCGCTTCCGGACCCAGCAGGAGGACATCCCCGTGACCATCCGGGATGTGGTCATTGTCAACGCCAACGTCCCCCATACCGAGGTCAGCCAGCTGGAGAGCCCGCTGGAATACACGGTGCTGGGCGTGGAGGGCCTGGGGACCTTGGCCGGGGCGGAGGGCTATTCCATGGTGCACCTCCACACGGACTGGGAGGAACTGATGGGCTGCCTGCGCATGATGCTCCAGGAGGCGGCCCAGGCCCAGCCGGGCTATGAGCGGGTGTGCCGGAATCTGATGGACGTGGTGCTGATCCGCCTGAGCCGTCAGGGGGACATCGCCCTGTCCGGCGAGGCGGCCGGGCCCCGCTCCAGCCGGGAATGCGGCCTGGTCCGGCGCTATATCGACAATCACTTCAAGGAAAATCTGACCCTGGACCAGCTGGCCGGGCTGGCCCATCTGAATAAATATTATTTGGCCCATACCTTTCAGCGGGAGTTCGGCGTCTCCCCGATCAACTATCTGATCTCCCGCCGGATTGAGGAGAGCCGCTTTCTGCTGCGGGAAACGGACCACAGCATTTCTCAGATCGCGCAGATTTTGGGCTTTTCCTCCCTCAGTTACTTTTCCCAGAGCTTCCGGCGGCTGGAGGGCGTCAGCCCCGTGGAGTATCGCCGCCGCCGCCGGATTCCTGCCGGGAAGCGGGTTTGACCCTTGTTTTTTCCGGCGAGATGTCGTATGATAGAAAGAGACGCGGCGGGCCGTCCGGCAGTCCGCTTCCCCTTCGGGGAATTCATACATAAAGGAGGCCATCCTATGGAAGAAACGAGAATGATCAAGGTTACCGTGGAGGGTAAGGAGTGCAGCTATCCCCGCGGTACGGCCTACCGGGCCATCGCGGCGGACTTTCAGGACCAGTTCCCCTGTGATATCCTGCTGGTCAACCGGGACGGGAAGCTCTGCGAGCTCCACAAGGTCTTGGACCGGGAGTGCTCGCTGAGGATGGTCACCGCCCAGGACAGGCCCGGGTTCCAGACCTATGAGCGCAGCGCGGTCTTCCTGATGCTCAAGGGCTTTTACGATGTGGTGGGCCGGGAGAATGTGGAGCGCATTTCCGTGGAATACTCCCTCAGCAACGCCCTCTTTATCCTGGCCAAGGGCAATTTCACCCTGGACCAGGCCTTGCTGGACCGGGTGGAGGAGCGCATGCGGGAGCTGTCCGCCAAAGCGCTGCCCATTGAGAAACGGACGCTCAACACCGACGACGCCATTGATCTCTTTCGCAAGACCCGGCTGGTCCATAAGGCCCAGCTTCTCAGCTTCCGGATCAACTCCCATGTCAACGTCTACTCCTTGGACGGCTTTGTGGACTACTTTTACGGCTACATGGTGCCGGACACCAGCTATATCAAGTGCCTGGGCCTGGAGCTGTTCGAAAACGGCTTCATCATCCGCCTGCCGACGCAAAAGGACCCCAGCCACCTGGGAGATTTCAACCCCTCCCGCAAGGTTTTCCGGGAGCTTTACAACTCCACTCTCCGCGCCGAGGCGCTGAACGTCTCCAACGTGGCGGAGCTGAACACCACCATCTCCCGGGGCGGCGCCACGCCGCTGATTCTGGCCCACGAGGCCATGATGGAGAAAAAGATCGGCGACATCGCCGCCGAAATCGCGTCCCGGAAGGAGGTCCGCTTCGTCATGATCGCCGGGCCCTCCTCTTCCGGCAAAACCACCTTCTCCCACCGGCTGTCCACCCAGCTCCGGGCCTGCGGCCTGCGGCCCTATCCCATTGCCACGGACAATTATTTTGTCAACCGGGACAAGACGCCCCGGGATGAAAACGGCAATTACGATTTCGAGGGCCTGGGAGCCATGGACGTGGAGCAGTTCAACGAGGACTGCGTGCGCCTCTTGAAGGGGGAGACGGTGGAGATCCCCACCTACAACTTTAAAAAGGGTCAGCGGGAGTACAACGGCAATTTCCTCACCCTGGGGGAGGGGGATGTGCTGGTCATCGAGGGCATCCACTGCCTCAACGACGAATTCACCCGCTCCCTGCCCAAGGAGAGCAAATATAAAATTTACATCAGCTGTCTCACCACGCTGAACATCGACGATCACAACCGCATCCCCACCACCGACGCCCGGCTCCTGCGGCGCATTGAGCGGGACGCCCGGACCCGGGGCTACAGCGCCCAGGCCACCATCAAAATGTGGC